>NZ_JAHVIN010000007.1:0-207637 GCF_019801685.1 Halomonas sp. DP8Y7-1 | reverse complement strand
CAGACCATGCTGACCCCCGGCATTCATGACGCCTACACCCAGGGCGTGAAGACCCTGGCGGATAGCCAGAGTGCCCGGGAAGTGGCGCGCGGCCCGGCAGGCGACGGTCCCAACCAGTGCCAGGCAGGGCTATTCGTGGCCGACGCCCAGGACTTCCTCAAGGATGACGCCCTGCAGGCGGAAGTGTTTGGCTCCACCTCCCTGGTGGTGCAGTGTGCCGACCTCGATGAGGTCAAGGCCCTGGCCGAGGGTCTGGAAGGCCAGCTGACCGCCACCCTGCAGATGGACGATGGCGACGTCGATGCCGCCCGTGGTCTGCTGCCGATCCTGGAGCGCCGTGCCGGCCGAGTGATGGCCAACGGCTGGCCGACCGGTGTCGAGGTATGTCACGCCATGGTTCACGGTGGCCCTTACCCGGCGACCTCGGACTCGCGTACCACCTCCGTGGGCAGCGCTGCCATTCACCGCTTCCTGCGTCCGGTGTGCTACCAGAACCTGCCCGACAGCCTGCTGCCTGACGCGCTGAAAGACGGCAATCCGCTCAAGCTCAGTCGTCTGGTGGATGGCCAGCGCGAGGCGTGAGACTTGTCGCCAGTCATCCAGCAGGAAGGTAGATGATTCGGCAATACGTCGCACTGCAAGGACCGGCATATCATGCTGGTCCTTGTTTCTCCCTTATCCCAGGTTGTGCTTTCCCTTTGGCAGGCTCGCCGGTCCCTTTTCGTGAACGCTATCGTCTTAATGACGAACATCAGGCGGCGATATCCGCTATCGATCAAGCTGAAGCCCCCCTTACATCCGCTATGTCAGCGGTGCCTTTTCCTGCCCTTTATACCGAATTTCCGCAAAGTATTGACGTTGGAATGATGCGCTCAGGTCATCCTGTCAGCCTTGGTGTCTCTTTGCCTATTATGCAGAAATTGCGCACTGACATCGTCCGATGCCCCGGCTCCCAAGCCTTGAACAAGCGGGCGGCTGTATTGCGTCTGCGTCCGGTCTATCCGGTCAGCTCTTGCACCAGCTCCTTCAACGCTTGTGGCCAAGGCTCATTCTTGCGGGTGAGGATGCCGTAGTAGCCAAGCGGCTCACCGATGGTCAGCGGCAGTACCGCAAAGCGACCCTGGGAAAAGGCGGTCTTGACCACCGAACTCGGTAACACCGACAGGGTGTCCGATGACGCCACCAGCTGCAGCGACGCCTGGGTTGAGGTGGTTTCGATGACGTTGCGCGGTGACGCGACACCCGCCTCGGCCAGTGCCGCTTCAAACAGGCCGCGCATGGGACTGGCCATGGGATGCAATACCCAGGGCCAACGCACCACCTCGGCAAGCTCTGGCACCCCTTGGCACAGCGGATGCTCCGGACGCGCCACCACCGATACCGGTTCTTCCTTCAGCGGCAGAAAATCGAACAGGTGGCGCTGGGAGGGGTCGGTATATCGGCCAATGACCGCATCCAGCAACTTATATTCCAGGTCCACCAACAGCCTGTCGCTTGAGTTTTCCATCAACGAGATTGCCAGACGCGGTCGCTGGCGCTTCAAGGCGGCCATGGCGTGAGGCAGCATCACCGGTGCTGCACCGGGTACTGAGCCCAGCGCCAACCGACCATGCCCGCCCTCGCGCAAGGAAGACAGCTCTTCTACCAGCCGATCGGTATCGTTCAATAGCCTTCTGGCATAGCGCAGCACTGTCTCACCGGCGGCAGTCGGCTCCATCCGCCCTGGTTCACGCTCGAACAGCGGCAGACCGAGAAAGCCCTCGATGTCCTTGAGCATCTTGCTGGCGGCCGGCTGACTGATATTTAGCTGTCTGGCAGCGGCATGCATGTTACGACTTTCGTCCAAAGCAACCAGCAACATCATATGTTTTACCCGCAGCCACGTCTTGACGTGAACGCCGCTATCATGGGCCATTGCGTGCCTCCGATGGGGTCGGTATTCACGCATGATAACCTGTGGTTATCGGCACGACAAAAACTTCCATTGGCCGGTCTTTTTTCTGTCTGATTAGACTCTCCCTACGCCACTACATATCACGACAGATTTTTCTGACAGGTCTCTCTCTTCATCGTTTTCACAGCGCTTAATGGATGCGATATCGAGCCCTGCCTTTCAACAACATCAATGACAAGGCCGCCAGCATGACCACCATCACCCGCGTGGACGCCCGCGACATTCGCTTCCCCACATCCCGCCAGCTCGATGGCTCCGATGCCATGAACGAGGCCCCGGACTACTCCGCCACCTATGTCATCCTGCACACCGATCAGGAGACCGAAGGCCATGGCCTGAGCTTTACCATCGGCCGCGGTAACGACCTCTGCGTCGCTGCGGTAAAGGCGCTGGCGCCGACCCTGGTCGGGCGTCGGCTGGAAGACATCACCGCGAACATGGGCGCCTTCTGGCGAGAACTGACCAGCGGCGATAGCCAGCTGCGCTGGCTGGGTCCGGAAAAGGGGGTGATGCACCTGGCCAGCGCTGCCCTGGTCAATGCACTGTGGGACCTGTGGGCCAAGCACGAAGGCAAGCCGATCTGGAAGCTGCTGGTCGACATGCAGCCGGAAGAGCTGGTGCGCTGCCTCGACTTCCGCTTCGTCACGGATGCCATCACCCCGGAAGAAGCGATTGCCCTGCTCCGCCGCAATGCCGCCACCAAGGCGGATCGCGAAGCCGAGATGCGCGCCGACGGTTATCCCGGCTACACCACATCCGCTGGCTGGCTGGGCTACTCAGAAGAAAAGATGCGCAGGCTCTGCCGCGAGGCCCTGGCCGAGGGCTGGGAGCACTTCAAGCAGAAGGTCGGCGGGGACATCGAGGAGGATCGTCGCCGGGCCGCCATTCTGCGCGAAGAAATTGGCGAAGAGCGCACGCTGATGATGGACGCCAATCAGATGTGGGATGTGGACGAAACCATCGTCAACATGCGCCGTCTGGCCGAATTCAATCCGCACTGGATCGAAGAGCCGACCAGTCCAGACGATATCCTCGGCCACGCCGAGATCCGTCGCCGTCTCGGTGGCGGCGTGTTCGGTCCCTCCCAGGGCAAGCAGCCGGGCGCCATTGGCGTGGCCACCGGCGAACACTGCCACAACCGGGTGATGTTCAAGCAGCTGCTCCAGGCAGGTGCCATCGATTACTGCCAGCTGGACGCTGCACGTCTGGGCGGCCTCAACGAAGTGATCATCGTGGTGCTGCTGGCGGCCAAGTACGGCGTGCCGATCTGCCCCCACGGCGGCGGAGTCGGCCTGTGCGAATACACCCAGCATATTTCGCTGTTCGACTATATTGCGGTCTCCGGCTCCATCGAAGGTCGCCTGCTCGAATACGTCGACCACCTGCACGAACACTTCATCGATCCGGTGCGCATTCGCCACGGCCGCTACCTGGTACCCGAGGCGCCCGGCTACAGCATCACCATGAAGGCGGAATCCCTCGACGCCCACCAATTCCCCGAAGGCGCGGCCTGGCAAGACGCCTGAATCGCGCCCACCCCGGCCCATCCCACCCTGTCGGATGGGCCAGCATGCCACTCACCACCGCCTCTGAAAGGAGAGCACCATGACAACAACCACAATGCCCCAAGGCCCCTTCGCTCTTAGCCGACTCAAGCTGGCGATCTCAACCCTGACCGTCGCGTCGCTGGCCGCGGGCTTCGCCGCCACCAGCCAGGCGGCGACGGAAATGCCGCCGATTCCCGAGGTCTCCGGCAGCACTGTCGAGGGCGACGGCGACGACTACACCCTCAAGTTCAGCATCGGCACCACCCAGTCCGGTGCGCAGTATCGCGGACTCGAGTACTTCGAAGACATCGTCGAGGCCCGCAGTGACGGCCACATCCAGGTCGAGCTGTTCCACAGCGCCCAGCTGGGTGACGACCTGCAGGCCGTCAGCGCCCTGCAGTCAGGCACGCTGGAAATGACCGCCCCGTCGACCTCTCCCCTGGTCAACATGTTCCCTCAGTTCGCGGTGTTCGACCTGCCGTTCCTGTTCCCGACCCCGGAAGTGGCGGATGAGGTGCTCGACGGCGAGATCGGCGACAGCATGCTCGAGGTGGCCAGCACCAACGGCCTGAAGGCCATCGGCTGGGCCGAGAACGGCTATCGCCAGCTGACCAACAGCCAGACGGCGGTGGACTCGCCTGACGATCTGGACGGCCTCAAGGTCCGCACCATGCAGAATCCGATCCACCTGGATATCTGGAAGACTCTGGGCGCGAACCCCACACCGATGTCCTTCGCCGAGCTGTTTACCGCACTGGAGCAGGGCGTGGTCGACGGCCAGGAGAACCCCTGGATCACGATCCAGTCGTCCAAGTTCAACGAAGTGCAGGGCTACGCGACCGAGTCCAATCACGTCTATACGCCGTTCATCACGTTGGTGTCGGAGCGCTTCTGGAACAAGCTTCCGGAGAGCTACCAGCAGCTGCTGGTCGAAGCCGCTGGCGAGATGGGTGAATACCAGCGCCATGTCAGCCGCACCCTGAACGGGCAGATCAAGCAGGAATTGATCGATGAGGGCATGACCATCACCGAGTTGACGCCGGAACAGGTGGCCACCTTCCAGGACACCCTGGCCCCGGTCTATGACGACTGGCGCGACAAGATTGGCGGCGAGCTGATCGACGATATCCGCGCCGTGTCCCAGTAAGTCGACACGACACTGGATGCGGACCCACGAACGTCCATGACAGGGCTTGGCGCCACAGCACCGTGCTGTGGCGCCAAGCCCTGCCGCCGCCCGCGGCGGCGGTGCTGTTGTCACCACGGAGGTGACCCATGACCACCCTATCTTCCACGACCACCCCGGGCATTCTGGGATGGCTCATCACGACGCTGCGTGTGGCCGTTGGCCTGCTGGTCCTCGGCGTCGTGTTCTGTGTGACCGCCAACGTGTTCGGTCGCTTCGTGCTCAACACCTCCTACGCCTGGGCGGAGGAGATGTCGCGCGTCATGTTCATCTGGCTGGTGCTGCTCGGTGCCGGTCTCGGCAGCCTCGAGAAAGAGCACGTGGCCGTCACCTACTTCAAGGACCTCGCCCCGGCGGGACTGCGTCGCCTGCTCGGATTTGCCGCAGTCGCGGTGATCTACCTGGTCTGTGCCTGCATCCTGATTGGCTTCAAGGAGCTGATTTCGGGCTACACCAGTTCGACCCCGATGCTCGGCATTCCCAAGACCTGGCTGTACAGCGCCATGCCGGTCATGGCTGGCCTGACCCTGATCGCCAATACCCTCGCCCTGGTGGCCCTGTGCAGGAGATCTGAACCATGATCCTCTGGAGCATCCTGATCGGTCTCGCGATCTGCATCGTCATCGGCATGCCGATTTCGTTTGGTCTTGGGGCCATCAGCCTGTTTATCTTCTTCTATTCGGACTACTCGCTGTCCCCCATCGTCGACCAGGCGGTCAATGGTCTCGACTCGTTCCCGCTGCTCGCCATTCCGCTGTTCATCCTGGTGGGCGAAGTCATGAGTGAAGGCGGCATTGCCACGCGCCTGGTACGTCTGGCCAGCGCCCTGGTGGGCTTCGTGGCAGGCGGGCTTGGACAGGTCGCGGTCATGACCTCGATGTTCTTCGGCGGCATCAGTGGTTCTGCCGTGGCGGATGCCTCGGCCGTAGGCAGCATGATGATCGAGCCGATGAAGCAACACCGCTACACCGCTTCCATGGCGACCGCCATCGTGGTGGCGGCGTCGGTGGTCGGTATCATCATTCCTCCGTCGATTCCGATGATCCTGTTCGGGGTCGTGACCAATACCTCGATCTCGCAGCTGTTCCTGGCGGGTATCGTGCCAGGCATCTTGATCACCCTGGCACTGGCAGGAACCACCTACGTGCAGTCGCGCAAGAACGGCAAAGGACAGGCGTTTTCCTTTCCGGAGCTTGCCAGCGCGCTCAAGGACGCGATGTTGGCACTGCTGCTGCCGGTCATCATCGTCGGCGGGATCCTGACCGGCGTCTTCACACCGACCGAGAGCGCGGCTATTGCGCTGGTCTACGCCTTCGCGGTGTCGTTCTTTGTCTATCGCAGCCTGACCCTCAAGCGCTTCTTCGAGCTGTGCATTGCCACCGGCCGCCTCACCGGCGTGGTCATGCTGCTGCTGGCCTTTGCCAGCGTGCTGGCGTGGCTGCTGACCGCCAACATGATCCCGCAGCAACTGGTGGTCAGCCTGTCCGCGATCACCGAGAACAAGCTGCTGCTGCTGTTGATCCTGTCCGGTTTCCTACTGATCGTCGGCTTCTTCATGGACCTGACTCCCGCCATGGTGATCCTGGCCCCCTTGATGACCCCCGTGGTCGTGAAGCTGGGTATCGATCCGGTGTACTTCGGCGTGCTGATGTCCTTCATCCTGGGCATCGGGTTGATCACGCCGCCGGTGGGAACCGTGCTCTACGTCGGCTGTGGCGTTGGCAAGGTGGGCATGGAAAGCCTGGTCAAGAGCCTGCTGCCCTTCTACTTCACCCTGGTGGCGCTGCTGGTGCTCTTCCTGCTCTTCCCTGGACTGGTGCTGTGGTTCAAGTGAGCCAGCGTAAACAACCCAGGGCGCCCGGAAAACCGGCGCCCTGGCCCCCTTTAGCGATGCGACCGAGCGCCTGTCTCGTCAAGACACTGGAGGGCGACGATCCATCGCCCACTAAGCGGAGTTGGCCCATATGAGCCCCCACGATCCTCTTTTGCAATTCCTCGTACAGACCCTCGGCAACAAGGGGGTACTGACCGAGACGAGCGACATGGAGCGCTACCTGGTCGACTGGGCCGGAGCACGCGGTGGCCTGCCATTGGCCGTCGCCCGGCCCGACACACCCCAGCAGGTGGCGGACGTGCTTGGCTACTGCCATCGTCACGATATTCCGGTGGTGCCTCAGGGCGGTGGCAGCGGCCTGGTGGAAGGTGCGCTGCCGGACAGCCATGTGCCTGAGCTGGTGATCAGCCTCGAGCGCCTCAATCGCGTGCGCTCGATCGACCCCCTCAACTTCAGCATGAGCGTCGATGCAGGCTGCATTCTGCAGACCGTGAAGGAAGCCGCTGAGGTACAGGATTTGACCTTCCCGCTATCACTGGGCGCCCAGGGCAGCTGCCAGATCGGTGGCAATATCGCGACCAACGCCGGCGGTCTCAACGTATTGCGCTATGGCATGATGCGCCAGCTGGTGCTCGGCATCGAGGTGGCACTGCCCGACGGTCGCCTGCTCACCGATATGAAGGCGTTGCACAAGAACAACACAGGCTACGATCTGAAGCAGCTGTTCATCGGCGCCGAAGGGACCCTTGGCATTGTCACCGGAGCGGTGCTCAAGCTCTATCCTCGTCCCCAGGTCACCCGCACGGCCCTGATCGGCTGTCCCAGCGTCGAGGCCGTGCTCGGGCTCTACGCCCAGGCACGCCGCCACTGCTGCGATCTGTTGACGGCGTTCGAACTGATTCCCCGCGCCTGCCTGGAGCTGGCCTTCGAAGCCGATGCAACGTTACCCGACCCGTTGGACGGTGCCCATCCGGTGTATGTGCTGATGGAGGTGGCCGCCAGTGGGCCAGCAGATCTGGATGCGATGATCGAAGCGCTGTTCGAGCGTGGTATGGAAGACGGCCTGCTCGACGATGGCGTGCTGGCCTCCAGCGAGACCCAGGCCGCCCAGCTGTGGCAGCTGCGCGAGGCCATGCTCGAGGGCCAGCAGCGCCGTGGTGAACACCTGCGCACGGATGTTTCCCTGCCCATTTCCCAGCTGCCAGCGTTTCATGCTCAGGCGGAGGCAGCGGTGCTCGAGTCGTCACCGGAGTCCCAGGTCATTGCCTATGGCCACGTCGGCGACGGCAACCTGCACTTCAACATCCTGCCTCCCGGCCACCTGGACGATGACGCCAAGCGCAGCCTGCTGCACGAGCTGGAGGAACAGATCTTCTCCATTGTCGGCGAGTACAACGGCAGCATCAGCGCCGAGCATGGGATCGGCCGCGTCAAGCAGCCTCCCTTCCTCGAGAGCCTGTCCGCCCCGGAACACGACATCATGCGCGGCCTCAAGCGACTTCTCGATCCACGTGGCCTGATGTGCCCTGGACGCATCCTGCCGCGTACCCAGGGTTGAGCCAGGGCTAAGCGATAGGTAAGCGATAGGTGAGAAATAGTTCAGACATAGTTAAGAGCTAGTTAAGCCAAAAGTGGTCAGGGCCGAGACACGCCCTGCCCCATGTGACGCTCGAGCGGCTGACGCGACATATAGCAACGCGAACTGACAAACGAACCAAAGGATGCCCCTATGAATAGCCTGCCTTCTGCCCGCGACGTGCTACCGCAAGACGCCGAGCGCGCCCTGCTGGTCGGCCGAGTCTGGCGTGATGACCAGCGCGGCCCTGTCGTCGTGACGGTGCGTAATGGTGAGGTGATCGACCTGTCCGCCACTGTCAACGTGATGGCTGACCTGCTGGAGCGGGATGACGCTGCACATATCGTAGCCAACGCCGAGGGCGAGTCCCTGGGGACTCTGGACCGCCTACTCGACAACGCTGGCTCCTCCAGCGCTCCTTACCTGCTCGCCCCCTGCGACGTCCAGGCCATCAAGGCCTGCGGCGTGACCTTCGCGGTCAGCCTGCTTGAGCGAGTGATCGAAGAGCAGGCCGGCGGCGACGCCGCCCGTGCCGGTGAACTTCGAGAAGAACTCAAGCGCGTCATCGGCGGCGACCTGTCAAAGATCCGCCCTGGCTCGGACGAGGCCATGGCGCTCAAGGCAGAGCTGCAGTCCCGAGGCGCCTGGTCGCAATATATGGAGGTCGGCATCGGCCCCGATGCCGAGGTCTTTACCAAGGCTCAGCCGCTGTCCGCCGTTGGCCACGGTGCTGCCGTCGGCCTGCACCCGTCGTCACACTGGAACAACCCGGAACCGGAAATCGTGCTGGCAGTCGACGCCCGCGGCAACGCTCGCGGAGCGACGCTGGGCAACGATGTCAATCTGCGCGACATCGAGGGACGCAGCGCGCTGTTGCTGGGCAAGGCCAAGGACAACAACGCGTCTTGCGCCATCGGCCCCTTCATCCGCCTGTTTGACGAACACTTCTCCATGGATGACGTGCGCTCGGCGATGGTCAGTCTGCGTATCGAGGGGGACGATGATTTCCTGCTGGAAGACGCCAGCGACATGCGTGAGATCAGTCGCGATCCGCTGGACCTGGTAAGTCAGACCATTGGCGACCACCACCAGTACCCGGATGGCTTCATGCTGTTCCTTGGCACCATGTTCTCGCCCATCCAGGATCGCGATGGTCCCGGCCAGGGCTTTACCCATCATCTGGGTGATCGTGTCACCATCTCGACGCCACGCCTCGGCGCCCTGACCAACCAGGTCCAGCGCTCCGATCAGTTGCCCCCCTGGACCTATGGCATCCGTGCCTGGCTGAAGCATCAGAGCCGCGGCTAGCCCTTGATATGGCGCTTCGGTTGGCTCTTCGGGTCCACAGACAGCGCCTCCCACTCCCTTTTGCCTCGTCTCGCGACGGGGCTTTTTTCGTTATAGCGGTGCCTACACCGCGTCTCCCCAACGGCCGCTAACTCTGAGCTGAACCGCGCGGATACTACAGAAATCTCGCATGCAGTATGCGAGTTCCAGCACCACCCGTAGCTGCCTTTTCGAGCTTGACGTATACCTTCCACGACACCGGGCGCCCGCGGCCGCACTCGCTGCACCCCATGGCGACACAGCCAAACAACATAGCCGAGCGACATAGCCAAGCGACACAGCCAAACAACATAGCCGAGCGACATAGCCAAGCGACACAGCCAAGCGACACAGCCAAACAACATAGCCGAGCGACATAGCCAAGCAGCGCAAGCCGCCCACGCCCGCGCTCCTAAAAGAGCGACCGGAAACGTCTGATCAGAAACGCCTGTCCCGAAACGACTAACCGGAAACGCCTAACCGAAAGTCACTGGCTGGCCATCACTGGCCGGCAATTAATGACCGGCAATTACTGACCGGCAATCACTGACAAAGGAACCGGACTGAATCCAAAAGGCCAGCCAAGAGCCTTATGACCGACCGACTACCGTGCACAGCCCACAAGCGAGGCGACATCAGCCCTACAAGGCCGTCCCCTGCGCAAGGGCGATCAAGGAGGAACTACCATGCTCAACCTGCTGCGCTACTCAGCCGCCATGGCTGCAGGCCTGATGGCTACCAGCGCCCTGGCCGATACCTACTTCGAGATCAAGGACGGGGAGTTGACCCGGCCTACCGGCTTCCGCGAGTGGGTGTTCGTGGGGACCCCGCTGACCCCCAATGACATGAACAATGGCAAGGCCCCTTTCCCGGAATTCCATGCTGTCTACCTTGACCCGGAAAGCTGGGAGCATTGGAAGGAGACTGGCGAGTTTCGCGATGGCGCGATCATGGTCAAGGAGCTGATCAGCGTCGGCAGCAAGCAGGCTGCCAGTGGCAACGGCTACTTCATGGGTGAGTACATCGGCCTCGAGGCCACCATCAAGAGCAGCGAGCACTTCCCGGACGAGCCAGGCAACTGGGCCTACTACAGTTTCTCGACGCCGGATCACTCAAGCCTCAAGGAGACTGCGGCCCCCTTTCCCACCGCCGCCTGTAACGCCTGCCATGCGGCAGCGGCGGCAGACGACTTCGTCTTCACCCAGTACTACCCCGTGCTGACAGCGGGCAAGGGTGCTGGTGTAGACGCAGGCGGCGGCACGCAGTCCCAACTGGGCACCACCCCATAGCCTGACTGACAAATTCCACCTTAGCGCCTGACGCTTACCGGTTCCCTGCCCTTCTGGCGGCCACCTACGGCCGCCTCTTTTTACATCAAAGACCCTTCTTTACTGAGGCCTGCTGCTTGTTTCTGACGGCGCCGGTCACCGCGCTTTGCTGCGACCATGGCCACGGCGCCAGAGCGATACTTATGCACCCGTCCTCTCACCCCAGTTCTTTGCCCAGCACTTTCAAGCTCAGCACTTTCAAGCTCAGCTCTTTCAAACCCAGCCCTTTCACCTTCGACTCAGTCCACCCCAGTCCCTTAAAGTGAAGCCTCGCATGGGTGGTTGCCGCCGTATCGCGATGATCAGGCTCGACCAAAGTCGACCCGTTCAGGCAATTGCAATCTCTCGTAGCTACGCCATACTGCACCTACCATCATGCTAGCATCCTGTCATACCACTAAGACTAACGTCGAACAAAAGGGCTCGCCCTGGCGATTCCAGCGTCACGGCCACCATAAGCAAGTCGCGATGCCCTGTTAGGTGCTGCATGAAGACACCGCCGAGCCATAACTGAGGCATAACTGAGGCATACCTGAGCCATCGCCGAGCCGTGACTGAGGAATGGCCGAGCCGTGACTGAGGAATGGCCGAGCAATGACCGAGCTGCGAGACAGCAGAAGAGCACTGTCACGGGCCGGCAGGAGAAGTGAAGAAAAGGACTGAGGTTGCCTCTGAACTCTCGCCGTGGTGGCGGCAGATCAGCAGGTCCGGCGACCAGACTAAGCCAGCCGACACGCTGGGTAAGCAGGTCGCTGTCGCCGAGCAACGAGGTCCACAACGGTCCACAACGATTCACAACAACGATGACCCGGATTACAGGAGTTGCCATGCGCCTGTCAGGAAAGACCGCCTTAATCACCGCCGCAGGTCAGGGCATTGGACGCGCCACCGTCGAACGTTTCTTGGCAGAGGGCGCCGAGGTCCACGCCACCGATATCGACGTGAGCAAGCTGGAGGATCTCGCCGGCACGCCCCGTCTTCACTGCCATCACCTGGACGTGACCCAGCCAAGTGCCATTGACGCCCTCAAGCACTCACTGCCAAGCCTGGATATTCTGTTCAACTGCGCGGGCTACGTGCACAGCGGTAGTCTGCTCGAATGCTCGGAAGACGCCTTCGAGCGCTCCATGGCGATCAACGTCACCGCCATGTACCACACCCTTCGCGCCTTTCTTCCCGGTATGCTGGATGCGGGCGGCGGCAGCATCATCAACATGGCGTCGGTTGCCAGCAGCCTCAAGGGCGTGCCGGGACGCTTCGCCTATGGCACCAGCAAGGCTGCCGTGATCGGCCTGACACGCTCGGTGGCGGCGGACTACGTCACCCATGGCATTCGCTGCAACGCCATTTGCCCGGGGACCGTCGAATCACCTTCCCTGAGCGAACGTATTCGCGCGCAAGCCGACGCGCTAGGCCAGGACGAAGCTCAGGTACGCCAAGCCTTTCTCGATCGTCAGCCCATGGGCAGACTGGGCAAGACGGACGAAATCGCGGCACTGGCCGTCTACCTGGGCTCAGACGAATCGGCCTATACCACCGGCACCTGTCAGATCATCGATGGAGGCTGGCTAGCCTGACGCCAGTCGGCCGTGAGGTCTCGGCGCCTCACTTCGCCGCCCTGTCATTGACACCACAACGCACAAGGACCACCCATGAAACTATTGAGATTCGGCAACCCAGGACAAGAAGCGCCAGGCATCCTTGATCAAGACGGCCGCATTCGCGATCTGTCCGGCGTCCTCGACGATCTTTCCGGCGCAGCACTGGGTCGTGAAAGCCTGGAGAAAATCGCCCGCCTGGATCTTGAGCAACTTCCCCTGGTGCCTGCCGATACTCGCATCGGCCCCTGCGTCGGCAACGTCGGCAAGTTTATCTGTATCGGCCTGAATTACGCCGATCACGCCGCAGAGAGCGGAGCTGAGGTCCCGCCGGAACCGGTCATCTTCAACAAGTGGACCAGCGCTATTTGCGGCCCCGATGACGATGTCATGATTCCCCGCGACTCCAGCAAGACGGACTGGGAAGTGGAGCTCGGTGTCGTCATCGGCAAGGCCGGTCGCTATATCGACGAAGCGGAAGCGCTCGAACATGTTGCCGGCTACTGCGTCGTCAATGACGTGTCGGAGCGTGAGTTTCAGCTCGAGCGCAGCGGCACCTGGGACAAGGGCAAGGGCTGCGACACCTTCGGCCCCCTGGGCCCCTGGCTGGTCACCAAGGATGAAGTCGCTGACCCCCAGGATCTCAACCTCTGGCTTGAAGTCGACGGCAAGCGCTATCAGGACGGCAGCACCAAGACCATGGTGTATCAGGTCGCTTTCCTGGTCAGCTATCTGAGTCGTTTCATGAGCCTGCAGCCGGGCGATGTCATCTCCACCGGCACTCCCCCAGGCGTTGGCCTTGGCCAGAACCCACCGGTCTTCCTGCGCCCGGGCCAGACCATGCGCCTGGGTATCGAAGGGCTGGGCGAGCAGACCCAGAAGGTCATCGCGGATCCGCTGGCATGACCACCCCCGCTGCCCAGATGGATGTCGCCGTCTGTCTCGAGCCCGGTCACCTGCGACTGGAACAGCGCCCCCTTCCCCGGCCGAAGGCCGGGGAAGCGCTGGTGCGCATTCAGCGTATCGGCGTCTGCGGGACCGATATCCATGCCTTCTCCGGTCGTCAGCCCTATTTCTCTTACCCTAGGGTTCTGGGACACGAGCTCGCCGGCACCGTTGAAGCCCTGGCCGATGACGTGCCGGGGGCCTTGCGGGCGCAGCTGCTGGGGCAGCAGGTCTACGTGATTCCCTACCTTCACTGTGGCCAGTGCCGCGCATGCCAGCGCGGCACCACCAACTGCTGCCAGCAGATGCAGGTCGTCGGGGTCCATCAGGACGGTGGTATGGCCGAGTGGCTCACGGTCCCCGTCGGCCATCTTGTTGCTTGCCAGACGCTGACGCTGGATGAGCTGGCGCTGGTGGAATGCCAGGCCATCGGCGCCCACGCGGTGCGTCGCGCCGCCGTCACCGAGCGCGACCTGGTTGCCGTTGTCGGCACCGGTCCCATCGGTATCGGCGTGGCCCAGGTCGCTCGTGCCCAGGGCGCGCGGGTGGTGGTACTGGATAGCAATGCCGAGCGACTGGCGTTCTGCCGCGAGGCGCTTGGCTTCCATGACACCCTACTGGTGGGACAGGACGACCCGGCGCAGCAGCTCGTACAGCTTAACCAAGGTGCCCTGGCCGACGTCGTGTTCGATGCCACCGGCAATCCCGCTGCCATGGAGGCGGGGTTCGAGCTGGTGGGCCACGGCGGACGCTACGTGCTGGTCAGCCTGGTCAAGGCCGACATCCGTTTTCATGACCCCGACTTCCACGCCAAGGAAGTGACCCTGCTGGCCAGCCGCAATGCCACCGGTGAAGACTTCGCCAAGGTGATTGACCTGCTGGCCACTGGCCAGCTCAAGGTCTCCCCGATGATTACCCACCGCGCCGAGTTATGCGAGCTGCCGGACACCATGGCGCAGTGGTGCGACAGCAGCAACGGGGTGATCAAGGCGATGATCAGCGTGCCCGACAGGACAGCGGATCAGTCCTAGAACGCGACAGGCCAGGACACCTATGAGCCAGCTAAAGGCAGACGCGCAATCGCCCCTCTTTCTGGCGCCTGGCCATACCCAGCTTCTCAACACATAACGACAGTATTGACCGTGACGATGAGGACATCACTATCATGACCACGCAAGCCAGCCACGGCGCCTCGACCGCGACCATCGCCACCGACCTGCCGCAGGAAAGCCTGCGCGTGCACCCCGACGACAACGTCCGCGTGGCCTTGCGTGATCTTGCTGTGGGGCAGCAAATCGAAGATGAAGCGGGTTCGCTGACCCTGGTGGAGGCGATCCGCCGCAAGCACAAGTTTGCCCTGGTGGACCTCGCCGAGGGCGACATCGTCACCATGTACGGTGTGACCGTGGGAAAAGCCACCCGAGCCATCGCCAAGGGTAGTGCGATTCGTACCGACAACCTTGAACACTTTACCCATTCGGACACGCCCGTCAGCCGTCGTCAGAGCTGGCAGGGACCGGATGTCTCGCGTTTCGACGGCACCACCTTCGATGGCTACCATCGCCCGGATGGCAACGTCGGCACGGCCAACCTGTGGCTCGTGGTGCCCCTGGTATTCTGCGAAAACCGCAACATCGAGGTGCTGCGCCAATGCGTTGCCGACGCCCTTGGTGACGATCCTTTCCGCGACTACAAGCAGCTGGCGCGCACCATGCTGCACGGCGACACGTCCGCCAGTCTCTCGGCTCCGCTGACGTCTCCCTTCCCCAACGTCGACGGGGTGCGCTTCCTCACCCATACCCTGGGCTGTGGCGGCACTGACGACGACGCCCAGGCATTGTGCAATCTGCTCGCCGGGTACATCACCCATCCCAATGTGGCAGGCGCTACCGTGTTGAGCCTGGGCTGCCAGAAGGCTCAGATCGCCATGCTCAAGCAGGCGGTCGCCACCAAGGATCCCAACGGCCTGCGGCCGGTACACTATCTCGAGCAGCAGGCCAGTGACAGCGAAGATGCGCTGATCGAGCGCGCGCTGGGCACTATCTTCGACGGCCTCAAAGAGGCCAACCAGGTGACCCGTCAGCCGGCTCCCCTTTCCAAGCTGCGCATTGGCGTCGAATGCGGCGGGTCCGATGGTTTCTCCGGTCTGTCTGCCAACCCGGTGGTCGGGGGCACCATCGATCGCCTGGTCACCCTCGGGGGTAGCGGGATTCTCAGCGAATTTCCCGAACTGTGTGGCGTGGAGCATGAGCTGCTGGCCCGCTGTGTCGATGATGCCACCGCCGAACGCTTCTCTAGCCTGATGCAGGCCTATCAGCGACACGCCGAAGCCGTCGGCGCGAGCTTTTCCATGAACCCCTCACCGGGCAATATCCGCGATGGCTTGATCACCGATGCGATGAAGTCTGCAGGGGCCGCCAAGAAGGGCGGGGACAGCCCGGTGGTGGAAGTGCTCGACTACACCGAGACGGCCACTCGGACGGGGCTTGCCCTGCTCTGCTCCCCTGGCAATGATGTCGAGTCCACGACCGCCCTGGCGGGCTCCCACGCCAACCTGATCATCTTTACCACCGGACTGGGCACGCCGACCGGCAACCCGGTCGCCCCTACCTTGAAGGTCGCCAGCAACTCGGAGCTGGCACAGCGCATGTCCGATATCATCGATTTCGACACTGGCGCTGTCATCCGCGGGGAGACGTCCATCGACGAGCTGGCCGATGCGCTGCTGGCACTGTGCATCGAGACCGCCTCCGGGCGCTACACCACCCGTGCGGTAGGCCTCGCCCAACATGACTTCATCCCCTGGAAGCGGGGAGTCTCACTGTGACGTTGGCGCCGACAGAGACACCGGCGACATTGCCTCCGGCGACGCTGATGCAGTTCGGCGTGGGACGTTTCCTGCTCGCCCACGTCGACCTGTTCGCCAGTCAGGCCCGCTCAGCCGGTGGTGACGTCGAGATCATCGCCGTACAGACCTCCGATCGCCCTGCCGGTCGCGGCAAGGCCCGCGCCCTCGCCCAGGCAACAAGCTATCCGGTTCAGCTGCGCGGACGACGCCACGGCGAGCTGATCGACACACGGCTCGCTGTCGACAGCATCACCCGCTCGCTGGTGGCCGCGGAGGACTGGGCGGAGGTACACCGGACCTTCTGCAACGACGTCACCCATGTGGTTTCCAACACCAGCGAATCGGGTTATCTCGTCGCCACCGGAGACAGCCCGCTGGCGCCATGCCCGGTCAGCTTTCCTGCCAAGCTGACCCAGTTGCTCAAGGCACGCTTCGACGCTGATCGCCCCGGGGTCGCGCTGCTCCCCTGTGAACTGCTGACCGACAATGCCGGCGTGCTCAGAGACGTGGTGCTGGGCCTGGCCCGGGACAGCTATCAGGATGCCGCCTTCGAGCAATGGCTCACCGCTGAGTGCGTCTGGGTGCCTACCTTGGTGGATCGTATCGTCTCCGCCGAGCTTGAGCCGGTGGGCGCCGTGGCTGAGCCTTATGGCCTGTGGGCGATTCAGCAGGTGGACGGGCTGACACTTCCCTTTCGGCATGACGATGTGCTGCTGGTGGAGGACCTGGGCCCCTATGAACGTCGCAAGCTTCATCTGCTGAACCTGGCCCATACCTGGCTGGTGGCGCGAGCGCGGCAGCTGGGGGTGATGGAGCAGCTGCCGCTGGTGCGCCAAGCCATGGAGGATCCGCGACTCGGCGGTGAACTCATTGCGATGCTGAGAGAGGAAGTCGTGCCGGTGCTCGATCATGAGTACCCGGGGATGGCGCTCGACGAGTACGTCGACAGCATCATCGAGCGCTTCTGCAACCCCTGGCTGGACCACCAGCTGGTCGATATTGCCCAGAATCATGAACAGAAGCTGGAGCGAAGACTGGCGCCTGTGCTCGCCATGGCAAGACGCCAAGGCAGAGCGCTGCCTCGCCTAGCTGCAGCCCTTGCGCCACACACAAGAGACACGAGAGCGACCCCGCCATCAGCGCAATAGGCTGACAGCAGATACGACGCAGGCCCAGAGGGTTATGCCCCTGGGCCTGCACGTCTGGCAACCAGCACCCACCATACCGACCACCAATACGAGTCAGTCGGCGTCCTGTCGAGAACCCAGCCGTTGCTTCATCTGCAGGTAGGTTCCGTAATGGCGGTCTAGATGACGTCGCATCGCTGACTCGGCAGCTTCGGGGTCACCGGCAGCAATCGCCTCCACAATCTCGGTATGCGCCTCCAGTGCCGCCAGATCCTCTCCGGGTTGTTGCAGCGCCTGGGCCCGACGATCGTCCAGCCATTCAGACAGGGCCTGATGGATGGCATCGTAGATGGGGTTGTGACCGATCCGCGCCAGCACCCCATGAAAGTCGTTGTCGGCGCGTTTGACCGCGGCCTCGTCACCGATGACGGAGCGCTGCGTCTCCAGCGCATCCCTCAGGGCCTGAACCTCTTCATCGGTGGCATGCTGAGCCGCCTGGCGAGCCAGCGCCACTTCGAACAAGGCCCGCGCCTCCTGGAAGTACTGCTGCCCCTCGGGCTTGGCCAACAGCTGTCGAGTGACCCCCGATAGGCGCGCCATCACCGCCTCGGCGGTAGGTCGAATCACCCTGGCGCGGGTGCCACTATTAATGGCGATCAGCCCAAGCTGCTGCAGGTAGAACAAGGCCTCCCTCACCGCAGGGCGGCCAACACCGAACTGCTCCATCAACTCACGCTCTGAGGGCAGCTGATCATTCTCCCCCAACCTGCCTTCCAGAATCTCGGCCTCAAGTTGTTCGGCCACCTGCTCGGACAGCGTCTTGCGCTCCACCCGAAATCTGCTCATCGACGCGTCTCTCCCTCAATCACGCCCCCGAGACATGCGGGGCATGGCGCACATGGTACTGCAACAGGGTGGCCCTGTGGGACTTCCCGCGTCAGCCAGGGCCGCGATGCCCTTGTGCGTCGCTGCTTGTCTGCGGCCCATTGACATCGTTGGCGCGACGAGTGACTTGCTCTTCAGCCCTCGCTGAGGGGCTCAACGCGGTATTGCTCGGCGATACGGCGATAGGCATCCCGCTGGGCATGATCCAATGGAATCCCCTCGGCACGTCGCTCGCGACGGGTCTGCCACTCTCGGTCTCCTGGCGCCAATACCTTCGCTTCTGCGCTTGACGCCATACCGCGCAAATCCCTGAGGTAGTCACCCATGCGCTGCGCAAACTCGCCTTGGCCTGCAAAGGCGTCTGGATGCATCACCAGAAAGAAGTGGCCGACACCTCTCGGTGTGTGCATGTCGGGACCGCCCATGGGCAATAGATGGAAGCCATGGACCATATTGGACAGCGTCGAGCTAAGCACCTCGACCATGCCCGCCAGCCCCGCCCCCTTGAAGCCGAAGCTGCCTCCACCTAATGGCAGCAGCGCTTCCACCCGCTTGGCGTCAGTGGTAGTGGTGCCGTTGCCATCCGCGGCAATGTCGGGCGGCAGCGGCCGATCAATGGCGGCATACTGCTGCACCCTGTTCCAGGGCACCGCGCTGGTGGCCATGTCCAACAGATAGGGGTCGTCGTTCTCCACCGGTGCGGCAAAGGCGATGGGGTTGGTGCCGTGGAAGGGGGCCTGACTACCATGCAGCAGAACAAACGGATCGGAATTGCAGAACGCCATGCCGATCAGCCCCTGTTCCGCCGCAGCCAGGGCATAGCATCCCGCCGCACCGAAGTGAGAAGAATGACCGACGGCTACCGCACCCATTCCGGCCTGCCTTGCCATGGCGGCAGCGTGCTCCATCGCCCGGTAACCCGCCAGGTGGCCCAGGCCATTGTCTGCGTCCAGCACTCCTGTGGCGGCGAGACGCTGTTCAAAGCGCATCTCGGGACTGCCATTGATGCGCCCTCCCTGCAACGCCTGCAGGTAGTGTGGCAGCAGCCGCAGACCGTGACTGTCGGTGCCCATCAGTGACGCCGTGACGAGGGCTCGGCTCACCGCCTGCTGCGACGCGGTATCGGCCCCCGCCGCCGCCAGCGCCTGTTGGATAAAGCGACTCAGGTCGTCGTGGCCCACCCTGCAGGCCAAG
This sequence comes from Halomonas sp. DP8Y7-1, assembly GCF_019801685.1. NCBI lineage: Bacteria > Pseudomonadati > Pseudomonadota > Gammaproteobacteria > Oceanospirillales > Halomonadaceae > Halomonas > Halomonas sp. DP8Y7-1. Next base: position 188,289 of record NZ_JAHVIN010000007.1, on the reverse strand, counting down.
TATTGGCTGTGACTCATGTCGAGATCCTCGCGTGTCCTTGCGTGTGGTGAAATCCGTCCGGCATGGCGGGGAGCCCTTCACTCACCCGCCACACCCCGACGCGACGGCGTAACTCAGCGATAGACCAGCGTCGGCAACCATAGGGAGATCGCCGGAATGAAGGTGACCAGCGCCAAAGCCACGACCAGCGGCACCAGGAACGGCAGGGTTCCCCGCATGCATTTCTCGAAGGAGATATTCGATACCCGGGAGAGCACGTACAGCACCATCCCCACCGGCGGCGTCAGCAGCCCGATCATCAGGTTAAGTACCATGATGACGCCGAAGTGCACCGGATCGACGCCCGAGGCCACCGCCACCGGCAGCAGTACCGGCACCAGAATGGTGATGGCGGCGATGGTTTCCATGAAACATCCCACCACGATCAGCACCAGGTTGATGATCAGCAAGACCGCAATCGGATTGTCCTGGAACGGGCCGAGCAGCCCCATCACGTGCTGGGTGACCTGGTTGCTGGTCAGTATCCAGGCAAAGATCGAGGCGCCGGCGACGATGAACAGGATCACCGCCGTGGTCTCGATGGTCTCGAAGCTGACCTTCAGCAGCCGTCGCCAGGTCAGGGTCCGGTAGACCAGCCCGCCAAGAATCAAGGCATACACCACCGCGGCGATGGCCGCCTCCGTGGGCGTGAACGCCCCGGTCACAATGCCGCCCACGATGATGACCGGAGTCAGCAGCGACAGCAGCGCCCTGGAAAAGGTCTGGCCCAGCACCGACACCGAAAAGCGCGCGTCACGCTGATAGCCACGACGACGGGACAACCAGGTAATCATCAGCATCAGGGTCAGCCCCATCAGCAGGCCCGGCACCAACCCTGCCGCGAACAGCTGGCCCACGGATACCGACGCCATCACACCATAGATGACCATCGGCAGGCTGGGCGGAATAATCGGGCCGATGGTGGATGACGCAGCGGTGATACCGACCGCGAACTCCTGGTCGTATCCCGCGTCACGCATGGCCTTGATCTCGATGGTACCCAGCCCCCCGGCATCTGCCACGGCGGCGCCGGACATGCCAGAGAACACGATGCTTGCGCCCACGTTGACGTGCCCCAGGCCACCGCGCATCCAGCCCATCAAGGCCTTGGCGAAATCGAAGATGCGTGTGGTAATGCCGCCGTTGTTCATCAGGTTGCCGGCCAGGATAAAGAAGGGAATCGCCAGCAACGGAAAACTGTCGATACCATTGATCATCCGGTGCACCACGACCACATCGGGCACCCGCCCGGTGAGCAGGACGTACATGAGGCACGAGCCAGCCAGACTGATCGCGATAGGCACGCCACAGACCAGCAAGGTGAACAGCGACGCAAACAAGAACGACAGATGGTAGTCAAACAGCGCCAGCCCAACGCACCCAACAACCGCCATCGCCGCCACGATGGGCGGGATGACGGAGCCGCGTCGAGCGCTGATCATAGCTTCAGTCATGTTGTTATTCCTTGTCAGTCGTCTTCACGGCACATCAGTTCGCTCTCGCCCGTCTTCCAGTGGCGAATCGCCAGCTGAATGGAGCGCACCAGCATCAGCACCACGCCGACGAAGACCACGTAGTAAAGCAGGCTCTTGGGCAGGTCTATCGACACCATCATCGAATTGGTGCGTCCCGCCAGCTGCCAGGTAATCCAGGCCAGCATGCCGAGAAAGGCAATCCGCACCAGGTCGACCAGGGTCCACATGGTGCGGGCGACCGGCTCCGACAGATAGCGATAGAAGAACTCCACTGCGATATGCGAGCCCTTGCGCGCCGCCATGGCGCTGCCAAGAAACCCGACGGCGACCAGCAGGTAGCGAGCGATCTCTTCCGTCCAGGCCAGCGAGTTGCCGAGGACATAGCGGCTGAAGAACTGCACAAAGACATCCAGCGCCAGTAACCAGAACACCACCAAGGTCAGGTAGTCCTCGAGGCCAACGTCACCCTTGCGAATGGCGTCGTCGTCCTCGGGAACGTCAAATGCGACGGTTGTTTGCTGGCTCGGGCCTTGCCCCGAAGATGGGCCGGCATCGGGTGACGGGCGCGCCGCCCCATCAGGTGCATGATGGATGTCAGCACCTTCATCAGAATGTGTCATCGATAGTCTCCTTCGGGGAGGGCGACCGGCGCCCTCCCCGGCCGTCAATTACTGGCCGATGGCCTGGAGACGGTCGTAGGTTTCCTGATCCCAGGTCGCCACGTCACCGTTATGGGCAGGCAATACCGCCTCACGGAAAGGTTCGGTATCGACCTCGTTGACCGTGACGCCCTGCTCTTCGAACCAGGCGATCAAGTCCTGCTCCTGTTGCAGGATATCTGCGGTGATCTTCTCGCCGGCTTGCTGGTAGACATCGCGGAAGATCGCCCGATCCTCCTCGGACAGCCGATTCCACAGCGGGCCGCCAGCGATAGTGATCAGCGAGTCGGTAATGTGGCCGGTCAGGTTGATGTAGTCCTGCACTTCATAGAATGCCTTGGCCTTGATCGTGGGCAGCGGGTTTTCCTGCGCATCCACCACGCCCTGCTGCAGGGCCAGATAGACTTCGGCGAAGGCAATCGGGGTCGGGTTGGCACCGACCGCCTCGGGGAACATCATGTACATCGGTGCGTTGGGCACCCGAATCTTGAGATCCTCCATGTCCGCCGGAGTATTGATGGCCACATTAGAGGTAGTGTGGCGCTTGCCATAGTAGTTCATGGCCAGCGGGACGTTGCCCGTGGCCTCTTCATAGCCCTGGGCGATCTCGGCGAAGAGGTCACTGTCCACATAGGCCTGCCAGTGGTCGACGTCGCGGAACATGTAGGGAGCCCCGGCAATGCCAATCGGACCGTAGGAACGGCCAGCGAATTGATTGCCGGTAAAGATCAGATCGACGGTACCAAGACTTAGCCCCTCATTGATGTCCGCTTCCTTACCCAGAGAAGATGCAGGGTGCACTTCAACGGAATAGCGACCATCGGTTCGCTTCTCGATTTCTTCTCCTGCCCACACCGCCCACTCGTGATAGGGCTCGGACGTTTCGTAGACGTGGGCAAAGGTCAGGGTCTCTGCCTGAGCCGCAGCGGACATACTCAGGCCGACGGCGACCGCCAGGAGGGATCGACGTGCGAGACGGTGTGACGACTGGCGTTGGTTGGAGCGCATCTTGTTATTCTCCCGTGCTCTTGGACGGATGGATGAGGGACCGGTAAACCGCGAGTCAAGCTGCCGCCCTGACAGGACGACTGTATACGTGTCATACCAGTCAGGCTGAATCTAGATGTGCATCACATCCTGTGCAAGCGTGTCAGGGATCAACTTTGGTCGACCAGGCACCGCTAGAGTGCCATCGCTACCGTGCTACCGATACCCGACATGCGCAGCAAGGCAGGCGTCTCACAGGTGCCTCACCCCGATGATTCCCACGACAACCTCACCCACGATTGATCTCGGTCAACCATCTGAGTCAGTTCGGAGAATAGTACGTCGCCGAAGATCCCCCTCAATCACCAATAAAGTGTGCACTCTCACCTTTAACGGGGCATCGAGCATGCCTATTTTCACCCTTATCGTCATCACGACTGATACACTACAGCGGCAAAGTTGATAGAGGTAAGCCAGTTCGACCAATATGTTGCGAGCTCTGTATCACTTGTGACCAAGCGCCCGCATATAAGTAAAACGCAAAGCATTAACCGCTTAACAAAGAACGGGCACACTATCAATATTGCTATGCCGGAAACGTCGCTACCCCCTGGCAACCCAATTCCCCTTAGGAACAAACTGTGACAACCTACCGCAAAGCATCATGAGAAGGACTCTGACGGAGCATTGGCTCTACTCGGTCAACCCCATGGTCCCAGACATCACCTTTTCCAGGAGTATCGGCATTGATCAGAGTTCTCGTCGCTGACGATCATCACCTGGTTCGCACCAGTATCGTTCATCTGCTGAACGCAGAAAAAGACATCAATGTGGTGGGCGAGGCTGCCGATGGTGAAGAAGCCATTGCGCAGACCCGGCGCCTCAACCCGGATGTGGTGGTCATGGACATACGCATGCCAGGCATCGGGGGCTTGGAGGCGACGCGCAAGATCCGGCGCCTGACCTCGGATATCCGCATTCTGGTGCTGACCGCCTTTATCGAAGAGGCCTTTGCCCAGCGCCTGCTGGAAGCCGGTGCCCATGGGTTTATCAGCAAGGGCTCCCAGCATGACGAAATGGTGAAGGCTATCCGCGCGGTATTTGCCGGCCAGCGCTTTGTCAGCCCGGAGATCGCCCAGCGGCTGGTGCTGTCACGCATCGATCACGAAGAAAACCCCTTTGATCAGCTGTCCCAGCGCGAGCTACAAGTGGCCATGATGATTGTCAACGCCCAGCGTGTTGCCGACATTGCGGATCGCATGTTCTTAAGCCCCAAGACGGTCAACACCTACCGCTATCGCATTTTCGAAAAGCTCGGGGTCAACTCCGATGTGGCGTTGACTCACCTGGGCCTGCGACACGGGCTGGTCGAGGGCTTCAAGGAAGACTGACGCCATGGCGGCGCGCCGACCCCTCTCATCTGCCATCAGATGTCGGCGCGCGTACCCTGTGACGGTCTGTCGAACGTCCCTTCTCTTTTTCTTTTCTGTTTCAGCCCCAGCCCCAACCAATGCAGCATGTCGTCCCCACGTTCCCTAGGCCGTCCTTCTTGCTGATAGCGCCCTCCGCTTCCTCAAGACGTTTGCCTGGATTCTTGCCCTCCTGCACCGACAACCTGGTGCGCAGCAATTGACGCAGCGTGCTCATTGCTCTGGTAGCATGGCTCGACGATGCTACGCCAACGGAACACGCCACGCTCGCCTATGACCTTCGACGCTCGACGCTTTCTTGAGACGGTCAGTGAATCGCCCGGTATCTACCGGATGTACGATGACCAGTCCAACACCCTGTACATTGGCAAGGCTCGTCGTCTCAAGCCTCGTCTCGCCAGCTATTTCCGCGGCGCCTTGAATGCCAAGACACAGGCGCTGGTGAGCCGCATCCACGATATACAGGTCACGGTCACCAACAGCGAGACGGAAGCTCTGCTGCTCGAGCAGACCCTGATCAAGCAGCTGCGCCCGCCGTACAACATCCTGCTGCGTGACGACAAGTCGTATCCTTTTGTGTTTGTCAGCGATCGACACCCCTATCCCGCGCTGGAGTACAAGCGCGCCCGTACACGGCACCAGGACGGGCGGTATTTCGGCCCCTATCCGAGCAGCAACGCGGTACGAGACACCTTGTCCTTGATGCAGAAGGTGTTTCGCATCCGCAATTGCGAGGACAGTGTCTTCGCCCACCGCACTCGTCCCTGTCTGCAGTACCAGATCCAGCGCTGCAGTGCTCCCTGTGTCGACTACATCAGCGAAGAGGACTATCGCCGCGATATCGAGCATGCCATTCAGTGCCTGGAGGGACGCAGCGAGGCGGTCAGCAAGGAGCTGACCGAGGAAATGGAAGCCGCCAGTGAGGCACTGAATTTCGAGGAGGCCGCGCGCCTGAGAGACCAGCTTCAAGACCTTCGCCGCCTGCAGCAGCGCCAGGTCGTGGATACTGGCAGCGGCGACGCTGATGCCTTTGCGCTGGCCTCACAGCCCGGCGCGCTGTGCATCTCGGTGCTGTCTATTCGACAGGGACGCCTGCTGGGCGCGCGCCACTACAGTCCCACCAACAACCTGGACCTGGGGGAAGCGCAGCTGCTGGGCGACTTCGTCAGCCAGTACTATCTCGGACAGGCCAGGGAAATCCCTTCTGACGTGCTGACCAGTCACCCGGTACCGGATGCGGAGCTGATCGCCAGCGCGCTCAGCGAAAATGCTGGGCGACGCATTCGCCTGACCGACAAGGTGCGTGGTCATCGCGCCCAGTGGCGGGAGCTGGCCAGGACCAACGCCGAGCAGCAGCTGGCGGGACAGCTGGCGAATCAGACCCAGCTGGCCAAGCGCTTTGAAGACTTGCGCCAGGCACTCGACCTTGAACACACCCCCCAGCGGCTTGAGTGCTTTGACATCAGCCACAGCCACGGCGAAGCGACGGTGGCCTCCTGTGTTGTCTTCGACCAGGACGGACCGCGCAAGAGCGACTATCGCCGATTCAACATCAAGAACATCGCGCCAGGGGATGACTATGCGGCGATGCAGCAGGCGTTGACCCGGCGCTTCAAGCGCCTGGCGGAAGGCGAAGGGGTGCTCCCCGATATTCTGGTAGTGGACGGCGGCAAGGGTCAGCTCAACATGGCACGGGACGTGCTCGCTGACCTCGGCGTTACCCAGGTCCAGCTACTCGGCGTCGCCAAGGGCACTACCCGCAAGGCCGGGCTTGAAACGCTGTACGTCGATACTGTCGATCGCAGCTTAGCGCTGCCCCCCACCTCGCCCGGTCTTCATCTGATCCAGCATATACGCGATGAATCTCATCGCTTCGCCATCGCCGGTCACCGGGCAAAACGCGACAAGGCCAGGCGCACCTCAACCCTGCAGGATATCCCCGGCGTCGGGCCCAAACGCCGCCGCGAGCTCCTGCGCTTCTTCGGTGGACTGCAAGGCATCAAGCAGGCCACCAAGGATGAGCTGGCTCGCGTCCCTGGCATCAGCGCGACCATGGCCGACACAATTCACCGCGCTCTGCATGGATGAGTTGAGGTATCGCGGATAGAATGGACCACCCTGACGGGGCACCGCGCATCCCCGACCCCTATTACAGCACCCTCCAGCAAGGACAGCGGTATCCATGAACATTCCCAACATTCTGACCCTGGCACGCATCGTCTTCATTCCTCTGCTGGTGGTACTTTTCTACCTCCCTTTCGAATCCAGCATGCTGGTCGCTGCGGCGCTCTTCGGACTGGCCTCGGTGACCGACTGGCTGGACGGTTATCTGGCACGCAAGTGGGATCAATCCACGCCCTTCGGCGCCTTCCTCGACCCCGTGGCCGACAAGCTGATGGTGGCGGTGGCGCTGGCCCTGCTGATCGAGCGCTATGACGCAGCCTGGCTGACACTTCCCGCCCTGGTGATCATCGGGCGAGAGATCGTCATCTCGGCCCTGCGTGAATGGATGGCGGAGATGGGCAAGCGAGGCTCAGTTGCCGTTTCATGGATCGGCAAGGTCAAGACCACGCTGCAGATGGTGGCGCTGCTGTTGCTGCTGGCCTTCCCGCCTGGACACCTGATCGCAGAGGCGGGCGTCGCAACCCTCTACGCTGCCGCCATTCTGACCCTGTGGTCGATGATCCAGTACCTGCGGGCCGCTTGGCCCCATCTGGCTCGCTCGCTCTGATAAAAACATCGACTCGAGGAAAAGCGTTTGACAGTCACCGACTTATCCGTATAATACGTCCTCGAGTCAGGCGGGAATAGCTCAGTGGTAGAGCACAACCTTGCCAAGGTTGGGGTCGCGAGTTCGAATCTCGTTTCCCGCTCCATCAACATACGATGGTTGACTCTTGAGGCTGGATGGCAGAGTGGTTATGCAGCGGACTGCAACTCCGTGTACGCCGGTTCGATTCCGACTCCAGCCTCCATCTTTTCTTTTCAGACCCCCCATACTCTGGAAAGTCTGATGGTTGCCCTGCCGCATTAGGTACAACGGCACCCCTCCTCTATTGCCACATGGCTGGCGATCTTGTTGCCCGGATGGCGAAATTGGTAGACGCAAGGGACTTAAAATCCCTCGGTGGCAACACCGTGCCGGTTCGAGCCCGGCTCCGGGCACCAGTAATATCAATGCCTTACGCTACCTAGTCCCTCGGCGCCCTCCTCAGTGGTCGCAATTTGGTCGCAAAGCTTCGGCAACCTGCCCGCCACATGATCCAGACGCGAGTCGAACATATGCGCGTAGCGACTGGTCACCACCAAGCTGCTGTGGCCCAGTAACGCCTGCACCGTCGTCATCACTTCTCCTGCCTCAGCCAGTAGGCTGGCATAGGTATGGCGTAGGTCATGAAAACGCAGATCGTCACGCCTGATAGCCCGTCGCGCAGCTTCAAAAGCCCTCCTCAGTTGGTGAGGGTCAGATGCAAACGGAAGATTGGCCACCAAGGCCGCACCGTCTTCCGGGAGCGGCACTACCCGAGCCTTGCCGCTTTTGGTCTGCCCTGGTCGCAGCAGAATGCGACCACCTTGGATGTTGCCTGGTTCCAACGACAGAAGTTCGCCGCGGCGCAGCCCAGTCAAAGCAGCCAACGTGATGATTCGCCGCTCCTCCGGACAATCCTCTGGCACCGCCTCAACCAAGCGACGAATGTCTCCCGCAGTCAGGTAGACATGACGCTCGTTTTTCGGAGTAGGCTTGCGCAACTTGCCGTCCAGCGGCTGATCCAGCCAATCCCACTCCCGATACGCAAGGCTCAGCACTCGCTTGACCACCTGGGTTCGGTTATTGATCGTGCTTTGGCTGAGCCGCCTCTTGCGCATATCCTTCTGCATCGCCCGGGCGGCATCCAGCACCTCATGACCAAGAAGCACGTCTTGCGCGTTCTCGTCGAACCAGCGGGCGACTGCACGAATGCTCGCACCCTGGCTGTTCGTGTCATACTCCTCGACCCAGCGCAGAAGACCCTCCATGAAGGTTCTTCGCTCCTGCCTTCCCATGAGGCCATTGAATTGAGCCTCGTTCAGTTCAGCCTCTCGCTTCGTTGCGAACTGCTTTGCTTCCTTTTCCGTGACAAACGTTCGTTGATATCTGCCGCGCTCACCCGACTCGGTGACGATCCACCTTCTCCGAGATGCGCGGTATCGAACCGTGATACCCATTTTTGTTGCTCCCCCCGTGAGGGGCCGCGCTTGCAGCTCTCAATGTAAGCGTCGACCGCCTCTCGCTCAAACCTAACGTTGCCGCCCAGGGCGACATAGCCAATCAGGTGCTTGATCGCATAGACCTTGCGCTCACTGATGGCCAAGAGTTCCGCCACCTCGCTCGGCGGCATCAGGGGTGTCATGATCAAGCTCTCCTTTACGGCAAAAGAAAGCCGCCTCAGTGGGCGGCGGTTATCGTCCGGATCCGTTTCTCTGCTCTCTGTACGCCCGCCCCGCCTCTCGCAGGACCAGCGCAACGCCAGCCATAATCAGCAGGCCGAGAATGATGGCTGCGATCATGCCGCCACCAGGCTGATCTTCTTCTCTGGGCCACAGTGTGCAACGCGCTCCCAGGCGTCATAGGCGTCAAACACACCGGCTTCGTCCATATCGGCGGTGTACCCCTGCGCGCTACACCTCCACCACATGTGCCATTCGCCAGACCAGATCCGCACGCGGTCGAAGCGCTCCAGCTTCTCGGGGTGCTTCTTGATGTGCTGCTGTGTCAGTTTCATGCGTTCCAGCTCCGGTCGGGCTCCGCGTCCCAACGGCAAAAGTCGAGGAAGGTTTCGAAGCAATCGCCATATTCCAGATAGCGCTTGTATCGACGCTGGCTGGCCGTCATGCGACGTACACGCCCCAGACCGTGGTATTCCACCCGCCACGTGGGGTGACACCTGGAAATGCAGCTTGGCTTGTCGGCGTCGAACAACACGCCGATGCAATGGCCCTGGTCCTCTGCGATAACTCCTGGCCGCCCATCCACCGTGACGCGCCGCCCCGCGCAGGCCGGCACCTGGTAGAAGGCCCGAATGTGTTCGAAGTCACTCATCCCGCCTTCCTCCATGCCGGTATACCGTCGAGGGTACCGTCCCGCTGTATGCGCCCACCGTCATGCCACTGCCGTATGGCCTCTTGAGCAGCCTCGGGAACGCGCACCGATCGTGCGTTGCTGACGACAGCTGTGAGGCTTGCGGCGACGTGCCGGGCGCTGAAGCGCACCGGCAGCCCCTCCCGTACCCTGACCTCTTGGTACACGGACACCAGGCCGCGCAGTCTGTCTACTCGCTGCATACCCACTCCCTCCACATCTGATCGGCGAGCGCCTGCTCGATAGCCCTGGCGCCGACCTCGCCCCAGACCTCGATGTCGTTGATCCACTCGGCTGGTGTCATGCGGCACCCTGCCTCAACAGGTCATCCTTGTGGCCCGCGCCGTACTGCTGGGCTTCGCCGCCCATCCACTCCACAACGCGATCCACGCTTTCGCCCAAGGCCTGAGCCATCAGCAGGAAGTCAGTCTCGAGGCGCGCCACAGCGTCATCGCCGTCATCGGCCTCGTTCGCCTCATCAATCAGCGCGTCATCGAAGCGAATTGCCTTGATGGCCAGGTCATCGTGGAGCACGAAGGTCATACGCCCCTCGATGCCCAGGGCGAGCTTGCTTGCCTGGCGCCCGCTCTCTAGCAGGTGCTGCATGTCATCGCTGTCCAAGTCCACTTGGCGGCCTCGCACGACGCCGTCATCACCTTTTGCCTTGAGCTCGACCTGATCCCCGATCTGCATGTCGGCCGGTCGGCTGCCAGGATCGCGAAGCCAAGTCGTCATGGCGCGCATTGGAAGGGTCTGAGTGGAAAGTGGCGTGACCTTGAGGCTGCCCAGTGTCTCGCGCAGCAGGTCCAGGGCTTCCTCTGCACGCTTGCGGCTCGAGGTGGCCACGCCGATCAGGTTTCGGCTCACGTCCCACCACACGTCGAATCGCTGCGTCCGCACGAATGCCCGCGGCAACAGTTCCTCGTAAACCTGCTCCTTGATTGCCTGCTTCTCTTGGCGGCGCAGCTTTCTGCACTCCTCCGCCTCGATCACATCGACTCGCTCCTCGACTTCCTCTCGCACCACTGAGGCCGGTAGGATCCGCTCTTGCCGGCACATGCTCATGAGGCAATGACTCTGAAGCTCATGCAGGTGGCGATCACTTCCGCGACCTGCCGGGGGCACCCAGCCAACGCGACGTGCTTCGCTGCCACTGAGGGGGCGCAACGCCTGCTCGCCCAGCGCTTGTTCCAGCCACTCCAGGCTTGAGATATGAGCGCTGTGAACGCGGTAGAGATGGAGATTCTTGAACCACATGATCGTGCTCCCATGAAAAAGCCCCGGCGCGTGCCGAGGCTGGAAAAGAAATTGCCGCTTCACGTGCGGCACCCGGCCACCCCTGACGCCTCCCGCTTTCGGCGGTACTCACGTCTGGCTTGCACCAGATAGCAAGGGAGGACGGCGCCCGAGTGGCTGACGGTGTTATATCGCCACCTCCGCCTGGGCTGGGCTCCGGTCATTGGCGCCACCGGGCACGGCGCGTTTATTCATGCCGCCCGCTTGATCCGCAGGCGCATTCGATAGGCGTTGCTGGCTTGGCGACGGGCCGCGTTGATGCTGGCCTGAAACTGGACCGAAGCGGGCATCAGCTTGACCCGGTTATTGATGCTGGAATAACAGGTCGATATGCCCTGAAGCCGCAGGTAGCTGACGACCTGACGAATGGACATGCACTGGACCTCGATGCAGTCCTGCACCGTTCGATCGATGTCCGTCCAGTCACGCCGACGCCACGCCCCTTGGCGAATGGGATCGGTAAACCCACTGCGCCTGGCAAGGCCGCATACCTGGTCACGCCCAAGCCCCAGCTCTGTCGCGATGTCCTGGTAGGTGGCACCCTCATCGAGACGCCGCTTCACATACCGTTTTTCCGTGGTCTTCCATTGGTGCTGTTCCATACCGCCTCCCCACAAAAAAGGCCCCGGTGTGGGGCCTGTCAGTAGTTGATGGTGATGCTGGGTATCTGCCCTTTCGCAATGAGCGTGATAGCAGTCTTGGCGCAGTCCTCCGGCATCCCTCCATCAATCATGGCCTCAAGGGCGGCGCGATTGATGCGGGCGCGATGCTCCTTATCAGCCTGGCGTCGAGCTAGCTCTTCTTGCTGGCGACGCTCCTCGGCCAGGCGCTGCTCCTCACGGCGGCGGTGCTCGTCTTCGATGCGCTGACGCTCTGCTTCTGCTTCCCGGCGCTGGCGTTCGATTGCCTCCTGGTGCTCTCGCTCACGGCGCTCAGCCGCTGCCTTGGCCTCAGCTTCCCGGCGAGCAACAGCGTCACGCTCTGCCTGTGCGGCCGCCTCGGCTTCACGACGCGCACGTTCTTCGGCTTCGCGGGCAATTCGCTCCTCGCGTTCCTTCTGCTCGCGGACAGCTTGCTCTTGGCGCAGGCGCTCCAGCTCCGCCTGCTCTGCTTCTCGCTTTTGGTGTTCAGCGAACGCAGCCTTCAGGGATGCCATCGCGTCGGCTTTTGCTCTGTGAGCCTCGGCCTCGTACTCCTCCCATGACTCGTCAACAACGACCTTTTCTTCCAGTTCGCGGAAAAGTAGGGCATACGGCTGGGGCTCGCCGCCAATAAGGCCCATCGCACAATCCTTGATATGCTGGATTCCAGCTTCGTGATTCGCTTTGCGTGCCTCCTCTGCCGCCTCCCATTTATTCAACGGACCGCGCGCCTCATCGCGCCAGGCATCCAGCTGATCTCGCCAGCGCTTACGCTCTGCATCGATGGCCTTTGGCAGCTGCTTGAGGTCGGCCACCAACTCCTTTCCGATGTTGTCGATGGCCGTTTTGCTGCGTGCGATCTTGTGCGCCATGGAGGCGTAAGCTTGTCGGCCCTTTGCGGTATCCAAGGTGGGCGGCTCGGCGAGAAATGCATCCAGCTCCTCGCGGATCGCTGCCAGGTAGGGGTCCAATCCCTTGTCAGCTTTGAACACCTCAAGCGCCGTCTCTTTGGACGGCACTGTGACCAGCTCTGTCGATTCTTTCTCAGCTACTGCGGTCATGCTCTCCTCCTCATGCCGCCAGTACGCGGCCCATTCGGGTTTCCATTTCCTCGTAGAACGCATCGACGCGCTCTGCGATGGTTCGGATCATCTTCTCGTCGCGATATGCCCGCTTCACGAAAAGCGGCATCCCGGGCCAGTAGCTGACGAAGTCGATCCACTCACGCTCGCTGACCCACAGCCCACCCTGGCACTGGGCGATGTGCTCCTTGGGAATCTCGTCGGCCAGCAGCACCTCCACTTGGAGCTTGGGAAGCTTGCTCTTGATCTCGAGTGCGCCGTCTTCGCCGATCAGCCCGTCAGGCGAGAACCCGACGCCGTGATTGAGGACGATGCCAACCTCCCTGGACTCGTTGCCGGTGGCCTGGCGGTACAAGTCGCGGGCGACCGGCTCCATCGCGTGCCCTCGCTCGGTGTGGCGGTTGCCCTGAAAAGCGTCGGAAGGCTCGCCGGTCATCCGCTCCCCGATCAGTTCGTGCATGTAGCTGATTGCTCCGGCACCAAATCCCCCGGGGCCCTTGCCATTGACCAGCAGGTCCTTAAGCCGGGACATAGTGACGATCCCCAGGCGCGCTTCCAGCCATTCGGGTTCGCCTTGCTTATGCGTCAGAATTTCCACTCGAAGCCTCCTGAATGATCTTGTTGAGCTGCGCCATCATCCCGTCGAACTTGGCACGCGGGACGCGGCTGGCGTCGCCATAGTTCTCGGCGAACCATGCCTGAGTCTTCTCGGGACACTGAGCCAAGCGCTGTGCGATCTGCCCAGCCTGGAACGCCGTGACAGTCTTAGTAGGCGCTGCCGACACGCCGTCGTCGTCTTCGCCGCGAGTCGTGATATTCAGGAGGGCGCATAGCACGTACCGCTTGCCGTAGCTGGTGGTCGAGCCGAAGGCCTGGACGGCGTTCTTGTTGCCGCTGGTGTCGGCGGGCAGCAGCATTGCGGTCTCCTCCCGATGGCCGCCCTTGTGCATCAGCACGCCCGTGACTTCGATCCCCTTGTCGGCCGTCTTGACGCGGAAGCTGACCGCGAAGCCGTGCTTCTGCATCACTGGCCGGACTGTGTCGACGATGTCCTCGAGCGTGGCGTACTTCCCGTTGTTCGTCTTGCCGCGCTCAGCGATGCTAGGCATTTCCGTCTGCATGGCTGCCATCGCCGCGCTGTATTCCATGGCCGCCTGGCGTTCCATGACGCGTTCCTGCATTTGCAGCAGGCGCTCCATCTTGTCGATGTCGACGTCGGGGTTCATGGCCGCCCGTTCGATCACCTGGATGATTGCTGCCGACTCGCTTACCTGCTGCGCGGGCCCCTGAACCGCCCCTTCCTGTCGTGTAGCCAATTCGGTGCTCATTGATCTACCCTCTCCTCGATACTGTTGGTATCCGCCCCCGTCCGACCGCCATCGGCTGGGGCTTCTCGTCAGTCAATCCCGTGATGAATCGTCCCGGTGGACTGGATCATCGACCGCATGGCGTCATAGCCGTGGCGGTGTCCGAATTCCTGGTCGATCGGCTGGCTGCTACAGCCGGCCAGTGCCAGGACGGTGATCAAAATCAGTGCGCGCATGATGTTTACTCCTCTGGCGGCGCTGGCAGCGGCATCCAGTGTGTATACGGGGCCTCCTCAGATGGCCCTGACCAACTGATATCGCACCCACCTTTTGCGACACAGCAGTAATGCTCGTAGTGCTCGGAGTGCCCGAACCACAACCCGCTGTCTTGATCGATGCAATCGAACTCCATGCGGATATCTTCGGGGCAATCACCGGACTGAGGCGGCGTGTAAACCACAACAAGCTTTTCTGCCTCTGGCAGCCGATCCTTTACGCTGATCCACTCGCTCATGCTTCCCTCCTCATGCCGCCCAGGCGTCCCGCTCTCTGCGGTACTCCTCGAGCAGTCGGTCATAGTCAGTGTCGGTGAGCTTGGCCTCGAGCCATGCCGCCGGATAACCGCGGCGGTCGAGAATGTCGAACTCGAATTCCTCCGGCTCTGGTGGATCTGCATCGCCAAACCCTGAGCCAGTGGTGCGCATCGGTACCCCAGGGCTGTAGAGCGTCACCTGGCACCGGCACGGGATACCGGCAACGGTGGTCATAAACGTCATGCCGCTGCCCTCCCCTGTGTGCCTGTGGCGTGCAACCAATCAGCCAGCAGGTCGATGACACACCGGTAGGCGTTGTCGCCGCCGCTGTGGCCCTCGCTGGTGGCCACTCGCTCCAGGGCGTAGGCCAGATCGCCCAGGCTGCCGGTGTGAACGGCATGCGTGATCGCCGCCTCAATGGCGTCTGTTGCTGGCTGCGAGTCGGGCTGGCCAGCTGCAGTAATCAGCCACTGCGCATCGCTGCGGGCATCTACGTAGCGTTGGTAGCTCATGCTCACCTCCTGCCGCACCAAGCGGCGCCGATGATGGCCAGAGTGATCAGGCCCGCCGCGATGACGAGCCAGCTGTCGTTGGGAGTCATACCGCCCTCCAAATCTCGATTGGCGGCGTCACACCCTTGGCCGCCAGGGCCTTGCGTCGCTGCCAGCGCTCTTTGCGCAACCACCGCTTGCGGTGCTCGCTCGTGATGATCTTGTCGGCCCAGTGCTCGCCGATGAGAGGCCGCAGTCCGAGGCGGCGTCGTGCTGTGTCTGCGGTCATGCGACCTCCTGGAATAAAAAAGCCCGCTCGATGGCGGGCAATGCAGGGAATAGGTGGTGATGCGGGCGCATCGGAGAGGGCTCGGCGAACTTCTACCAACGCCCCGGATGCTGATTTTCGGCGCGTCCAGTCAGGGCGCCATCCGCGCGGCATCCGTCCAGTCAGCCGGTTGGTAAGCGTTATCCCTCAAGCGCTTGGGTTTCGTCAGCCGTGTGGCGGCCAAACCCTCTCCGATGGGCAGATACTGTCAGCCTCTGCCGGGGCGCTGGGCCGCACTGCGCAGCGGATCGCGTTGATGCCTCTTACATCTAGGTCTATGGTGTGAAGCGCAGGGAATTAATAAATTGATACTAAGGCGATGATAAAAACAATGTTCAAATGCAGTGCGTGCGGAGGTGAAATCAAACCTCAACCGGATGCTCATGACACATCGAACCTGCACCTGTGCATCTGTGTTAGGTGTCATAAACCATTCACCTCGAGCGAGTATCGCGAGCAAGTAGCTGAACAAGCCTGTGAGGCTTTCGCTTTGGCCTGTAAACAAATGGCCCGCCAGAACACCAAATAGGGATGACACCAAAAAAGCCACCTCCTAACTTTCAGAGCGTGCCCCCATCTTTAATGATCCAATACTCTGGCCCGGGGCCGGGGCGCTGGGCCGCACTGCGCAGCGGATCGCGGCATGATGGCCTCATGCGGGGCTGGCTCTCATTCGGTGTAGATCACCGCTATTCCTTGCCTTAGCGCATAGATCTCCTGATCCTTCCTTTCCAACACTAGGCGAACCAATTCGGCGGGCGGAGTTCCCAGCGGGCCATGCTTCTCAATCATGCTTTCAGATAGATTCAGCTCGTTTACGACATCCTCGAGCATGTTTTCCAACTCAGGTTTCGACCAGCAACTCATCACTTCACCTCGCCCGTAGGCTCCGTTGCCACGCCCTTAAGCTCAGTGATCTCGCGCCTGAGCACCCGAATTTCAGCCTCGTAGCTTGCTGGTGACCGGACCTTCATCTTCAGGCTGCACGCTTCCTCCTGGCAGAAGGTCTCGCCGTTGCGTGCTTTTTCAGCTCGCATTGCAATTCGGCGTAGCCGCTTGGTCTGCGTCCTTGACGCCCTGGCCATGCGGGCTATGTGATCAAGTGCGTCATGCAGCTGGTTGATCGTGTGGTGGTAGTTGGTGCCATTGTTCACTGCCTTCCTCCTGTCCGTTGTCATCCGAGAGGGCTGGCCGGAGCTGGTCCCGGCATACAGTGCGGGAATCGAACCCGACTCACAGGGTGTTGAGCCCTGCCATCTACCTAGTGGCCCACTGTAGAAGCTCCGCGTCACCGGCCTAGGAGCCCGTCACCGCCTCGCTTCTTGCGCATCAGCCTGCGCATTCAGCCCTCTCGGATGGGCTCTGCCGCGGCAAAGCCCGGAATTCGTCTCTCTCGCACCGCCGATGTCGCCATCGGTAGCCCCTGAGGCAGGTGTCCCCCAGCAGCCCTACAGCCCCCAACCGTTTTAGGGGGATGCCCCGCGACGCCGACCTATTCTTCTGGTGGTCTTCACGCCTCTGCATGCGGGATAGCTGTGCGATTACTACGTCAGATTGTTAAAGAGCGTGGCCAGGTGGCCGGTGGTGGGCGGCTGCCCTGTCCACGCTTCAAATTATGACCATACGCATATTTACTGTCAATGCGCGTCCTCATATTTTTGTTAGGAATATGGGCAAAAGAACGCAGCGGTATGATTTAGAACATAAAAAAACCGCCTCATGGGCGGCTATCGGGCGGGACGCTACAGGCGGGCACCAAAAAAACCCGCCTCGAGGGCGGGTTTCGGATCACCACTGGTTTAGCTTTCGGGCGTGACCGATTCAACCGAGTCGGGGCTGGGGCGATTGTCGACTTTAGACTCGATTCTTTCGACGCTTTGTCGCAGCCAAGCGCCCTGATCTGACACCGTCTGCTGGAACGCCGTCAAATTGCCGTAGAGGATGGTCGCCACCAACCCAATGACAGCAAGACCTGTGCCGATCACGGTCCAGCGAGTAGATCGGTTGCTTGCCTCGGCCCGCTCTACAGCCTTTTCAACGCGCTCTACGGCCTTCTCGGCGCGCACGTCGGCCTGCTCCTGGAAGCGCTGCAAGGCTTCCATACGGGCATCTAGCTTCTTCTCGATGCCCTCGAGACGAGCGTCGATATAGCGGTCTTGGGTACTCATATCTGCTGCATTATCATGATCTGCTTGGCGCTCCTGAACGGTAGCAGCATGGAGCTCCTGATCACAACCCTGCTCCTCTACCTCACCGTCACTTAGAAATACATCAAAGTGGTCCGCAAGGCTAGCATCTTCACCATCGCTTACCATACTCTGCCAGTTCCGTGACGGAGCAGCCCCCTCAGACGGTCTGACAAATTGAATGACCGAATATGATGCACCGTTGGAATCAGCAGAGAGCATGACCTGCTTGCAAAAAGCGGTCTCAACACTGAGCCAGCTTGGGCGTTCTCCAGTGGCTTGTCCAGATGAAGGCTTTTTCGGGTCAGCGGGCTTATTGCTCACTGGCTTGCTCCCCTGCTGCATCCTCCGTAGGTTGGTCAGGATCGGCGCCAAGCTGCTCTAGTAGCGGGCCAAAAGACAAGCGATTGAAGGCACCGCACCTTATGCATGCAAGGGTATAGCACGGCATGCGAAATTCGGAGTGCTGATCAGGCCTCCCATGCATCACTAAATGAGCGATAGATGGCTTATCCTCAACAGCTTCTACACTGCCATCGCCCTCTTCGGGGGATTTGTAGGCTGGGAGCACCATCATCTCACCGTGACAAAGTTGACAGACACGCGGAATAAATTTGCTAGCCAAGAAATCCTGGATCTGATCGATTGTTACCTCACTAATGGAGGATATGATAGCTTCCTTTCTCTTCTCAGACATTCCGTCATTACCCTACGTGTTTGAAAATCATATAGTTATTAGAAATCAACTCTGCAATTTCTGGCCCAGGCAAAATTCTATCAAGACGGCTCTGGCATCGAGCTCCTACAGGAGCTGTTGTTAGTCAAAATTCTCCCACCAGAAAACCCTCCCAAGGATCTTCGGTGCGTCCGGATCAGCAAGGCTGTACACCTCCTCCGGATATTCCAAGCTATTCTCGCTGACCACGCGCACGCGGTTAAGAGGCATTCGGTAGAGGCGCTTTACGCGCAACATGCCGTCATGGTCGAGGGCGTAGATCTTTCCATCTACGATGCTTCGGCTTCCCTTGTCGATGCCGATAGTGGCGCCATCGTTGATGGCCGGGCACATTGAGTCACCCTTGACGATAGCGAGAGCGGCATTCTCAGGCTGCACTCCAGCCCTCGACAGGCGCGGCAGACTAAAGCGCTCCTCCGCCCCGTGATTCTCTATGACTTGGGTGGCGCAACCATCGCCAGCGGCAAACTCCACCTCTCTGAACACTGGCAACATCACCTCGTCAGGTCGCAGCGGCTCGCTACCCTCGATGATCTCGTGATCAATCAGTTCGGCATTGCCTTCTGCTGGACGGCGCGGGCGCAAGGTCGAAACGTTGCTGGTTTCCCGCATTTCGCCCGCTCCGCTAGAAAGCCATCGAGGGCTAACGCCGAGCGCATAAGCGATAGCCACCGTGTGACTAGAACCACGGTACTTCCCGCGCTCCAGACTGGAGATAACGGATTGGTCGATACCAACTCGTTCAGCCAGCTGCACCTGAGTGAGCTTGGCCTCTTTGCGAGCGGCTTTCATGCGGTCTTTGAATTCCATGCGACGATTATTATGCGCGCACTCATATCCTTGCAAATGGCTTTCCCCATATTCTAGTATATGAGCATTCGCATAGAAGGAAGCGTTATGGACACGATCTTTGAGCGCCTTGTCGCTCACTTCGGTACTCAGGCAAAGGCTGCCGAGGCGCTCAAGGTTAATCAGGGCGCCGTCTCCAACTGGGTTCGCGGCAAGCATGGCATGTCTCCTGCGGTCGCCCTGCGAGCCGAGGCTCTGACAGGGGGTGAGTTCAAAGCAGCGCAGCTTTGCCCCCAGGTCTTTGGCGCTGCCGCCTAACCACACCCATAGATTAACCCCGCCCTGTCACCGCCGACAGGATCGAGAACAGAGCAGAGTTCAACACATGGATAAATTCACAGCATCGATTCAGGAAGTGGCGAAGGAGTACGGGCTGGAACGCCTCGCTGGGGATTTGGGCATGACCTACAACTGCTTGTCCGCACAGCTCAACCCAAACAATGGGCGCCCTCTATCCCTGAGCAAGTACTTCCAGCTGATCCGCTTTGCTCGCGATGCCCGCCTAGTGCAGCCGCTTCTCGATCAGATGGGGATGGTGGCGATTCAGAAAGGCGCCAGAGACGACGACGCCACCCTGTTTGACCTGGTGATCAACCATCAGGTCGCAGCCGGAACAGTGGCGCAAACAGTACGTGACGCGCTGGCGGACAACCGAATCAGTGCTCAGGAGCGCAAAGAGATCCGCAAGGCGGTGCGCGCTGAGATCGACGCCCTGACCTCTCTTGAGGCGGAGCTAGAGGAAATGGCCGAGCCGAGACTGGCCAAGGCCTGATGCAACGAAGCCCCGCAGGTTTGGCGACCAGAGGCGGGGCTTCACTACTTCAAAAGGTGATCAAAGTATGAACGACATCATCGAAACCATCAAGCCCACCATGTCGAGCCGCGAAATCTCGGAGCTGACCGGGAAGCGTCACGGTGACGTGATCCGAGATATTCGCACGATGTTGGAGCAAATGGGGGATGACGCAGATTTGCGTCATGTCACCGAGGAGCGGGATTCGCGCGGGTACACACAGCATTTCCTCCTCGATCGCTACCACACCGAAGTGCTGGTCACCGGCTACGACGTCAAGCGCCGGGCTGCCGTGATCAAGCGCTGGTACGACCTCGAGACTGGCACGGCCAAGCCTGCCCTGCCCGACTTCACCCACCCTGTCGAGGCCGCCCGTGCCTGGGCCGATGAGGTTGAGAGCAAGCTGCGCGCTGAGGCCGCCCTTGAGCATGCCAAGCCTGCCGTTGAGTTTGTAGAGCGCTACGTCTCCGCCGACTCCGGCAACAAGGGTTTCCGCCAGGTCGCCAAGCTGCTCCAGGCCAACGAGCGCGAGTTCCGCGCCTTCCTGCAAGACAGCCGTGTCATGTACCGCCTGGGCGGCGAGTGGATGCCGTACCAGCGGCATATCGACGCTGACCGCTTCGTCGTCAAGACCGGGGTAACTGAGGACGGTGGCCACTCCTACAGCCAGGCCAAATTCACACCCAAGGGCGTCAATTGGATTGCCGGCCTGTGGGCTCAGTACAACATCGCAGGTGCCGCATGAGCGTAGAAGCAATGACTTGGGCCATGAACCAAGAGATCGTCACTGATGCCGGTGCCCGATTTGTTTTGGTGGGGCTGGCCAACCATGCAGATAACTGCGGGCGTCACGCCTTTCCGTCCAACGCCACACTGGCCAAGTACACCGGCCTGTCTGGTCGCACTGTCACCCGCAAGATCAATGACCTTCTCTCCCTGGGCGTTATTCGCATGGGTAATCAGGCCATCGCCGCTGCTCACATTGAGCGCGCCGATCAGCGTCCTGTGGTTTACGACATCGTGATTACTGACCTCCCCCGCAAACGGGGTGACAAGGCGTCATCCCGTAAGAAACGGGGTGACACTGGTACAGCAACGGGGTGTCAGCCTGACACAAACGGGGTGACACCTGTGCAGGAACGGGGTGACACAGTGTCACCCGAACCGTCCTTTGAACCATCCACTGAACCGTCCAATGAACCAGTGTTGGAGCCGGGGGCTACGCCGCCCGCCTCGACCGGCGATCTGGTGGAGCGTGATCAGCCTGCTGACGAACCCCGTGCCGCAATCCCTGCCGACATGCCAGGGCCGAAGGATCAGGGCGCCAAGACCTTCAAGCCCTGGGCGAACTACGCCGTGACGTACCGCCGCCGCTACGGCGTCTGGCCGATCTGGAACGCCAAGGTGGCTGGGCAGCTTGGCCAGCTGGTTGACCGGGTGGGTGCTGACCTTGCCCCCGGCGTCGCCGCGTACTTCCTGAGCATCAACTCGCAGTACTACGTCACCAAGGGCCATCCCGTCGGCCTGCTGCTGGCTGACTGCGAAAACATCGCGATGCAGATGCAAACCGGGAATCAGATGACCGCCACCCGTGCCCGCCAGATGGACGGCACGCAAGCCAACGCCAGCGCCGCCGACGAGGCCAAGCGCCTGCTGGGCAACTGGGGGGAATAACCATGCCGCTGACACGACAGGACGCCGAACAGCTTCTGGAACAGCTTTACGCCACCGCCGAGGTGCTGGGCAGCGAAATCAAGCCCGCCGCCGCGTCGCTGATGATCCGCGACCTGAAGGACCGGGAGCGCGGTGAAGTCGAGCAGGCTCTGGCCCGGTGCCGCTCAGAGCTGTCTGGCCGGTTGACCCTGGCCGCCATCCTCGAGCGCATGGCGAGTAGCGATGACCACCTGACGCCCAACGAGGCCTGGGCCAAGGCGCTGGAGTCGCAAGACGAGAACACCACCGTGGTCTGGACCGACGAGATCGCGAAGGCCATGGGGGCCGCCAGCCCGGTGCTGGAGCTGGGCGACAAGGTGGGTGCCCGGATGGCTTTCATCGCCGCCTACGAGCGCGAGGTCGCCGCAACCAAAGCAAGGGGCGATAAGCCTCGCTGGTGGCCCACCCTCGGCGACAGCAAGGAACTTCGCAAGGAGGCCATTGACGAGGCCGTCAAGCAGGGCCGGCTGGAGTCGCCCAAGGTGAAGCATCTGCTGCCCGCGCCGACTCGCCCGGAAGACGAGCCCGGATACGACCCGGAAAAGCGCGCCAAGGTCATCGCCCATCTGCGCGACCTTCTGAACCACAACGACGAGGTTGCACGCCAGCGCCGCCAAGAGGAAGCCGACCGCTTCGAGAGGCGCCGCCAGGAAGTGCTGGAGCAGGCTGAGAAGCATATGGCGGGGGTGCGGTCATGAGCCCCCGCGCCTGGACTGAGGAGGAGGAGCAGAAGCTGCGTGAAATGTACGAGGAGTTCACCCCGGTACCTGTCATCGCGGCCCTGCTGAAGCGCTCCCGGGCCTCGATCGAAGGCAAGGCCGCGGGCCTGGGGATCCGGGACGTCGAGCGGCGCCAGTTCAACCGGGCTCATCCGCTGCGATCAGACCCTTGGCACCAGTACCGGAAAGGGCGGCATGCCCGCGACCAGAAGGAAGGCTGCCACGCGCCGGCCAACCTATCACCACATCTCGTCGCCTGGTTCAAAGCCGGATGGCATGACCGCGACATCGAACTCGGACACAGTGTAATCGCGGAGGGCGCGGCATGAGCAATGAGCACTCCTACCGCATCGAGTCCCTTCGCGACCTCCAGGGCGTGCTGGGCATGGCCGGGCGGATGGCGAGCAAGGGTCTCGAGGCCGGGCCGGTGGAGCTGGTCCTGCGTCGGCCCGGGCGCGTCCTGAGCCAGAACGCTAAGTTCCACGCCATGATCACCGACATTCATCGCCAGGCCTTCCGCGGCTACTCGTTCGACGGCGTGAAAGCGGTCCTGGTCAACCAGTTCGCCCAGGAGATGGAGGAGCAAGGCACGCCACTGGCCAAGCCGGGCGAGCGGGTCTGGGACTGGAAGACCAAGGAGCCGGTCTACGTCCGGCCGACCACCACCAAGTTCCGCAAGGCCGAGGCCGCCGCCTTCATCGAGTTTCTCTACTCCACCGGCGTAGAGCTCGACGTGGCGTGGAGCGAGCCAGCACTGAAGGTCTACGACGAATACCGGGAGGCCGCATGACCGGCACTCACGCTTTATTTGCCTTTGGGATCATTGCCTGCCTTGGCGCCTGCGCCTCCCTGGTATGGGCCCAGCGCGAGGACAAGCGCCGGGCCCGTGAGTCCATCCAAGAGCTGTTGGACAGGATCGATAGGAGGGGCTCATGAAGCGCTCAGCCCTCCAACGTAAGACGCCACTCCGCAACAGTGCGCCGATGGCTCGCAAACCAATGCAGAAGCGCCGCAAGGCAGCACGGAAGGCGTCGACCGACACCCGGTGGCGTAGTGAGCGTTACCTGGCGTTTGTCCGCTCCCTGCGCTGCTGTGTGTGCGATGGCCGCGCCACTGACGCGCATCACGTGATCGGCCTTCACTGGGGCCTGTCTGGCATGGCCACCACAGCCCCGGACAGCTTCTCCATGCCCGTCTGCCGGGTGTGCCATCAGGCGATCCATGCCAGCCCTGAGATGCAGGCCCGGCAGCCAGGGTGGCTGACCGACACCATCAACCGTGGCCTCGACCACTTCACAGACGAGCCCATCGTCGGCGCCCTGGCTGACGCCCTCGAGTTCATCGCCGCCAAGGAGGATGCCAAATGATGACCATCTCAAGTCCAGCCGGACGCAGGCTGGCCAAAGCAAAGGCCGAGGTAGAACGCATCGAGTCCATTTTCCGCGGCGGGACACACCTAGCGGAGTGCGAGCAAGCGGTTAAGGAATACGAGGCAGCAGCGGATGCAGTAGCAGACGAGCTAATCCACCAAGGCTTCCACGAGATGGATGGGGAGGACTGATGAGGGACCTCGCCCTGGGCCGCATGAAGGCCGGAAAGATGAACCAAACAGAGGCGGCCTATGCCGCCCTGCTCGAGCAGAAGCGCGTCGCCGGAGAGATCGCCTGGTACCGATTCGAAGGCCTTAAGTTGCGCCTAGCTGACAACACCTTCTACTCACCCGACTTCGCGGTAATGCGAGCTGATGGGCTGATGGAGTGTCACGAGGTCAAAGGCTTCTGGCGGGACGATGCCCGAGCAAAGATCAAGATTGCCGCCGACCTCTACCCCTTCCGGTTTATCGCGGTCATGAAGCGCCGCAAGAAGGATGGCGGCGGCTGGTCAGAGGAGGTTTTCGAGTGAGCGACAAGCAGAGCGAGCGTCCACCAGATCGACGCTACCACAACGACCCGAGACGCCGGTCGTGAAGTGGTCACGGAAAAGCGCCTACTCGATACAGAGCGGCGAGTTCGTGATCTGCAGGACAACTCACGGCGGCGTCGACCGCTACACCCTCTGGCGAGGGTTTCAAAGCATCAGCGAACACAGCACGGCGAGCGAAGCCAAGGCACGAGCAAAACGGGAGAGCGCGGCATGATTACGACTGATCCGAAACTGGCATGGGCCATGGCACTCGATACCGGTGTTCGCTCTCAGATGGGCCCCATCCTCGAGGAGCTGGAAAGCGGTGGCGGCGTGCAGTTCACCAAGAAAGGGGGCACCGGCGCTGCACACGGCATCGAGTACGGGCCTGTTTATGCACGCATCTGCCGCTTGGAGCGCGAGCAACCCACGCTGGCCGCCATCGGGCATGTGCTGTGCCATCCCTCGACGGAACAGGCCAATGCCTACCTAGATGACGCTGTGGGAGCCGTCGAGGGCAAGGTGATCGCCAGTATCCCGAACTGGGGCGATGGCCGAGCCTGGCGCCCTGCGAAGAAAGAGCGAGTCCACTACCTGGTCCACGTCGCGCTGCTTGAGCGGCAGCGCAACCTTTCGAACGAGCAGCCGGCATGGGTTCCTGAGCGCATCGGCGCCATGATGGCCGACTGGTACGGCGTGGCAATCAACACCCGAAAGTGGCATCAAGACTGGATGCCGGTGTGGTCCGTGATCCAGGCGTCGATCAACCACTGGGAGGGCGAAGCCATGGAGCCAATCAGCGAGACGATCGGCGATATGGTGAGAAACATCAGAAAGGCTGCATAAAGTGCTGGATTTCTAAGCCCCGATGTTGTAGCTTATCTTTAAGCTGGACGGCGTACACCCAAACAGCTAGCACATATCAAAGCCTCGCCCTCTCCGGCGGGGTTTTTTCGTATTTCACTAAGTTGCACGATAGGTTAGCTACTCAGGCCGCTCAAACAACGACATACTTCTGCCTCATACCGAAGGCCATGGGCATTGTACTCTTAGCCAATACACCAGCTCGACACTATTCTGCATTCTTCACGAAAAACTAATACGAATGTGAAGAAAGTTGTACAATATAGACAGAAGTCAAAGAGACTGATGCCGGGATGAGCCATGCGGGAATCTGCTAAAAACGAAGATCAGCTCAGCGAGAACGAGATACGCTGTATTTTCCAGAGTCTTGATGCGCTCATTTACGTCAGCGATCTAGATACCCACGAACTTATCTTCGTCAACAAAGCACTCCAAAGTAAATTTGGAGAGCCTTCAGGTAAAAAGTGCTGGCAATATTTACAAGAAGACCAAGTTGGTCCGTGCAATTTCTGCACGAATTCTCTGATAGCGCCAGGGAGCAAGCCCTCGCTCGATCCAGTTGTGTGGGAGTTTAGAAACACTAGAGATAACCGGTGGTATCAATGCCGAGATATTGCAACCGTGTGGCCTGACGGCCGACTGGTTCGCATCGAAATAGCCATCGACATTACTGCGCAGAAGGACCTTGAGGAGAAGCTTCGTGTATCTAAAAAGGCTGCACAAAGGCTCGCATTACAGGATGAGCTGACCCACCTTCCTAATCGCCGATCCTTTCTAGCTGAGTGCGACAACGCACTTGCATCCAGTTGTGATAATGCTCCGTTTTCTCTAGTAATGATTGATCTGGATAGCTTCAAGGCTGTTAATGATACCTATGGTCACCCAGCAGGAGACCATGTCTTGCATGCTGCTGCTCAGCGCCTGAAAAGCCTAACGCGTTCGTCAGACATCATTTGTCGTTTTGGAGGCGAAGAATTTGCCCTTGCGGTGCCTGGGGCGTCTACAGACGAAGCTTTATTATTGGCTGATAGGTTACGAGAAAATCTCAAAAGCTCACCTATTAATTACAAAGATTTTTCCATTACTGTCACTGCAAGCTTTGGAATTTCTGGCACGAATGGACAGGACGCTTCGAGCCTCTCCCGACTATTAAGAGAAGCTGATATTGCTATGTATCAAGCTAAAAGAAACGGGCGAGATCGCGTGGAGGTCTACTCCTCGAATGAGGTGTGATTCTAAACTCTTCATTCGGCGCAGCAGGCTGTTGCTCGACTCAATGATCCCTCGAAGTTAGTAACCGCATACCGTCCTTGATACTCGATCCGTTAGTTCAGACAGACTTGTTCTTTCCTGCGCCCTGGCCTCCCGCCGGGGCGTAGTTCGTTATGCCGCCCTGCGAGCCTTCCCTCGCCCTGGTCGGGCGGCACCCTTTTCCGTGATGACGCCGCCACCTGGTGTCTTTGCCCGTTCCTGCGGGCTGTTTTATTCCCCCGAGGTGTCGCCATGAAGACCAGCCAGCGCGGACTGAACCTGGTCGCCGAGTTCGAGGGGCTTGAGCTTGAGGCATACCCCGATCCCGGTACTGGCGGCCATCCCTGGACCATCGGGCGCGGCACGACTCGTTATCCCGATGGCTCCCGCGTTCAGCCCGGCGACACGATCACCGAGGATGAGGCATTCGCCTTCCTCCGTCATGACGTTGCCCGGTTCGAAGATGACGTCGAGCGCCTGGTGGTTGTACCGCTCAACCAGAACCAGTTCGACGCCCTGGTCTCGTTCACCTACAACGTCGGCCCTACAGCTCTCGAGACCTCTACCCTCCTGCGCAAGCTTAATACCGGCGACTACCGTGGCGCCGCGGACGAGCTGCCGCGCTGGAACAAGGCCGGTGGTCGCGTACTGGCTGGGCTGACCCGACGCCGCAAGGCTGAGCGCGAGTTATTCCTGACGCCTGAGAGCGTCCAGTTTCGCTGGCTTGACGAGACCGTCAGAGTTTCAAAGCCGTAAACCCGTATTGTCTACGCAGGCCCACCCAGGAGGCGGGATGTCACAAACGAGTCCCGATACTGCCTTGAAGGCCAAGCCTATTCTCGAGAGACACGTCCAAACCGTGCTCTTAGCCCTCGTCGTCGGCCTGCTCGCCTGGTCAGGCAACACCACCCTAACCCTGATCGAGACATCAGCGCGCCAGGACGAGCGTATATCCCAGCTGATCACATTGACCGAACAGCTTCGTGCAGATCTGCGTGAGGTCGGCAACGACTACATGACGATCAACGACGCGGCTATGTACCGCGATCAGATCAACAGCCGAATCGATGCCCTGGGTGCCCGGGTGTCGCGCCTGGAGAACCGGTGATGAATTGGAGCGACGTTGGTGGATTCCTATCCGAGATCGCACCGAGCGTGGGCCAAGCGCTCAAAGAGGCTGCCCCTGGCATGGCGCAGGTTGCCGCTACAGCGGCTGGCAATGCCGTTGTACCTGGTGCTGGTGGGCTGGTCGGTGCTGCTCTGGGTAAGCGCGTCGCTGATGCTTTGGGCGCTCAAGTCGCGCCGCAAGCGGTAGTGAGCAAGGTGCAAGCTGACCCACAGGCGGCCAAGATCAAGCTGCGCGAACTCGACATCGAGCTGACGCGCCTCTATCTGCATGACCGTCAGGATGCCAGGGCGATGCAAGTCGCCACGCTTCAGGCTGATAACGCCGGTTGGCTGGCCCGCAACTTCGTGTATCTGCTCGGCACCCTAGTGATCGTCGCAGTGTTCGCCTACATCGGCGCGGTGACGTTCGTGGAGCTGACGCCCACCGGTGAGCGGTATGCCGACATCGCGGTGACGGGCATTGCCGCAGGCCTGGTCAGCAGCGTGATGGGGTTCTTCCTCGGCAGCCGCCAGCGGCAACAGTCGCAGCAGCCCCGCATGTTCATGAACGCGATCAAGACGAGGTGAGTTCGACAGCAATCAGTCAGAATCGCA
Source organism: Halomonas sp. DP8Y7-1 (assembly GCF_019801685.1). Lineage (NCBI taxonomy): Bacteria > Pseudomonadati > Pseudomonadota > Gammaproteobacteria > Oceanospirillales > Halomonadaceae > Halomonas > Halomonas sp. DP8Y7-1. The sequence continues at coordinate 160,167 of NZ_JAHVIN010000007.1, read as the reverse complement.
ATCGCGATTACGCTTCTCAGCTTCTCGCTCAGCGGCCTCGCAATCATGGTGGGAAGCAATCACGTCATCGTCCAGGTGGGTATCTACAACCTGCCAATAGTCGACCTTCTTGCTATCGGGATCGGTGAGCACTGAGCGAACCTGAAATCTGGCGGGCATTCTGGAGCGACCTCGCAATTGAAGGGGCTGCCCGAGGATTTTATCTGGCAGGCGGTGAGTTAAAAGATAGGGCTGCAGCTTCTGCACGAGCTTCTTCCTCGAGGACATGCCGCGAGACAACCTCTCTGGATTCTTCATTGTAGTGCTGAGAAAGCTTTACTACCGCCCATCTCACCCGCCGGCTCTTAGCGGTTAGGTAGCTCTCGACCAAGTACTTATCCACCTCCAGCGCTCCTACAGATCGACTTAAGCGGTCGCAGAGTATGCTGAGAGCGAACCTGTGGCAAAAACACATTCATCGGTATATCAACGGTTTAGATGCAAGCCAATGCCCAAAGCCGATGTAAGACGCTTGAGCTTAGTGGTCGCTCCGTACGCGTCCAGGCCCTAGCTCAGCGCGCTAAACACCCTGCAGCACCCGGAGGTGGTCCCCACCTACCAAGGGCGGACGCTGTGAAGCGCTGCACTCCGTACCAGCCGCCTGAGAAAGCTCAGGCGGTCCCTATTCGATGAGGTCACCATGCCATGTTCAGGCTGTGCCGCTCGACGTGAGCGCATAAAGAAGTGGAGGGCTGTCGCCCATGAGCGAGCCAAGCAACTCGTTACTCCGCGAGATACTTCTGAAGCAGAGACGGACCAACGAACTACTGGCCCTGCTGATCCAAGCCCTGGCGGACGAGGCTGACCTCGACGATCCCCCTACCACCTACCTGGATGGCACGCCTGCGAGGTGACCATGAAGGAACGCCCCTGGCGCCGCCTGTACAACACCAAGACATGGTATCGACTCCGCACTGCACAGCTACGTGAAGAGCCGCTGTGCCGCTTGTACCAGAAGATGGGGAGAATCACCGCCGGCCAGCAGCCCAACACCTTCATGGACGCCGTGAAAACACTGGTGGCTGGAAAGTAGATTGTCGGGTTATCAAAGCTTCGCTCAGCCGTTGCCGGCAACCGCATTTGAACGGGTAATTGTCTGGAAAGGGAGTGAGGAGATTGACGCTAGAGGTTAGTAGTTAAGCCTTGCTTCAAGCCAATTGACCACATCCCGCGCGTGGTAGCCGTACCAAGGCTTTTTGAGGGTGATGACAGCAATTTGGTCATCGCTGTCTGTGTGCTTATCCAGTTGGTTATAAACCTGCTGGGGAGTGAGGTGAGTATCAATGGCATAGCTTGACTCCGATAGTCGTGCCCAAGACTGCCCTAGTTTCTTGATGTCTTGGACGATAGGAGGGCGCTTTGTCTCGTTGTTCAAGTCGTAAGTGACTAGCAATACGCTCATATGGATTCCTTTTCCGGTTGCGGACTTCCTCACTCCTCAGCAAAAAGTAGCAGCTTTCTGTAATCAATACTGTGCCGTTCCGCGCATCAATTTGCTGGAGATACTCCATGAATAGCAGGACTGCACGCAGGGCGGTCGAGCTGACGCCTCGGCAGTCTCGATTCCGTGATGAGTATCTGATCGACCTCAACGCCACCAAGGCGGCGCTGCGCGCTGGATTCGCGAAGTCCACGGCCGAGAAGAAGGCGCCGCTCTGGGTAGGGAAAAGTAGGGAATCTTGTCCTCCCAGCATGCGCCACGTTTGGGATGCCGTTAATGAGGCGAGAGCGGAGCGCTCGGAGCGTACCAAGATCGACGCTGACTACGTGCTTCACCGCCTGGTCGAGATCGATCAGATGGACGTGCTCGACATCCTGGCCGACGACGGCAGCATCCTCCCGATTCGCGAGTGGCCGATGGCCTGGCGCCGCACTCTCTCAGGCCTAGATGTCAGCGAACTATGGGAGCACAACGGCGACACGCGCGAGCAGGTCGGCCTACTCAAGAAGATCAAATGGCCGGACAAGGTGAAGAATCTAGAACTCCTTGGGAAACACGTCGACGTGCAGGCTTGGCGTGAGCGCCAGGAGATCACCGGCAAGAACGGCGGCCCGATCGAGACCGTGGGCATCACCACCGATGACCCGCAGGAGGCGGCGCGCCTGTACCGCGACATGATGGGCGACTGATGCCGATACCTTTCCCGTTCGACTTCCGCAATCCTGACTACGTTCAGGTGTTCGAGTGGCGGGCCGAGCGGCTGCAACGGATCCGCGAGGCGCCGGAATGCATCCCGGCGCTCAAGGCCTATTACCGCGATCACCCGGCACAGTTCATCATCGATTGGGGCATGACCTACGACCCCAGGAACCCCGAGCGCGGCCTGCCGGCCAGCATTCCGTTCCTGCTGTTCCCGAAACAAGAGGAGTGGGTCGAGTGGTTCATGGAGCGCTGGACGCGCCAGGAACCGGGGATCACCGAGAAGACACGCGACATGGGTATGTCCTGGCTGACCATCGGCCTGGGCTGCACGGTATGCCTGCATCGTCAGGGTATGGCGGTCGGCTTCGGCTCCCGTAAGGAGGAGTACGTCGACAAGATCGGCTCACCGAAGTCGCTGTTCGAGAAGGCCCGCACCTTCATGGGCATGCTCCCCCGCGAGTTCAGGGGCGGATGGAGCCGCAAGCAGCACGCCCCTCACATGCGGATCCTGTTCCCAGAGACCGAGTCGGTAATGACAGGTGAGTCAGGCGATGGCATCGGTCGGGGCGACCGAGCGGGCTTCTACATCGTCGATGAGTCGGCCTTCCTTGAGCGCCCGCATCTGGTGGACGCCTCGTTATCGGCGACCACCAACTGCCGACAGGACATCTCCACGCCGAACGGCATGGGCAACCCGTTCGCCCAGCGCCGGCACAGCGGAAAGATCCCGGTCTTCACTTTTCACTGGCGTGACGATCCGCGTAAGGATCAGGCCTGGTACGACAAGCAGGTGGCCGAGCTGGATCCGGTGACGATCGCTCAAGAGATCGACATCAACTACAGCGCTTCTGTTGAGGGTGTGCTGATCCCCTCGGCTTGGGTGCAGGCCGCTGTGGATGCCCACAAGAAGCTTGGCATCACCGTTAACGGCGACAGATTCGGCGCCCTGGACGTAGCCGACGAGGGCAAGGACCAAAACGCCTATGCCGGACGGCACGGGATCTTGCTGGACCTGGTCGACGAATGGTCGGGCAAGGGTTCGGACATATTCGGCACGGTGCAGCGCGCTTTCGATCTGACCGACGGACACGGTGGCGACCGATTCGACTACGACGCCGACGGGCTGGGCTCTGGCGTGCGTGGCGACGCGAGGGTGATCAACGAACTGCGCGCCGAGCAGAAGCGCCCGCAGCTTCAGATACAGCCATTCCGAGGATCCGGTGGCGTTCTGGATCCAGGTAGCGAGATGGTGCCCAAGCGCAAAAACCAGGACTTTTTCGCCAACCTCAAGGCCCAGGCCTGGTGGGCGTTGCGGCTCCGCTTCCAGCGCACCTACCGGGCCGTCGTCGAGGGCATGGAGTTCGACCCCGACGACATCATCGCCATCGACAGCCGGCTGCCGATCCTCTCGAAGCTGACGCTCGAGCTATCGCAGCCGACCTATCACATCAACGGCACCGGCAAGGTGGTAGTGGACAAGGCGCCGGAAGGCACCAAGTCACCCAACCTGGGCGACGCAGTGATGATCCTCTACTCACCCAACAAGTCACCGGTCGATCGATTCAAGACGCTGGCTAGCTAGGAGACACCATGTCGAACATCCACGAGGACGGCTATCGCTCGGCGCTGCTGGGCGGACGCCGCCGTCAGGTCGCACCCACCGATCAGGCGACCATGTACGCCCGGGGCGGGATTGCGGCTCGGGTGATTGACCTGCCCGCTGACCTGGCCATGTCCCGGGGCGTTGAAATTGAGGGCGATGAAGACCGTGTGATTACTGATGAGCTCCAGCGCCTCGACCTTGTTGGAAACATGTCTGATGCCCTGCGCTGGTCGCGTCTCGATGGTGGTGCAGCGCTGATGTTGCTGACCGATACCGGCACCTTGGATGCCCCCCTGCCGGAGAGTGTTGGCCAGATCACCGAGATCCGCGTGATTGAGCTACCCCAGCTCTCCGTGGCGCCGGGGGGCTATTACGACGACCCTAGCGAGCCGACTTACGGCCAGCCGGAGTATTACCACGTCCGCCCCATCACCGCTGGCAATAGTGGCTCCACGGGTTTTTTCGTAGTCCACGAGTCGCGACTGTTGCCGGTGTATGGCGACCCGCTGCCATCCAGGCTGCGAATTGGCGCCGCGGTGCCCTGGTCAGGGCGCTCCGCCGCGACCGCACCATTCCGATCCATCGAGCGATACGAGAAGGCGTTGACGCTTTCGCTGGAAGTGCTTAAGCGCAAGCAGCAGGCCGTCCATCGCATGAAGGGGTTGGCCGAACTGATCCAGAACGGCCAAGAGCACCTCGTCCGCAAGCGTGTTGATCTGGTGGATGAGGTGCGCAGCCTGATGAATGGCGTGGCCGTCGATGCAGAAGATGATTATCAGGTCTATGACCAGAACGTATCCGGCATCAAGGATCTGATCGCCGAATTTCAGGTGGCCGTGTCTGCTGATTCCGGCATCCCGGTGACGGCGCTGTTTGGGCGTGCTGCTGCTGGCCTGAACGCTACTGGCGAGAACGACCTGGAGGGGCTCTACGACCTATGTGAGGGCATTCAGCAGACGTGCGCGCAGGCGGCCATCAATCGCCTGATCGAGGCGATCACCCGACAGTCGGGTATCGACGCCTCAAGGCAGTGGCGCATTAAGTGGCCGTCGCTTTGGACGCCGACTGACGCCCAGCAGGCAGAAACAAGACTGAATAACGCTCAAGCCTCTCAGGCTGAAGCCGCCACACGTCAGATCGACCTCGACAACGGAACGGTAAGCGGTGATGAGATGCGAAAGCACATGGCCCGAGATGGTTTGTATGGGTTGGAGGTAAATGATGGCGCCTAGGCTCCAGCAGCCGGTCGGCATTGAACGCCAGTATGCCAAGGCGCTGAAGCAATACGCTCGCCGGCTTGGCAAGGCCTGCAATCTGATCCTTATTCCCGAGGTGCCGCGTCTGGTTGAGTCTGCCAGTCGTTACCGGCCCGATGATGCGGCCACTCCGGTCGCCGGCCGTTCTTGGGTCGACCTACTAGCCGGGTTGCTCGAGTCCACCTTGGGTGTTGTGACAGGCGTCCAAGATGTTGGCCTGGCAGCAGTCATTGGGAGCAACCAGCCGGAAGTCGAGGCACTGCCCGGGCCATCGTCCGCAGGCGAGATAGGCGTTGCGGTTTACGCCGAGCAGATCAGCGAGCACGGCCTTCGACAGATCAGGCGGATGACCAAGGCCCAGTATGGCGAGCAGTACGCAAAGGATGAGCCATGGCTAACTGACATGCTCAGGGCTTGGGAGGCGCAGAACCTGTCGCTGATTCGGTCCATCCCCGAGCGCTATGTTGAAGAGCTCCAAGGCACGGTGATTCGAGCAATAAACGAAGGTCAATCGGCAACCGATCTAGCCGCCGCCATTAAGAGAACCTACGACAAGCCAGTCAAGCGCGCCCAGCTCATCGCCGACGACCAGGTGGGCAAGCTGCACAGCCAGCTAGCCCAGGCCAGGCAGCAGGCCATCGGCGTCAAAGAGTACGCCTGGCGCGGCATCCTTGATGCTCGGGAGCGCCCAGAGCACCGGCGCCGAGAGGGGCGCACCTACCAGTGGTCGAACCCACCCAGTGATGGCCACCCTGGCTCTGCGGTTAGGTGCCGCTGCTACGGCCAGCCGATATGGCCCACACGCGACAAGGTAACGCTGACATGACAGTCAATCGCTACGACCGAGCGCCTCTCAAGGCCCGGTATGACGAAAACGGCTACCTCGAAGACTCGCCCGTGCTGACCCGCACGGGCGTTTTTGAATACCGCGACGGCAAAGGCGGGGTTCGTCGTGAACTGCGCCGCGCCGAGGACGTGTTTTCCGAGGACTCCCTGTCCTCGTACCGCAACAAGCCCATCACCAAAGGCCACCACGGCAAAGTCGATGCGGCGACAGTGAAGCACCACCAAATCGGCACCGTGACGACCCAAGGGCGTCAGGATGGCGAGAACGTCATCAGCGACATCGTGATCCACGACCCACGAGTCATCAAACAGGATGGCTGGAAAGAGCTGTCTGTCGGGTACTCGGTCGACCTGATCGACAAGCCCGGCGAATACAACGGAGAGCGTTACGACGCGATCCAAACCAACATCCGCGTAAACCATCTCGCGGTTGTCCCGGTAGGCAGGGCCGGTAATGCCCGCCTCAATCTCGACGCGGCCGATGCCGCAACACCAACCGACGACGATGAAGGTGAATTCACCATGAAAAAAGTCCGTCTCGACAACGGCATCGAGTACGACGCCGCGCCCGAGGTGGCTCAGGCCTACGATCAGGCCCGCGCCGACCTTGGCGATGCCACCACCAAGCTCGAGCAGGAAAAGGCCCGCGCCGATGCTGCTGAGCTGGCCAAGAAAGAAGCCGAGGGTAAGGCCGAGCAGATCAAGCAAGACGCTGTCGATCAGGCTCGTGCCCGCCTTGAGCTGGAAGCCGTAGCCAAGGAGCACAAAATCAAGTTTGCCGAGGATGCCTCTGACCGCGATATCAAGGCCGGCGTCATCGCTGCCGTGCGTGGCGATGCCGTGGACCTCAAGGATAAGCCCGAGGCCTATATCGACGCCGCTTATGACCTAGCACGCGCCGATGCCAACAAGCGCCGGGACGACGCCGCCGACCAGCGCAAGAAGGCAACCACCTTTACGCACGAGGACGCCAAGCCTGGCGCCACCGCCGCGTCAGCTCGCGAGAAAATGGCCGCACGACTGCGCGGCGAGAAAGTGGAGGATGACCAATGATCTACCAGATGGATAAGGCCCGTGCGGGCATGAAGGCTGACGCTGGATTCGACCGCGTCGAGTCATTCCCGGCTGCCGCCGATGTGCGCTTCGGCCATGTGGTCGGCGTTGACGCCGATGGCGCCGTAAGTGAGGGGTCAGGAACCCGCATTGCGGGCGTGGCGTTGCACACTCACACCAAGATCGACAAGTACGCACAGTATGACGACGTATCTGTGATGACACGCGGCCTTGTCTGGTGCGTGGTGGTGGATGCCGGCTCCGTTACCGACGGCGGCGCCGTCGAATTCAACGCTGCTGGTGAAGTGCAGGACGCCTCCGCCGGCACCGCCTACCCGAACGCCGTATTCCGGTCAGGTGCCGAAACCATGGGTGACGGCGCCGTCCTGGCCCTTGTCGAACTCCACTCCCCGACCGCATAAGGATTGAAACCGATGAAACAGCACATGCATTATGACGCTGCCGACCTTGCGGCGGTGATGGATGCCGGCGACCGCCTCGGCATTGAGCGAGAAGACCAGGGGATCTTCCTGGCTCGCCAGCTCGACTACGTGAAGTCACGCATTTACGAAGTCCAGACCCCCAACCTGACTGGCCTTCAACTGGTACCGGTGTCCACCGAAGTGCCGGAATGGGCCGAGTCCTTTACCTACCGCACATACGACGAAGTGGGCATGGCCAAGTTCATCTCGAACTATGCCGATGACCTGCCCCGCGTCGACGTCGTGGGCAAGGAAGACACCCTGAAGCTCAAGAGCCTGGGCGACGCTTACGGCTACAGCCTGGACGAGATGCGCCTGGCTAACGCCATGGGCACCAATCTGCCAGAGCGCAAGGGCCGCACCGCGCGTCGCGCTATCGACCAGCTCGTCAACAAGGTGGCCTTGGTCGGCGATGACGCTCACGGCTTCTACGGCTTCACCAATCACCCCAACCTCGGCACCACCGCGGTCGCAGGGAGCTGGTCCGCATCCGCCACCACCGGCCAGGAGATCCTCGACGACCTTCTGGCTATGTACGACGCGGTGCTGGTGCAATCCTACGACAACCATACGCCGAACACTCTGGCGGTCGCCCCGACCCGCCGTTCGGCACTGGTGTCGAAGAACGTCAACACCGGCGGGCAGTGGCAGAGCGTATGGGCGGCCTTCCAGTCCATCCACCCCGGCGTATCACTGATCGCGTCGACCGAGCTTGAGGCCGCCGAAGGCAATGGTGAGGCAGTGATGTACGAGCGCGACGTGGACAACCTTTCTATCGAGATCCCGCGCCCGTTCGAGCAGCTCCCCGCTGAGAAGCGCAACCTGGAGATGGTGATCGACTGCATCGCCAAGTGCTCTGGTGTTGCGATCTATCGGCCGCTGGCCCTCACCAAAGCAACCGGAGTCTGATCATGGCCAAGTACCGTAACGAGACGCTCGGCGTCGTGAACGTGGGTGGTGCAGTCATCGCCCCGAAGAAGGTGGCCGACCTTGATGACAAAGCGTGTGGGCTGGCTGGCCTGGTCAAGCGCGGCATCCTGGTGAAGGTCGATGGTCGATCCGCCGGCGCCAAGACTGATAAGCCGGCCGATAAGGCCGAACAGCCGCAACAAAAAGCGGCCGAGTAACCCGAGGCCCTCCGGGGCCTCTCTAATACCGAGGCTGTCATGACGCAATACGTGACTGTCGAAGACGTCGACGGAAAGCTGGGCCCAGACTGGGCGCCAGACGCCGAAAAGGCCAGATTCGTGGCAATGACCAACGCCTATCTGTCGTCGCAGCGCATCCAGCTACCAACCCCTGTGCCTGACGAAATCATCATGGCAGGGGCAGAGCTGTCGGCGGCGGCAGCTGATGGGCAGCTTTACGCCCAGCGCACCGAGGGCGTCATGACCCAGAAGCGAGTCAAGGCCGATACCGTCGAGAGCGAGAAGCGCTACTCCGATGTAACGGCTTATGGTGAGCATGCCGCCCTCCCCGAGCGCGTGCAGTTCGCACTGGCGCTGATCGAAGCGTACCGGACCATTCCGATGGGCATTACCGTGGGGTATGGCTATGGGGCTACGTGACGAGCTTCAAGCAGATATCGCCGAAGCTTTTGACGAGGACCTGGCTGACGCAGTGACGACGTTCACCGGCTCGCGCACTGTCGTATCGGGCGAGTTTGACCCCGTCGAGGGCACCTATCCCGAGACTACTGTGACCTACTCCGGGCGCGGCGTGTTCGGCGGGTACTCGATCCGAGAGGTCGACGATCAGCACATCCAGCGCACAGACGTGAAGCTCTCTGGCGTGCTTCAGAATGAGCTGATCATGGACGCTGACCAGACGCCAGCCACACCCAGGGTCGACGACACCATCGACGGCATGTTGGTGATCAACGTCGGGCAGGATCCTGCTGAGGCCACCTGGACAATCCAGCTCAGGAGGAACTGATGGCTAAACGAGGATGGTCCAAGTCTCTCGCAGGATTCGCCGACCAGGTTCGCGAGGAAGAGTTGGCACGGCTGGTCGATATGTCAGAGCACCACGTCCGCGGCGTAATCTACGGTTCGCCCAAGGACACCAGCCGATTCCTGGCCAACAACAACTTCTCGGTCAACAGCCCTGACGAGAGCTACGACCCAGAAAAGCGGGACCCGTCGCGGACGACGACCCTGACCAATGCACGCATCGTCATGGCCTCACTGCGTTATGGCGACGTGTTCTACATCGTCAACACCACCCCCTACGGGGAGATGCTGGAGCACGGCCACTCCGGGCAGGCCCCTCAGGGCGTATTCCAGGTCGCTGCGAACAACGCCAGGGAGTACGCCAACCGATGAACTTCGACGAGATCCGCATCGCTATCGAGTCGCGCTTGGTGGCCTGGGATGGTGTGCCCGTGGCATTCGACGGCAACCCTAACGGGCCTAGCGTGGATGCGGCCATCACCAACCAGGAGCCATGGGTTCGCCTGACCATCCAGCACGGCGACAGCTTCGTCGCTGGTCTCGGCTCCGAGCCCTGCATTCGCCGCCATGGGCTGATCATGTGCCAGGTGTTCACCAAAGATAACCAGGGCAGCCGGCAGGCGTACCAAGTCGCCGACTCCCTGGCTGCGCACCTGCAGTTCTGGCGTACTGGCCACCTCGAAACACTCGCCTCCTCAGTGCAGCGCGTAGGGCCCTCTGACGGCTGGTATCAACTGAACGTAACGACGCCCTTCCGCGTCGGCTAAACCGCCCCACCGTCCACCTCCGAGCCGCGTTGAGCGGCTTTTTTCATGCCTGGAGAAAACACATGTCCAGCGGCTCTCAGATCGCAACCTACCTCGCTCCCGAGTCCACGCCTGGGGAAACGCCTGATCCGGCGACCTGGGACACCCTGCGCCTCACCGGCAACACCCTGACACCCAACGTCTCCACCGAGGTCTCTGCCGAGATCCGCGAGACACGCATGCAGGGCGGCGGCATCATCACGAGCCTCGACTACTCCGGCGACTTGTCCGGAGAGATGAGCGCGGGCACGTTCGACAAGCTGCTTGAGGCGGCCTTCTACGGCACCTGGGCGACCGACGTGCTGGAGATTGGTGCTGACCGCCACACCTTCACCATCGTGAAGGCATTCAAGGACATCGGCGTCTACTCAACTTTCAAGGGCGTGCACATTGGCGCCATGCAGCTCGACATCCCCGAAGAAGGCAAGGTGACCTGCAGCTTCACCGGCATGGGTCTCGGCTATGAGGACGGCGAGACCGATCCGACTGCCGCTGGCACAGTGAACCCACAGACGACGACCGTTGCCATGGGTTCAGCTACCAGTGTGGGCGACATCCTGGTCGACGGCGCTACGCTGGCTGGCGAGGCCTGTATCAGCGCCCTTTCCATGTCCATCGACAACACGCTGCAAACGCAACGCTGCCTCGGCAAGGCTGGCCCCGGGGCTCTGATTGCCACGTCGGCCAACGTCTCCGGCTCGCTCACCATGGCCTGGAGTAAGGCGGCCTGGAACCAATGGAAGAAGATGGTGACCCGCGAGGCTATCGGCGTGTCCTTCCCTCTGACCGATGCCGCCGGCAACAGCTACACCTTCGACTTGCCGGAAATCGAGATCGACGGAGAGCTGCCAGACGGTGGCAACGAGGACATCGTGCAGGTGTCGCTCAACTACACCGCCAAAAACACTCCCATCAAAGTCACCCGCGTGCTGGTATAAGGAATTCCCGATGGCTTTCAATGCAGAGCAGAACGACCCCGCCAAGATCGATGGTGGCGCCTGGGTAGAATTGCGCGGAGCCAAGTGGCTGATTGCCCGCTCAGGCAACGCCGCATACCGCGAGGAGCTTGAGGCCCTGCGCACCAACCTGCCCGAGTCACAAGCGGAGCGTATGGAGGCTGAGGCGCGGGCTCTGGCGAAGGGTATTCTTCGAGGATGGGAGGATGTCGTCGACCGCAACGGCGACCCTATACCCTTCACGGTGGCCAATGCCACGCGCGTGCTGCTCGACAACGATGATCTGGCCATTGAGCTGGCCCAAGAATCCCGCCGGCGTGAGCACTTCCGCAGGGAGGACATTGCCGAGCAGGGAAAAAAGCCGCGGCAGCGCTCAAGTACCGCCTGACAACAGCCGGGCGAGAAACCAAGCTCGCCACGATCGCAAAGGCGCTCAATCTCTCAAAGCAGGTTGAGCCGCCAGAGATCGACGAGCGCTGCGCCTTCTGGCTGCATCTGTTCGACCTCCTCTCCCCTTCAAGGCCTGCCGGCCACGGCCACCTTCAGCCCATACCGTTGTCTGAGATGGCTGCCTTACGACAGATGATGGTGCTACCCTGCTCCTCAGAGGAGTTCATTGGGATTGTCCAAGAGATGGACTTCACCTACTTAGAAGTAAAAGGAAAATGGGCATGAAGGCACTCTTGGCGGCTTCAGCTGCGATTGTGTTGGCGGGCTGCGCGCCATCTACCGTGCTTGAGCTGAAAGACGAGGCGACTCCCGTAGAATTCACCACAGAGAAGCCCTACCAGCGTGTTTTCAAGGATCTCAAAGGTGAGCTTGATCGCTGCATTTTTGGCGGCTTCTTGATGGCGAGTGCTCGTGTGGATGCCCAGCTGTATCCAGACCTGGGCGAGGGGGAGATAGCGGTGCGCTACAACAACATGGGCGACAAGTCAGTGTTTTTGTTAGTCGAAGTTCTAGACCAATCTCAGTCCACACTCGTGACCGCATATCCGTCAACATTCGGCCTCTGGGATCAGTCAGGTGAGCAGGTCAGGCAGTTTTTGCTGAATGACGTGCCATTCTGCGACTAGGCCACCCAGGAGACAGCGACTTGGATATCAGTTACTCCTTCCTGGAAGCTCTGCCGCTGCACCCGCTGGTAACGCTGGCTCTGTTTATAGCCGTCTACTTTCTTCCCTGCATCATCGCCGGGGCGAGGAGCATGCGCCATGCAGGGGCCATTACGGTGCTGAACTTTGTTGCTGGCTGGACCTTTGTAGGGTGGGTCGTTGCCCTCACATGGGCCTGCCTGGACAAGCCTCCGCCTGAGAAATAGTCGCCAACGCCAGTTAATTGAAGCCCGCCTAGAGCGGGCTTTTTCGTGCCCGGAGAATATGATGGCCTATGAATCACGCCTAGAGCTCACTATCGACAGCCGCAGCGGTGAACGCCAGCTGCGACGCCTCGATCAAAGCCTAGATAAGGTCGAACGCCAGGGCTCAAAGACCGCGGCGACGACGAACAAGATAGGTCTTGCGCTCACGGCAGCCTCAGGTGCGATGGCTGGGCTCACGGTCGGCACAGGGATCTTTGCGGCAGTCTCGAGACAAGCTTCAGACGCCGCAGTCGAGATCGAGCGCATGGCGCGCATCTCAAATTCAGGCGTCGAACAGTTTCAGCGTCTGTCTTACGCGGCCCGCGAGTACAACCTTGAGCAAGGAAAGGTCGCAGACATAATTCGAGACGTTCAGGACCGTGTCGGTGACTTCCTGCAAACGGGTGGCGGTGAATTCGCAGATTTCTTCGAGAACATCGCGCCCCAGGTCGGCCTGACTGCCGAGGCTCTCGCCAACATGTCAGGTCCGGATGCTCTGCAGGCGATCTACAACGCCTTGGATCGGGCCAACCTTTCCGCCTCCGAGATGACCTTCTACATGGAGGCGCTCGCCAGCGATGCGACAGAGCTGATCCCACTTCTTCAGGACAATGGTGAAGCGCTTCGGCGGCTTGGCGATGAGGCCGATCGTACAGGGAAGGTGCTATCAGCGCTCAATGTGCAAAGACTCAAGAATGTACGGAACGAGTTTCATAGCCTGGAGCAACAGCTTACGGTCGAGACCGCCCGCGCTGTCAGCCAGTTTGACGACATGATGAAGTCGTCCCTTGAGGGAATTAGCTGGGCCATCGAAAACGTATCGAATGGCTTCAGCGCCTTCATGGACTACTTCCGCGAGAACGACCTCAAGCGGTCCATCATAGGCATTGATGATGAGCTAAGTCGGGTCTTCGACGACAAGCGTCGACTCGAGCTGCGCATCGAGATGTATGGCGCTGACTCTCCGCAGGGTCAGGATGCACTCGCCGCCATGGATGAGGTGAAAGCGAGCTATGACGAACTCATCGAACGCAAGCAGGAACTGATCAACCAGCCAGACAGCTTTGAACCACCGACAGCACAGACATTCGATCGCGTTAGTAGCAAGGACCGGGCAGCGGCAGAGCGAGAGCTGGCCAAAGCAGAGCGCGAGCGTCTTCGTGAAGAGGAACGACTAGCGCAGTCCCAGCAGACACTGCTTGACCGGCTGTATCCTCTTGAGGCAGCACATCGGCGGTATCGAGAGGAACTCGATCTGCTCGATCTCAAGGCCGCAGCCGACGACACGCTGAACCTCGCAGACGCCCAGGAGCGACTACGCACACAGTATTCGGTAGAGCTGACCGGCGGCTTCATGGAGCAGATCGCCACCGGCGGGCTAGCTGAGAAGGTCAAGGAGACTGACGACCTCACTCGGGATCTGGGGCTCACGTTCTCCAGCGCGTTCGAAGACGCCATCGTGGGCGGCGAGGGTTTCCGGGATGTTCTGGCGGGCATTGCCGAGGACATCGCTCGCCTGACGGTTCGCAAGAACATCACCGAGCCCGCAGTCGAGGCAATCTCAGGCTTTGACTGGGGCGGCTTGATCGGCAGCGCTTTCGGTAGCGCGTCAGGCGGGAGCGCATTTGGAGCTTCATACGGCTCGTCGAGCGCTGGCAGCTTCCAGGGCTTTGCGGAGGGTGGATGGACAGGCCCTGGCGGCAAGTACGAACCGAAAGGCGTAGTTCATGGTGAAGAGTTTGTTGTCCGCCGAGAAGTGGTGAAACGGCCAGGCGTACTGCCTATGCTCGAGCGCCTCAACAACATGCCCGGCTATTCCAATGGAGGCCTAGTGGGAGGCTCGCCAACGGCCATCAGCGACACCGTCGTCCAGGTGATCGATCAGCGACAAGGCGGCGCGCAGCCGGAGGTGCAAGAAAGCCGAAGCTCCGATGGCCGGCGGCAAATCCGCATCCTGATACGCGACGAGGTCAAGAGCATGTTCAATGACGGCACCATGGATTCGACCATGTCCCGCAACTATCGACAGAAGCGGAGGCCCTTATAATGCCCACCTGGCCTGCCTCCCTCCCTCAGAAAACGCTCGCGGCCAATTACAACGAGGCTCCGCAGAGCCAGGTGCTGCGGTCCCCGATGGATAGCGGCCCGGCCAAGACCCGGCGGCGCTTCACCGCTGCGACCATGACTGTGCCGTTTGAGTGCCATCTGACGCTCGATCAAATCCCGACGTTCGAGGCGTTTTACTCCGACGAAATTGCCGCCGGCGCCCTGCCCTTTGATATCCCACACCCACGGACCGGGGCAACGGTATCGGTGCTGCTGAAAGGCGATCCGCCTTACCAGTTGGCACCGGTTGGCGCCGGGGCGACACACTACCGCCTATCTCTAACCCTTGAGATTCAACCCTAGCCCGCCTCGGCGGGTTTTCTTTTGCCCGGAGATCGCCGTGGCCGTTCGTTCTATCTCTGCCGATACGATGAGAGAGCTGTTCGCTCAGAACAGTGGCGCCGTGATGCTGGCCTGTGTCCAGTTCACGCACGCCCAGATGTCTGAGCCTGCGCGCATCGTCAACAACACCGAGAACATCCAGTTCAATGGGCAGACCTATATCGGCCTGCCCTTCGAGCTGACCTTGCCCTCAGACACCGAAGAGCGAATCCCCACCGTTGAGATGAGGGTCGACAACGTCGATCGGACACTGGTCGATCTGCTTCGCAGCGTGGACTCTCCGCCCGGCGTACGCCTGGACATCGTTCGCGTACAAGGTGGCGTGGTTACGCCGGAAATCGGCCCGCTCGACTTCTCACTTCTTAACTCGGATATCGGCGTGGACGTTGTGACTCTCTCCATCGGCTACTCCATGGACATCCTCAACGAGCCCGCCGTCGCTGACATCTTCAACCCTGGCCTTGCCCCCGGACTGTTCTGATGCTCGACGTCAGCGAGTACATCGGGCTGCCCTTTCAGTCGGGTGGCCGTGGCCCGAGATATGACTGTTACGGCCTCCTGCGCCTCGTCTACACCGATCGACTGGCCATCGAGATCCCAGAGCATGTTGGCTACACCGACACTATGACGCCGGTCACCGCGGCCATGATCCAGGGTGGATTGGTGGATTGGCGCAGAGTGGCCAACCCGGACCCCTGGGACGCCGTGTTGTTCAACGTTGATGGACGCCCAAACCACATCGGCCTGGTCATCGCGCCGGGGTGGATGCTCCACACGACCCGCCAGAAAGACGCCTGCATCGAGCAATACACCCGCCCTTATTGGCGCTCACGTATCGAAGGATTTTACCGGTATGACAACGATTGTCGCCCGTCCGCACCCCATGCGGAGTGAATGCTACAGCGCCGAAATTCCGGACGGCGCGACGCTGTACGAAACCTTTGGCGATCTGCCGGCGAACGTTTTCGCCCAGGTCGACGGTGAGGTGTGGTCTCGCGAGGACTGGAGCACGCCTCTGCCTGCCGACGGCGTGGTCACCCTGTACGCCAACCCCGAGGATGATATCGGTCGCGCTGTGGCCATCATTGCAGTGGCTGTGCTCGCCGCCTACACCGGGGGCGCGGCGGCAGCGGCCTTCGGCGGAGTGGGAACAACAACAGGCGCATTGGCGGGCGCTGCAGCTAGCGCCGCAGTGACTATTGCTGGAAACCTGGCAGTCAACTCCCTGATCCCTCCGGCATCGCCGGAGCCGGCCGGCGCCGTGCCGTCGCCCAATGTCCGTCAATCGTTGACGGGCACTCGCAACCAGGCCGACCCGTACGGCGTCGTCCCCCGCGTCTATGGAAACCCACGTTGGTATCCAAAGCTTGCTGCGAACCCTATTACAGAGATCGCCGGCAACGACCAATACCTGCGAATGGTGCTGTGCCTGGGATATGGCCCCCTGGAAGTAGCCGGTCATCGCGTTGGCAAGGGCTACCCTGTGCTCAACCAGAACACAGACATTGGCAACGCCATCCGCATTGGAGAAACCAACATCTCCGATTATGAGGACGTGGAGTGGGAGATCGGCACAGCCGACAGCATTGAGCTCGACTACGCAGATATTGATGAAGAGGCTGTGGGTGTAGCACTTAACCCCAACCGGGACTATGACAACGATGTATGGGTATCGGATGGAGTCAGCGCCGCCAGAACCACGGCCCCAAACACGAAAGAGATAAGCCTTGATATCGTGTTCCCTCAAGGCTTCTTCTGCATCAATGACAACGGCACACGATCTGGCCTCAAGGTTGAATTCAAAATTGAGTATCGCCGCAAGGGGGCAACTACCTGGCAGGTCCATGATGCAAACTGGCTCGTTGGTGGAGGCAAAGGCACCAAGGATACGTATCGTCTGAATCGTCGGTGGAGCGTCCCTGTCGGGCAATATGATGTCCGGCTGACAAGGGTCAGATCGAGCCACGGCGGCGTCCAGGCGGTGTATACCGATTGCCAATGGGCGGTGCTTCGCTCTGTCCAGGGCGGCCCTTCTTACAAAGGTAATCACGTCCTCATGGGCCTGAGGGTCCGCGCTACCGATCAGCTGAACGGTGTCATTGATCAGCTTAACGTGAAGACTCAGGCGGTTCTGCGTGTCTACAATGGTTCCTCGTTTTCACTGCAGGCGACCAGCAATCCAGCATGGGCCTATCTCGACGCCCTCACCGGCGAGCAAGTCGGGCGCCCGGTGAGTGACGGGCAGATCGACATCGAGAGCATTCGAGAGTGGGCGCTGTTTTGCGGGATCCAAGGCCTCAGCTACCACTGGGTGCACGACGCCAGCGAGACGCTATTCGAGCGCGCGAAGGCCATCGCCTCCACCGGCCAGGCCTCGTTCGCGCTCCAGGATGGCCTGTTTGGTGTAGTGCGGGACAACCCGAACGAGCCTGTGGTGCAGGCGATCTCACCGCGAAATGCCATCGGGTTCTCGTCCTCTCGGCAGTTCCAGGACATGCCCCACGCCCTGCGCGTGAAGTACATTGACCCGGACACCTGGTCCGACGCCGAGCGCATTGTCTACCGGGACGGCTACAACGCCAGCAATGCGACGCGCTTCGAGGACTTCCAGACCCAGGGCGTGGCCAGTGCCGCCGAGGCGTACCACCACGGCATGTACCACATCCGCCAGGCCATCCTCCGGCCGGAGACCCACCGCGTTCAGATGGACTGGGAGAACCTCGCCGTCATGCGAGGGAACCGTGTTGCTCTGGCCTACGACGTGATCTCTGTCGGCCTCGGGCAGGCCCGGGTAACGTCCGTCAGCGGCCTGACAATCACGTTGGATGAGACCGTCCAGTATGAGACCTCGCGCCCCTATGGTGTGCGAATTCGAGGTTACGACGGCCCACAAGCTACATCACTGGTCACCGCGAGCACGGTAGGTGCGACCCAGGAGCTGACGCTATCCGATCCCATTGATGTTCAGGTGGGAGACTTAGTTCTGTATGGCGTTCTCAACAAAGAGTCTATCGACTGCAAAGTATCGAAGATTGAGTATGCCGGCGAATTCACGGCTGACTTGACGTTGGTTCCAGCGGCGACTGATATATATGACTTCTCGTCAGCACCAGATTTCGACCCAGGTATTACACGTCCGATACCGATCGACCAGATACCACCCCCGATTCCTGCCATTACCTCAGTGCGTGGCGATCAGTCGGCTGCGTTCCAGAACCCTGACGGCTCATTCAAGACCTTAATCCGGGTGGGATACTCGTTCTCAGCCCAGGTGGGGCTGCCTTCTCTGCAGGTAGAGGCACGTTACCGCGTGGTTGGCGATGAAGCATGGATGAAGGCAGGGCCTTTCGTGGCCTCAGGAAACCTGACGATCGACAACGTCAGCGACGAACAGAGGTATGAAATTCAGCTGCGCGCGCGCAACGGCCAGTTATTCTCTCCGTGGTCCCAGCAGGTAGCCTTTGACGCTATCGGTCAGCAAGTGTCGCGACCAACCAGCGTAGAGATCAATGAACACACTTTCGAGATCGTGATTCAGCCCAAAGGCATCTATCCGGACGCAAAGTGGCAGGTCTACTGGTCTCAAACGCCGCTGGCCGAGGGGGATATTGTCTCTGTTGGAAACCTGCTTGGCATTGGCTCGTCCTTTGTTCACACAGGCCTGACCCCTGATACCACGTACTACTACTACGTTCGGGGATGGAGTGCGAACTACACATCCGCTTGGTTCAGTGCCCAGGGAACGACGGATAACGATCCGACCGTCATCATGAAGCTTATCAGCGGAGAGATTAAGCAGTCAGACCTGTGGCCAGAGCTTTCCGACGAGGTTGATAAAATCCCGGCCCTGGAGCGAGAGGCAGAGCTGGATGGCCTGCTTGAGTCCATCACCAGTTCGGTCTCAGTCGTTCAAAATGCGGCGGGCGGATCGGCCTACCAGATGGAGGTGGTCAACCGTGTATCGGATACAGCGGCCACTGCCACAAGGATCGAGACACTGCAGGCGACCCTGGGCAACGACATCGCCAGTGTCCAAGAGCAAGCCCAGGCCAGCATCGACCAGCAGGCAGGTCGCATCAACGCGATGTGGACTCTGCGGGTGGACGCAAATGGGCTCGTGGGCGGAATCGGGCTGGCGAATGACGGCCAGGAGGTCAGCTTTATCGTCCGAGCCGATACGTTTGCCGTGGCGCCGCCTGGTCTCCCGGACAACGAAGTCATTCCGTTCTTCACTCAGGGAAGCCAGACATTCATCAAAGAGGCGATGATCTCTGAACTTCTGTTCACGAAGCTGCGTGCCGGAGACGGTTCTCTGGTGTTCAAGAACGGCAAGCTGCAAGCCGAATACATCGAAGTGGATCAGATCGTTCCCAAGGAGATCATCTCCTCAGTGACGGTCAACGGAAGGCCAGCATACGCCTTCCGGGAAAACGGCACCTTCGAGCTCAATTCATCGGCCAGCGGTGGACGAATCGTGCAGAACGGCGATGGCATTCGGGTCTACAACTCCAGCGGAAGACTGCTGGTCAGAATGGGGATGTGGTAATGGGTTCTGGACTGCAGGCGTGGCACAGCAGCACCGGGGCAAAAACGCTGGACGTGACAGACCGGCTAACCCGAGTGCTGGGATACAAGTACTTCCCATGGACATCGCGAAGCTACGACACAATCCCCTCTGGATATAACGGCAGCACGACGCACTCGCTACTAACAAATGGGTCCCCGTTCTACTTCTTTGCACCAGGGTCTATCGCTCAACGCTTCTACGACGGATGGCCGCCACCGGTGCCTCAAGTCAGCTTCTCTGGTGACAGGATCTCATGGACTTGGGATGTGAACGCTTTAAATGCCTGGCAGAGCAGCTCCGGGTCGTTTGGAGGTGGATCTAATGTCGGTGATCTGTACCTCTACTTTGGAGTTTACTGATGGCTGCGGGCTTTCAGGTATTTGCCGCTGATGGGCAGACCTTGCAGGTTGATGGAGAGTACATCAACTTCAGCCTGAGGAAATCAGGTACCATCAGCTCCTCAATGATTAAAGCCAACGGACTTGGGGGATATCATTGCTGTATCGATATTACCGGGTTCAATAACCCAACAGTGGCTTACATCGCGAGCGGTTCTGGTAACAGATGTAGCATGGAGATCATTCGACCTGAGGGAACTTACCTCGGGGGGTACGTAGGGGGGCGCTCTTACGTTCGGTTCACATTCGATGATAGCAGTGCGTCAGTGACTTACTACATCTTCGATCAGTGGACAGCTCCCAGAGGGAATAGTGGGGTCGAGGTCTTCAATTACAGTGGCCAGGTCGTCTTCCACAGCGATTGGTACACAATGCAGGTGCGGGGCGTCATCAATGTCCCGGCAAACAGACCGAGAATCGTAAACCTTTCATCAGGCGGCGATCCAGAGACGTTCACCGTTGGCTCTATAGTGGCGGGCACCGCCATCATGCCCACGTTTTGCAGGCTATACACCGTGGCGCCCTACCAGGATATACCGGTCACGTATAAATCAGGGTTTTGGACGTCCGGCAATACTCTCTATACGAGATACATAGCTGCAGGAGAATACGGGAATAGTCAAGGCTGGAACTACAATGATGATTGGGCCATGCCCATACTCATGGTAGATATCTCGGTTTGCCCCGTACCTTATGGGTAAGTTTCAGCTTCACGCACACAGCCTAACTGCTCTCCACGAACGTGAGCCCTCAGCTGGCGTGAGGAAAAACCACGCCTCCACCACATGCACTACACACCCAAAATCTCCACCAAAGCAGGTGAATCATGGCATACGAATCCGTTGAGGACGCAAATCAACAGACCCTTGAGACGCTGACGGAGCTGGAGCGCAGAGCCCGTGAGCTCGTCAACATTCTTAAGGGAGGAATTGATGTCGGGCAAAGCGGAACTCTGGGCGACCTGTCATTGCTGGATACGCTCAGCGCTTCCCCTGTGGGCAATGCTGCCACTCTACGTAGTAATATAGGGTTAGGCACTGCGGCGACGGCTTTCGTAGGTACTGGTGCGAACGATGTCCCAAAAACATCGCAGGCAGATGCGAGGTACGCGCGGCTGTCCGGGGCGAATGACTTCGACACGATGCCTCTTGTCGGAGGGAGCCCGATTTTAGAGTCCGACAGTAACAGCGACGGGTTTTTCACGAGATACGCAGACGGTACTCAATATGTATGGGGGCAGCTTCCCAGACCTCCTTTAAACGGATGGCAAGGTGCCGCAGGAGGGGGCTTCCTGTTTGCTTCAGCTGGAAACAAAACGTTAGCTTCGTCATTTGTGAGCCCACCTTTTGTTATACCAGCGAGCCAAGATGGTCAAGTTGGTTCGCGCTCAGCTTATGTCGTGCGAGCTGTAGCTAGTAATACAGCTATCGAATCTTGCTGGTACGCCTGCCCGACTGTCACACAATACAGCGGGTCTTCGCAAGCCGAAGGCACCTTCTTTGCCATTGGTTATTGGAAGAATACTTAACATGATTATAGTCTTTAAGGCAGTGACGTCCGCCCCCGATCAATACCTTTTTGATGGAGAGAAAGTTAATGCCTACTCGGGATATGGGCATGAGGAATACGACCTTTCCAATTTTCCGGAGGGAGGGGGGTTCGTCGGTGCATCAAATTCAGGCTCAGGGCCTGAAGCGATACTAGGCGTTGTGCGGGAAAATGGTCAGCTAAAGCTTACGCTTGCTCAGCAAGTCATTCCTGGACAGTACCCTAAACATAAGGCCCACTGGCGAGAGTCACCTATTATCGACGCAGCCGACTATGACCCGAACAAATGCTACGTCGTGCCCACAGGCATGGCAGGCGTAGACGACTACGAAATCGTGCAAGGCGTGGATGTTGCCGGCAACACCGGCTGGACGGTCCGTAAGAAGGAGATGGCTGATGGGTAACGTGTACTGGATCCCGCCTAAGACAGAGGCAGAGAAGCTGGCGGAGGCTCAACAGGCTGCGCTGCGCCGCATCAATGCGGCCCGTGATGCCACGCTCGCTGACGGACTGCCTTACACCATGCCAGACGGAACCGGTGACGTGATCCAGATGCAGGCTGAGGACCGCCAGAACCTGATGGGGCTGGCGATTGATGCCCGCGATCAGGTGACAGCAGGCGAGACGGGGGCGGTGCAGGAATTCCGTGCAAGGTCCAACACCCGGTATGCGCTGACACCGGCGCAGATGATTGACCTGACGGATGCAGCCCTGCTGCACTACAAAGACGTGATGGCGCAGAGCTGGGACCGCAAGGACGCCATCGAGGCGGTGGAGCTGGGCGATTATCCCTCGCTGGACGATGCCGTCGCGGCTATTGAGGGGATTGGCTGGGAGTGAGGTGAGAGCCACGGATGGCATTATAACTCACCAGCAATTACCATCTTCTTAATGTTCTCGATCTCTTTTGCTTTTCTCTGCATAAATTCCATACTGGCAGAGCTCGGCCCTGAATTATGATCTCTGTACTGCTGATAAACGATGATATAGACCCGTTCGAATTCTGTTGGGTCGCAATACCAGTCATTGACCAATTTATTTACATCGGGATCCAAATAAAGAAGCGAGTCCATAGCCTTCTCAAATCTCGAAACCACCTCTCGACGCAGTTCATATCCATTCGTAGCTGAGTTTTTGGGGCGCCCGGAGAAGAAGCCAACACAACCATGGATGGTATCCAGCGCATCAAGCACGGGCCTTTTTACGGTCCGGACTTCCTCAAGTCTTTGAATTTCAACTTGTAGCCTGTGTGACATCCTGGCTGTTCTTGCTGAGCTTATGCCAGCCCAGGCAGCGAACACAGTTGAAACAGCTGCCAAAATGGCCGGAGAAAGCTCGACCCAGAAAGCCAAAGATTTCAATTCTTCCACGCACTCACACTCCTATAGCCTCCTTCTCACCTGCCCCACCTCTGCCCAAGAATCCTTCGCCAAGCGCCACACGCCTTCGCTGATCTCGTGCTTGCGTGAGAGCAGATACTGAGGCGTGCCTGGTTGCCACCAGTCGTCCTTGATCTCCTTGTCCAGAACGCAGCGCCCACTGATCAGCCACCCCTTCCACACGACGTGGTATTCGACCAGCTTGTCGATCGGCGGCGTTGCACGGCTCAGGCTGAGCCAGCCTTTTCGCTCGAGGCGCTTGCGCCACTGGGTGATTTGGTAGCTGTCCATCGTCACGCAAGAAGCTACCTGCCTATTTTACAAACAATCGCTCTTTCTCGTGGCGGTGACAGCCCATGCACCAGTAGTTGATCATGGTGCAGCCCTCGCCTAACCAGCCCGCTTCAACCTTGAAGGTCAGCCAATCGTCGCCCTCGTGCTTTGTCTCTTCGTTACCACAAGAGCACCTCAACGTCACGTAGTCGCCGGCGACGAACAGAGCCATATGCTTCATGATTTCCCCCTCATCAATACGACCTGCCATAGTGTGGCCCATGGCCTGCTACCTTATTCTCTAAAACCACCTCCCGCCTAAGCCATGCCGACGGCACCGTGTATAGCCTGGTGTATGGCAAAGCACGTTTCTTCACGCCAGCCCAGTAACCATGGGCCTTTATCAGTCCTGCGTAGTGCTCAATCAGCCCGGCTGCAACGCCTGAATAAACGTTTCCTGACCACACGACTTACATCTGATCACATAGCCCTCGTCGGATGCACGAACGGCAAATTGAATCCAAGAGGAAGTATCTGAGATATTGAACTCTGCCGAGTAACACTTCAGGCAGTGGATCTCCTGGCCGCCCTCCACGGCCTCGAAGCAGATACTCTGCCTAACCATGATGATGCTCTCCCAATGACTAACAGACTAATGGTAAGCATAGTGGATTTTAGCTGCCACCTCCCTTTAGTGGAACGGGTGGCCTCTAGGCACTCTCAGCATCCAAACCGGATCAGGCGCTATACCTGAGAGCAGCTGAGCATCTATAGGTATCATTGAAACGCTCACCGCCGGCGCTACCAGTCTGGCTGCATTGAGGCACGTAGGTTCTGGTGGCCGCAGGCCCTGCACTTGATGATGAAGCAGCGCCCATAGGGGCCGTCGGGCGTGACTTCAAAGTGCTTCCAGCGCTGCCTGCCGTGCTCGAGAAATTCTGCGCTCTGGCACGATAGGCACCGCATTTCCAGACCGCCATCGATGACCTTCAAGCTGACCTTCTGCGTGCTCATACAAGCTCTCCCCGTGAGTCTCACGGGTGCAGTTTAGCCCACTGAGATGGGGCCAGGCAGGGGAACTTCTGTGCTTAGGGCGTCAGAACCTTACAGGCTAGCGGTCACAGAGCACCGGACCTTTGCCCAAACGAGTAAACTCGTGCCTGCAAAGAGGTAAAGGAGCTACACTGTTACTACTTTCTGTCACATTATGGTTTCGTGATGAACTACCCTGCTTCCGTATTTGTTGAGCCCCGCCAGACCTCACAGGGCATCCGTACCTCTTGGGATGTTGTGAAGTATCATCCACTAGTGGGAAGGCGAGTACTCGGGACTTTTGGAGACGAGACGAAAGCCAGAAATGAGGCAGCTGTGATCGCTTTCCAAATACACCTCAAAGAGATCGGCCTGTCATCGCCTCAAGACTCTCATGTTGATGGCTCAGAATCATCTTGAGCTTGGGGCCAATCGTCTGCCACAAGATCATCGACTATATCCACCAGGTAGATAGCGGCGTGGGACAGACTAGCTACACGCTGTCTACTGTTCTCACTCCTCTATAGGTCTGATCGTGAGATATTCTCGATAGAAACCAAAGTTTCCCTGAGCAACTCAATCCTTTCCTTCAGCTCACCGCGCTCGTAATTATCAGCTTCTTTTTTTCTAACAAACCGATTCCTGTTTCAGCCATTTACGATGTAAATGCTGACATAGGCTTCGATCATGATCCACAATCCTGCTTGCTGCGGCACAGTTAGACTATTGAAAATTAAATTGAATTATGAAGTTGTTACCCGTGCCAAGCAGTCAATATGAGAACTCTGATCAATTTGGCTAGGATTTTTGTTTTAGCGACGGGCGCCTTTAGTGGGGAGGTGTGCCCCTTGGCAACGCTGGGCCTGGCTGTCTCCTGGCCGATGCGACCTGGCCAGACCTGCCGGAATGAGCAGGTCGCCCGGGACTCGACTGTCCACTTTCACCTTGCGATGGAGGCGGCGCAGTAGTCTGCATGAAGGCGGCTGGAACCATGGCAAGTTTTACTGCTGAGTGGTCGCAATTTGGTCGCACGGGCCTAGCTCTGAGAGCGCATATGTCAAACAATGCGACCACATAACTCTATGATTTTAAAAGAAACCGCATTGCAAGCGCGGCCAAAAACTAGATCATATCGAACTTAAAATCCCTCGGTGGCAACACCGTGCCGGTTCGAGCCCGGCTCCGGGCACCAATAGTTTCAATGCCTTACGCTACCTCCTGACGCTACTCAGCTCTCGACGCCCTCCTCTCTGGTCGCAATTTGATCGTGCGAATCCGGCTAATGCCCCGCCCGCAGCATGTGTTAAGCGTCAGAATGAAACGCTACATCACGCTTTATGCGACCTTGCTCAATAAGTGGCCTAGACTACACTTCAGAAGTGCAGGTAGCAGTGCAAGTCGCAGTCGTCCGAGAAGTACGCAGCGCCTCATACCATGAGGCAGCCAAGCAGTGACTTTTATTGGAGAGGCCGTATGAAGCTGAAGCTACTGAGCGCCATGGCGCTATCATCTCTCATGATGGCGGGTGCCGCATTCGCCATGGACTCCGAGATGCTCAACGAAAAGATGGCTGAGATCGAGGAGCGTACCGCGCAAGCAAGTGAGGAGGATCGTGTCGCAGCCCTTGAGCAGCAAGTGGAGGACCTCAAGGAACTTATCCATATGATGGCCGAGGAAGACCATAGCTCTTAAGAGTAGCTCTTGAGGATTGCTCCTAAGGATAGCTCCTGAGGACTGCACGGACATCCATCACGCTACTTAGTTAAAGATCAGGGCCACTACGGGGTAGTGGCCCTAGCCTTATCCGCGCGACTTGTATCCGCCCGATCTGTTTTTGCCCCAGCTGTATCCGCCACATGTCATCAACCCTCGTCTTACTCACCACACTCACATCCCAGGACGCGAGCTGGCTGCACCCAGCGCCTCACCTTCAGCGTGGGCCCTTCACCTGGGCCCTGCCCTTTAGCCAGGCCTCGACATACACCTGGATCCGGTACTGAATAGCCCCTGAGGCCAGGACGACGTCGCCGTGACGTGTTAGCATCTGCGCCTCTTTACGCCACTTCATAACGGCCGCCGAACCTTGAGCAACCGCTTGCTTCCGCCCGCCCTCCTCCAGACACCAATGACGCTTCCTGCCGTGACCGCACCCCACTGCGCGGAACCAGCCTTGCGCACATTGCCGCTTTCACCCACGCAGGCCAGGAGCTGACCCATGTTACTCGGACGCCTGCGCGACCCCTTTATCAACCACCGACATCGGCGCCTGTTCCATGTACTGCGCGTCACGCTGGCCCTGATGGTGACCTTCACCATTGTCGAGCTGTTGCCGCTGCAACATAGCGGCTGGGCCCTGGTCAGCACCGTTATGGTCATGGGCAATCTGCCCCATGTTGGCGGCGTCATCGACAAGGGCCGTCAGCGCCTGGCAGGTACGCTGATTGGTGCCGCCCTGGGCCTGTTGCTGATCAGCCTGCCCATCCCACCCTGGGCGGTGCAGCTGGGCTCTCTGGCCGGTATCGCTGTCGCCACCTGGTGGGTATTCGGTGCCCGCCAGGCCTACGGCGGCCTGATGTTTGCCATCAGCCTGCTGCTCGTTATCGGCGATGGTACCCAGCAGCTGGATGTCGCCCTGTGGCGAGGCCTCGACGTGCTGGTCGGCACCCTGGTGGGCATCGCCGCCACGCTGGTCTTTCTGCCCCACAAGGCCACGGACCTGCAGCGCTTTCTGCTGGCCGACTGCCTTGATCAGATGGCCCGGCTGTATCACGCCCACACGTCATCCACCGCGGCACCGGGAATCGACACCCGAGAGCTGTTCAAGGCGGCCAGCCAGCTACTGATCAAGCAGCGCGGACTGACAGACGCGGTGCACCGTGAGGGCAGGCTGTCTCGCACGGACGTCGACGGTCTTATTTCCTACCAACGACGCATGCTGTCGACGCTGGAGCTGCTGCTGGAGACTCACTGGAGCACCCGCCAGGGACACGAGCAGATCGATACCATGGAGGGGCTGCGGGCCCAACAGCATGTGCTCGCCAGGGATATCGGCACCCTGGCGTTCGAGATACGCACGGGTCGGCCCATCCAGGCCAACATCACGCCTTTTTCGCTGGAAGCCTTTGCCGCAGAGGCCTCCACCGCGCGCAGTGATGATGGCAGAATGCTGTTTGGTCCCAGCGGCTACCTGTGGCTGAACCGCGAGCTGGCCCGCCTCTCCGGGTCCATCGCTGAGCAGCTTGGCAAACTCGAACGCCTCCCCAGCAAGCGACTGCGACGACGAGCCCCGCGTCACGGCCTGCACCAGGCACCCTCTCTCGACAGCAAGGAAGGAAGATCCCATGACCCACGCCAGTCATGACGTCCTGATCATCGGTGGCGGCGTCGCCGGTCTTGCCATGGCCCTGGAGCTGGCCGATCACCGCAGGGTGACGCTGCTGCGGCCCGGCAACGACGATAGAGGGGCCAGCCGCTGGGCGCAGGGCGGGATCGCGGCGGTATTATCCCCCCAGGATAATGTAGAGGCTCACGTACAGGACACTCTGGTCGCCGGTGACGGACTATGCGACGAGCAAGCCGTGCGCTTCACCGTGAAACAAGGTCCTGACGCCATCGACTGGCTGCTTCAACTCGGGGTGCCCTTCACCCCCGAACCAGATCCTAGCCTGGGGTATCCCTATCACCTCACTCGGGAAGGCGGGCACAATGCCAGACGGATCATTCACGCAGAAGATGCCACCGGTCGCGCGGTCATTGATACCCTGAGGGAGCGCGCCCTCCAGCATCCGTCCATTACCTTGCGTGACGACCTGGTCGCCTATGAGCTGATCAGCAACGATCAGGGCCAGTGCTGCGGAGCCCGCTGCCTCGATCCCCAGCATCAGGTCCGGGAACTCATTGCCCAGGACACGGTACTGGCGACCGGAGGCGCCAGCGGACTCTATCTGCACACCACCAGCCCCTCTCCCGCCAGTGGCGAGGGCATGGCCATGGCCTACGATGCCGGTGCGCAGCTGAGCAACCTGGAATTCCAGCAGTTCCATCCCACCTGCCTATATGACCCGGAGGGTCCTCCTTTCCTGATCAGCGAGGCGGTACGCGGAGAAGGTGGCCTACTGCTGAATGCGGATGGCAAACGCTTCATGCCAGACATCGACCCACGGGCCGAGCTGGCCCCACGCGATGTGGTGGCAAGAGCCATTGACGCCGAAATGCAACGCACCGACAGCCCCTGTGTGATGCTGGATATCCGCCATCTGGGGGCGGCGACCATTCGGCACCACTTCCCGACGATCCATGCCCACTGCCTGGGGCGTGGCCTGGATATCACCCAGCAGCCGATCCCCGTCGTCCCTGCGGCCCACTATAGCTGTGGCGGGATCAGCGTTGATCAACACGGCGCGACCAGCGTGACAGGGCTGTATGCGATTGGAGAGGTGACCTGCACCGGTTTGCATGGTGCCAATCGCATGGCCAGCAATTCGCTACTGGAGTGCCTCGTGTACGCCCGCTCGGCGGCTCGTCATCTCGCCACGCTAAGGGAGCCACCACGTCAGCATCCGCCGAGCTCGATCATCGCTGGCACCCGCCAGGCTAAGCCGTCCGACATCGTTGAACTACACCAGGAACTGCGCCGAGTGATGAGCGCCAGGGTGGCCATCGTGCGCTTCGACGAGGGCCTCAAGGAGGCGGCCGCCCGCATCGAGACCCTGGCCTCCCGCTATGCGGAGCTGGCCGACGACGCCTGCCCGACACCCGCCCTGCTGGCCCTCCGTCACGCCCTGACACTGGCACGACTGACCGTCGCCAGCGCCCTGGCACGCCGCGAATCAAGAGGCCTGCACTACAATCCCCAATGCCCGCGCCACGCAGACCCCGCGCCCCAGCCTTCAC
Source organism: Halomonas sp. DP8Y7-1 (assembly GCF_019801685.1). Taxonomy (NCBI): domain Bacteria; kingdom Pseudomonadati; phylum Pseudomonadota; class Gammaproteobacteria; order Oceanospirillales; family Halomonadaceae; genus Halomonas; species Halomonas sp. DP8Y7-1. The sequence goes on along the minus strand of NZ_JAHVIN010000007.1, from coordinate 131,133 downwards.
GCTACGCGAGACACTGACACGGAACGCCAACCGCCCATGGCCGTTGCCGCCGCTGACCGTTGCCGCAGATAGGCGCCCGCATTGACGGTTGGCCCAGCCGCCAGCACAGCAAACCAAAGCCCCTCGACATCCGGGGGGCTCACTTCCGGTCATCATCGAGATAGCGTCGATCGTTGAACGTCGCCACCCAGTGCGGGTGATAGAACATCAGAATGCTGAGCAGCATGCCGCTGATAAAGGCTTCCGACGGCATCAGCAGCGGCAGAAAGCGTAGGTATTCACGGACCTGAAACAGCACCTCGGCATTCACCGCGGCAAACCACGCAACGCCCATGGCCGCGAGCCCCGAGGCCAGCGAAGAAAGCGCGGCACAGCCAAAACCGCCGACAAACAGAAACACCATGGGGTGGGCAGGGAGGCGCCTGTCGACCAAACGCCATATGGCGATGGTCACCAGCATGGGCACCACCCCTGTCACGACAAGATTGAGGCCGATAAGCGGCCAGGCCACCCTGCCGGTCACGCACAGCGACAGGTTGACCAGCAGACAGCTCAACAGCGCCAGCGGTGCCCGAAAAACCAGCGTCAGCAGGGTGGTGAAGAGCAAGTGCAAGCTCAGCCAGTCCACCGCCTGGGCACGCAACTGCCACAGCAAGGCCATCATCACGGTGGCGGCCAGCCATCGGTGCTGCAGCCCGGTACTGGCCACCAGCGCCTGCCAGGGCCGCTGGCGCACTACCAGCAGCAAACACCCTGCTGACAGCGCCCCACCCAGCCACAGCATCCAGCCCGCCACCACTACCTCGGCGAACGACATGACCGCCCCCTCCTCTCGGCGAGCTCGACACGTCGCAGCAGGGGCTCAGGCCTGACGTAGCGCTCAGGCGAAGACGACGGTCTTGTTATCGTGGATCAGTACCCGATCTTCCAGATGCCAGCGTAGCCCCCTCGCCAGCACCGTCTTTTCCACATCTCGGCCGAAGCGAACCAGGTCGGTAGGCGTGTGGCAATGACTGACACGGTGGATGTCCTGCTCGATGATCGGCCCGGCATCCAGCTCCTCTGTCACATAGTGGCAGGTCGCACCAATCAGCTTCACCCCTCGCTGGTAGGCCTGATGGTACGGCTTGGCGCCGGCAAACGATGGCAGGAAGCTATGGTGGATATTGATCACGCGACCGCTGTAGCGCTGGCACAGGTCCGGCGGAAGAATCTGCATGTAGCGCGCCAGCACGATGCTGTCCGCAGCCGACGCCTCTACCAGACGCTCCACCTCAGCGAATGCCGCCTGCTTGTCACCAGCGACGACCGGCACATGGTGGTAGGGAATGCCATGCCACTCCACCATGCTGCGCATATCGTCGTGATTGCTGATCACCGCCGCAATGTCGCAATCCAGCTCCCCCGCCGTCCAGCGATACAGCAGATCGACCAGGCAGTGGGATTCCTTGGACACCATGAGCACCACTCGGCGCTTCTGACGAGTGTCACGCAGCGCCCAATCCATTTCAAACTCCCTGGCTACCGGGGCAAAGGCGTCACACAGCGCCTCCCGAGACATGCCAATCGAATCCGCCAGAATCTCGTAGCGCATGAAGAAGCGTCCCGACGCCAGGTCGGAATGCTGATTGGCCTCGGTAATGGAACCACCATGCCCAGCAATAAAGTTGGAGACACGGGCGACGATCCCCAGTCGATCAGGACAGGACACCACCAGACGATAGAAATGCGACATAACACTTGTCTCTTGAAGCCAACCCTTGGCGTGCCCTTGGCACCACCTCTCGACGCGCTCGATAGCGCGCCACGAAAACCGGCCATTGTAGCGAAAAGTGAGGTAGCGAACGACTCCTGCTGCGCTGCCAGGGGCGTCCTGCGTTGAGTGAGCCGACCTCCATCCCTTATAGTGGCGTTACCTGTCTTCACTATGCCGAGCCCGATGTCGATCCCTCGAATTCAGATTCGTCCACGCCGCCGCTCCCCCCTGCATTTCCTGCCCCTGGGCGGTTGCGGCGAAATCGGGATGAACCTGAGCCTCTATGGCCACCAGGGACGCTGGGTGGCGGTCGATTGCGGCATGATGATTCGCCAGGACCTGCCGGGCGATCCCATTCAAGTCCCGGACACCACCGTCCTGGAGACCCTCGGCATTCAGCCCAGCGCGCTGCTCATCACCCATGGCCACGAGGACCATATTGGTGCCGTTGCCTGGCTGTGGCCCCGCTGGGGCTGCCCGATCATTGCCACGCCCCTGGCGGCGGCCATGCTGAGGATCAAGTTCGCCGAACGCGGCCTGTCCAGCGATGCCATCGAGGTCATCACCCCGGGAGAGGCCAGGGACATCGCAGGTTTTTCCTGTCGCTTCCTCGCCCTGACACACTCGATTCCAGAAAGCTGCGCGGTGTTCATTCAAGCGGGCAATACGCGCCTGCTGCACACCGGTGACTGGAAGCTCGACCCGCAGCCGGTGCTCGGCGAACCTGTTGATGAAGACGCCTTCCGCGCCCTGGCTCCCCTCGACCTGGTCGTCGCCGACTCCACCAACGCGAACGTGCCGGGGCATTCACGCAGCGAGGGAGACGTCGCCAAGGCCATGGCGGACACCATTGCCGGCTGCAGTGGGCGGGTCGTTGTTTCCTGCTTCGCCAGCAACCTCGCTCGTGTGCTCGCAATAGGCCGCGCAGCACGTCGCTGCGGCAGGCGTGTCAGCCTGCTGGGACGCTCGATGGAGAGGATGGTCGGGCATGCGCGCCAGCTCGGGTATTTTGACGATTTCCCGACGCTGGTCCCGGTCAGCGACCTCGGGTATCTGCCCCCTGAAGAGGTACTGGTGATCGCCACAGGAAGCCAGGGAGAACCCCGCGCCGCCTTGTCGCGACTGGCCCAGGGACGACATCCGCATTTCGAGCTGACAGCGGGCGACAGCGTGATATTTTCGGCCAAGGCCATCCCCGGCAACGAGCACCTGATCGAACGCCTGAAACGAGGCCTTGCCCGCTTCGATGTTCATCTCCTCGACGACGCCAGCCACCCACAGCTACATGCCTCTGGTCATCCCGCCCAGGAAGAACTTGAGCGCCTCTATCAGTGGATACAGCCGGCCAGACTGCTACCGGTGCACGGCGAGGCTCCCCATCAGGCCGCCCACCAGGCATTGGCGGAACGGCTCGGCATTGATGCCCCGCTGGCACCCCAAAATGGTGACCTGATCCGTCTCGATCAGGACGGTTTGACGGCAGAGCAGCGCTTTGCGGTATCCCAATGCATCATCGAGCGAGGCGGCATCGATCGGCGCACCTCGCGCTCTTCCGCGCGTCAGCGCCAGGAAGAGCTGTATCTGGCCATCAGCCTGGTGGCAACTGAACGAGGCTGGGCAAGAATTGGGCGCCTGATGCTGGACACCAGCCATTCACTGGGCGTCGACGAAGATAGCTTCAGCGACTGGCTTGACGATCAGCTCGATGAGCTGACAGCCGACACCCTATCCGCCCTGCGTCATGGCCTTTATCCACGCATTCTCGCGTGGCTTCATGACCATCTCCAGCGTCGACCGAAGTTGGAATTACAGCTGATGGCTACCGATATGGAAGGCATTGCAGGGGATCTCTAGGCCCCAAACGAAAGCGGCCCCGGAGGTATCCGGGGCCGCTTGCACGGAGGGGCATCATCGCTAACACGACACCCTCGGTGCCACACCTCAAGGCAGGGCCAGCAACGCTAGCGGTGAAATACCTGCCTTGGGTGGTGTAGCTTACTTGGCATTCTTGGGCGGACGGCCACGCTTGCGCTTGGGCTGCTCGGACACCAGGTCGTCCAGCGACAATCCCGCCTCAGTGATCTGCTCGCGGATTTCCGCCAGCTTCTGCGCTTTCTGCATCTCTTCTTGCTGGCGCTGGCGCTCTTCATCACGCTTTTGATCGATCACTTCCTCGACCACTTCCGCCAGCTTTTGCAGTTGCTCCATGCTGAGCTGTCGGGCCGCTGCGCGTGCCACATTCTTGTTTCGTGCAATGCGTTCCAATGTTTCGCTGGACATAGCTCACTCCATAGCCTTGGCATAAAACGGCGCGCGCCGTGATTCACTTGAAGAAAAGTATATGCAACCTCTGGCTCTTGGCAAGAAATGCAGCAAATATTTCCTGGTCAATTATCAAAAACCGGCGTGCCAATACCCATCATACATCGCCTTCCATTCCCCAGCATACCTGGCCATTCCCTTACATGGCGGAGCCTTCAACAGCGGGTTACCGTGAGTGAAGAAGCAGCACAACGCAACGCGGGCGCCCATGGCGCCCGCGAAAACTTATTCGGCAAATGGCAGATAAAGCCCCAAGCCATTAGCCACCTGTCATGTTCATGAAGCGCACGACCTGGACATCCCCGTCAGTCGTGAAATGATGCCTTTCCGGCTTCATGGGCATGGCCTCGACGATAGCTCGCTTGAGCCGCTCGATGTCGCCGGGATAACGTCTCAACACCGCCCTCAGGTCAACCGAGTGCTCGTTGCCTAGACACAGCAACAGGCGTCCCTCGACGGTGACGCGAACCCGATTGCAACTTGCGCAGAAGTTGTGGCTATGGGGAGAAATAAAGCCGATGCGGGTATCACTGTCCTCCATCCGGAAATAGCGTGAAGGACCCGCCGTGGCTTCCGCCGTGGACAACAGCGGATGGCGCTGCTCAATCAGCGCCCTGACCTCATCGCTGGAACAGTATGTCTCTGCGCGTGAGTGGTCCGAGACGTCGCCGAGGGGCATTTCCTCGATGAAGCTGATATCAAGCTGCTGGTTCCTGGCAAAGGTCACCAGATCCAGCACCTCATCCTCATTGCGCCCCTTCAGCACGACCGCATTGAGCTTGATCCGCTCGAACCCCGCCTCTCGCGCAGCCTCGATACCATCGAGCACTCGACTCAGGTCACCGGTACGGGTCAGGCGGCGGAAGCGCTGAGGATCCAGCGAATCCAGGCTGACATTCAGGCGTTTCAGACCCGCCTGACGAAGCTCGACAGCATGACGCCGAAGTCCGGCACCATTGGTGGTCATTGCGAAATCCTTGAGCCCTGACAAGGCACCGATACGCGTCACCAGTTCACCGATATTACGCCGCACCAGGGGTTCTCCACCGGTCAGACGTATCTTTTCGACGCCAAGCTCGGTGAAGGCTCGCGCCACCTGGGCGATTTCTTCCAGAGTCAGCACCTGTGCCCGCGGGAGGAACGTCATTTCCTCGCTCATGCAGTAAACACAGCGGAAGTCACAGCGGTCCGTCACCGATAGCCTGACGTAATTCACGCGCCGGCCGAAGCTGTCGACCAAGCCGTCGCTCATGCTGTCCGTCATTGCACACCACCTTCCCATCGACGAGCGTCCGCACGGTCCTGGCAGCGCTCGGATACCCAATAATCGCCGCTGGCCGTGTGCTCCTTCTTCCAGAAGGGTGCCCGCGTCTTCAACTGGTCCATCAGGAATTCGCAGGCCTCGTAGGCGGCGCGGCGATGAGCACTGGCCACCACCACCAGAACGATGGGATCACCTGGTGCAAGCCGCCCCACCCGATGGATGATGGTCACGTCCTCGAGCGGCCAGCGCTGGCGCGCCTCATCCTCGATCTCGGCCAGCGAGGCCTCGGTCATGCCGGGATAATGCTCCAACGTCAGCGCCGTGACGTCGGGGCGTTCATTGAAATCTCTGACCAACCCGGTGAAGCTGACGACAGCCCCCACATCGGAGCGACCTTGCAGCATCGCCTGCTGTACGTCACCTGCCTCAAAGCGCTCTTGCTGCACCCGAATCATCATCAACCTCCAGTGACCGGCGGGAAAAAGGCCACCTCGTCATCGCACGTCAGACGTGTGCTGTCGCTGGCCATCACCTGATTCACCGCACACAGCACCCGACCTTCTTCCAAACCGGAAAAACGCTGGTCCAGCGTCTTCAAGGCCTTCTTGAGGCCTGCCACATCGGCACTGGGCAAACGATCCAAGGGGACCGAGGTTTCCCCGATACCCAGGCGTTCTCGCAGCTCGGCCAGGCATTTCACCCTGACGCTTTGTTGCTCTGCAGAGGCAAGCCCCAAGGTCAATGCAGGACTGTTCTCCGGACTCGTCACGATGGGAGCGACGGTTTCCTGTGCTATCTCTCGGCGACGATAATCTCCGGATTTGCCACCCTGCTTGGCATCCACATGGATCTGGCCAATCTCCATCTCCTTGTCGACCGCCTTGCACATGTCATACAGCGTCAGACAGGCCACTGACACCGCGGTGAGCGCTTCCATCTCGACGCCTGTCTTGCCACTCAGCCGGCACGTCGCGGACACCCTGACCATGCTCGCCTCGCGATCGATATCGAAGTCGATACTGACCTTGGACAGGGCCAGTTGATGACACAGCGGAATCAACTCGTGGGTGCGCTTGGCCGCCTGGATACCAGCAATTCTGGCGGTGGCCAGCACATCTCCCTTGGGCAGCTGCCCATCGCTGAGCAAGGCCAAGGTCTCAGGCGCCATACTGATAGCCCCTGTAGCCGTTGCTTCACGTCGGGTGGATGCCTTGTCGCCGACGTCCACCATATTGGCTTCGCCGCGGGCATTGAGATGGGAAAGCGTCATGTTCAAGCCTCAGGGGAAACGAAAGAGAGGGAATACGGTCACCATATCATTGATGGCAACCGCTGCCTTGTCGGCAGGAATTTCCACCAGACACTCGGCAGCCACCATGGAGGACAGGATACCGGAACCCTGGCTACCTGTATTGACCACCCGCAAGGTCCCGTCATCACTCCGTTTGAGCACGCCACGACTGTAATCGGTGCGACCTTTACGACTGCGGAAGTCGCTGTCGGCCACCGCCTGCCACGCAGGCGAGCGCAGCTCACGTCCCTGCAGCTTACGTACAAGGGGAATAACGAAAACCAGACAGGTCACCATGCAGGCCACCGGATTGCCGGGCAGGCCCAGAAATGGCGTCGCTCTGTCCCCCATCACACCGCATGCCATCGGCCTGCCAGGACGCATGGCGATTCGCCACAGGGTCAGTCGCCCCAGCCGCTCCAGGGCAGCTCGAGTATGGTCGGCCTGCCCCACCGACACTCCCCCGCTGGACACCACAAGATCAGCCAGCTGCCCCGCTCGTGCCAGGGCATCCTCCAGCGCCTGCGGGTCATCAGGTACGATGCCCAGATCCAGCACCTCTGCGCCATGCTCCTGCAACATGCCCATCAAGGTGAAGCGGTTGGCATCATAAATCGCGGCATCAGCGCGAGGCTGTCCAGGGGCGGTCACCTCGTCCCCGGTGGAAAACACCGCCACACGGGGCTGGCGTCGCACCTCAACGGACGCGCAGCCCAACGACGCCAGCAACCCCAACGCCGCTGCCTCCAGCCGCCTGCCGGATTCCAGCGCCACCTCACCCCGACGTAGATCCTCGCCCGCCTGGCGGACGTTCTGCCCTCGCTTGACTCGATCAGCCTGGAGGATGTCGACCACATCACCATGCTGCTGAAGTTGCTCGACCATGATCACCGTGTCAGTGCCAGGCGGCAACGGCGCTCCGGTGGTGATACTGACGCACTCGCCACTGCCCACCCGCCCGGCAAAAGGCCGGCCGGCCAGGGCGGAACCGACGCGCCGCAGGGAGCCTGCGACGCCTTCCTCGGGCCAGCTCAGAGCGATGCCATCCATCGCCGAATTGGTGTGGCCTGGAACATTGAAGGGCGCCGTCACCGGCTTGGCCAGCACGCGCCCATGAGCCTGGGCCAGCGCCACGGACTCCGTCGCCAGCTGGCCATCCACCAGGGTAAGCAGCGCCTGACGTGCCTCGTCGACGCTCAGCATGTGCTCGCCCAGGTCAAAGCAAGACAATGAGGACATCATCAGCGTCCCTCCTGCGTCGCCAGCCAGCCGCTCCAGTCAGCAGCCCACCGCAACATCCACTCGACCAGCTGGTCGTGGGCATTCAGATCCAGCGTCTCGACCGCGGTGCTCAGGGGAGTATCACAGGCTACCGCCTGCACCCAGGGATCCTCGGTCGCCAGCAGCGGCTTGCCTAACGCGGCACGGTGCAGTTCCAGCTTGGGCATTGGCCAGTCCTTGAATCCCTCCACCAGCGTCAGGTCCGCCTTCAGTGGCGCCACCATGGCCAGCAGCGTCTGCAGGTCCGCTTCCTCAGCTTCGGGGGTCTCCAGCATCATCGCCACCCTTGCCCGGGAGGCGATCAGCACCGGCTCCGCCCCGGCCATTCGCAAGCGGTGACTGTCCTTGCCAGGCTGATCGACATCGAAACGGTGATGCGCGTGCTTGATGACCGATACCCGCAGCCCTTTCCCCTTCAGCATCGGTACGATGCGCTCCAGCAAGGTGGTCTTGCCGGTCCCGCTCCAGGCGGCGATGCCCAATACCGGCTGTTGCGGTTGCCATTGCAGCCGGGACCTCATGAGCCCTCCCCTGGACGAGTGGGCTCAAGACGCTGACGCTCTTCTTCAGTGTTGAGGTTGGCAAAAGCGTCCGCACAGTCGCTCAGATCGACCGTGGCCCAGGCATGTCGCGCGTACCAGCGATCGATCTTGCGCTCTCCCTGCGCCAACGCCTGTGCCAGATCTTCGCGCAGATGACCTGCCAGCAGCGCTACCACCGGGTGTAGGCGCTCTCCGTCATGGGCCACCAGGATGTCCATCCCCTCACGCCAGCCGGCCAACATGCGTGGCACCAGGTCATGGGGCAGTAGCGGACTGTCGCAGGGCACGACCATGACCCAGGGGCTGTCCGCAGCCTCAAGCGCACTGTAGATGCCCATCAGCGGCCCCTGAAAGCCCTCGGCAGCGTCCTTGAAGACACCATCGGCAAGCGCCGCATAGTCCTCATGATGACGATTGGCATTGATCAGTACAGAACCCACGTGGGGTCGCAGACAGGCGACCGCATGGGCGGCTAGGGGCTGACCCGCAAAGGACACCAGGCCCTTGTCGATGCCTCCCATGCGACGTCCCTGACCACCCGCCAGGACAACACCACATACCTCGCTTGCCTGAGGTTTCACCACAAGAAGCTCCTATTGCTATGTTCGTCATGCATCACTACATGATGCCTCAGGCCGTAGGTAGTCGCCATGCACGCATAGAGGTAGTCCGAGAGCGCGAGGGTGACCCACCCAGGCCATAGCAGGTATCATGTGTCCATCATTTTGCACGACAGCGACTCACGAATGGCGGACACCAGGATGGACGACGGTTTCGATGTCGGCGCTAGGTTGCGCCAACTACGTCAGGAAAAACAGTTATCTCAGCGCGAACTAGCGAAAAGAGCGGGCGTCACCAACAGTACTATCTCGCTTATCGAGCTGAATAATGTCAGCCCTTCGGTCAGCTCCCTTAAGAAGATACTTGACGCCTTACCGGTCTCCATCAGCGCCTTCTTCGCCGCCGACGAGCCCAATCATCCGAGCCCCTTCTATCGCGCTGCGGAGTTGACCGAGATCGGTGATCGCCACCTTTCATGGCGACTTGTCGCCGCCAGACGCCCCGACCGGCGCATGTCGGTATTGCACGAGCGCTATCCACCTGGTGCCGATACCGGCGAGGAAATGCTGGAGCATGATGGCGAAGAAGGCGGTGTCGTCATCGCCGGGGAGATCGAGATCACCGTCAACGGAGAGACGGGGCTGCTTGGCCCAGGAGATGCCTACTACTTTGACTCCCGCCTGCCCCACCGGTTTCGCAATCTGGGGCAGGAAGAATGCGTGATCGTCAGCGCCAATACCCCGCCCACCTTTTCAGATGGTGGCGAACAGATCCATCACTGAGGGGCTTGGCTGTTCAGCCCTTGTCCGATCAGGACCGCAGGGACAATCTCACCGCTCACCGAGTGAGCGTCAAGCAGTGGACGACGCCGCCAGGCTGCGGCGTCGCCCCGGCACTTCGGCTAGACTTTGTCCGAAAAGTCGACGAGCGAAGGTTAGACAAGGCAAAAATCGGTGGGAAAGCGCAGTTTACGAGGTGTAAATGAGCATTTTGACCGGACTGGCGTACCAGCCGATTTTTAACGCCGTATCACCAAGCGCAGGCACTTTTCGTACAAGCCCTAGTCCTCTTCCCGAGCGCGCGGCAGTACCAAGTTCAGCGCGATGCCCACCAGGGCGGCGAGGCTGACGCCCTGCAGGGCAAACTGCCCTCCACCAAACTGCATGCCACCAATACCGAAGACCAGAATCAACGACACGACCACCAGGTTGCGCGGCGCCGTCAGCGGCTTGCCCGCGCGCACCAGGGTATTCATCCCGACTACCGCAATGGAACCGAACAGCAGCGTCATGATGCCCCCCATGACCGGCGCAGGTATGGTCTGGAGTACGGCTCCCAGCTTGGCCACGAAGGCCAGCAGGATGGCCACCAACGCCGCCGACACCATGAACATCGGATTGAACGCCCGGGTCAGGGTGACCGCCCCGGTTACCTCGGAGTAGGTGGTATTGGGCGGCCCGCCGAACATGGCCGCAGAGATGGTGGCGAGGCCATCGCCCAGCAAGGTGCGATGAAGACCGGGCTTTTCCAGGTAGTTGCGGCGCGTGACCGAACCGATGGCAATCATGTCACCAATGTGCTCGACCGCAGGCGCAATGGCCACAGGGATCATGAACGCGATGGCCAACCAGTTGAAGCTAGGAGCGGTAAAGGATGGCAGCGCCAGCCAAGAGGCTTCGCGCACCGGAGTAAAGTCAACGACTCCCATCAACAGGGCCAGCAGGTAGCCCGTCACGATGCCACCCATGATCGGCACCAGGCGCAGCAGACCACGTCCGAACACTGCCAGAATCAAAGTAACCAGCAAGCTCGACATGGACAGAACCATGGCCTGAGCGTAACCGATCCCTTCGCTGTTCTCACCGGTCGCCATATTGACCGCTACGGGCGCCAGAGCAAGGCCGATCACCATGATGACGGGCCCTACCACCACCGGCGGCAGCAACCGATGAAGCCAACCGGTCCCCTTCAGGCGCACCGCCTGCGAAATCACCACGTACACCAGGCCCGCCGCGATCAACCCGCCCAGGGTGGCGGACACCCCAAAGTGCGCAATGGAGCCCTGAATTGGCGCGATGAAGGCAAAGGAGGATGCCAGGAACACCGGCACCGTCATCCGCGTGGTGAAGTGAAACACCAGCGTACCGATACCGGCGGTGAACATAGCGACATTGGGATCAAGCCCGGTCAGCAGAGGCACCAGCACCAGGGCACCGAAGGCCACGAACAGCATCTGCGCGCCGACCAGCGCGAGTCTGGGCAATGAATCCGACGCCGTCGCTGAGGGTTCGGGTGGCTGAGTTGACGAAGAATGGGGGTCAGACATGAGGGGGCTCCGTGGTGAACAGGAAGTCTGCTGTGGGGCGAAAAGAGGCTCATCGCGCCAACAGCCGATTCCAAACGCGGGCCATGTTACCAATCCCGGCGCCCCTTCAGGGCACAATTTTGCGCCAACCCCAGGTCGCCAACGCAGCAATCACGCAACCCTTCCCCTTTTTGCCAAGCGCTAGTCCCCCTTTGGCTCCCCCTGATGGCTCCCCTTGATGGCTCACTCAGTGCTGCTGAAACTGCTCTGCAAGACAAAGCCCCCCATCCTGAGGATTGGGGGGCCGGCACACACCGCTATACCGGGATTACTCTCGGGTACCCGCGGACATCCAGTCTTCCATCATCTGGTCATAGGGCACCGTGGTGCCCTGGGGCATTTCATCGTCCAGCTTGGCCTTGGGCGAGCCAGGCTGGCTCAGCCACTGCTCGGGATCCTTGGGCTCATTGAGAATCGGCTCGTAGGTGGCAAACACCTTGGCCCGAGCCAGTCGCGCCATGATGTTATCCAGATCTGCCGCCAGATTATCGAGCGCCTCCTGGGCGGAAATATCGCCATTCACCGCCGGTGCCAAGTTCTGCCACCACAATGGCGCCATGCGCGGATAGTCCGGCACATTGGTTCCCGTTGGCGTCCACTTGGCTTCGTTGGGGCTGCGGTAGAACTCCACCAGCCCACCCAGCTTGGGCGCCATCTCGGTCATCTGCTCGGAGAAGATGTCCGACCGCCGAATCGGCGTCAGCCCCGCCATCAGCTTTTCCAGAGACACCGTCTTTGACACGCTGAATTGAGCGAACAACCAGGCAGCACTGCGACGGTCTTCAGGCGTCGAGTCGAAGAAGGTCCAGGCGCCAACATCCTGATAGCCCACCTTCATTCCTTCTTCCCAGTACGGACCCGTCGGTGATGGGGCCATCCGCCATTTGGGATTGCCCTGGTCATCGGTCACCGCCACGTCCGGACTGACCATGTCGGCGGTAAAGGCGGTGTACCAGAACATCTGCTGCGCCACATTACCCTGGGCCGGCACGGGACCCGCCTCACCAAAGGTCATGCCCTGTGCCTCGGGAGGAGCAAAGTCTCTGAGCCACTCGACCATCTTGGTGACGGCAAACACCGAAGCCGGGGAATTGGTGGCCCCGCCTCGGCTGACGCTGGCTCCCACCGGATGACTGTCCTCGTCTACGCGAATACCCCAGTCATCCACCGGGTTGCCGAACGGCACCCCAGGGCTGCCCATTCCGGCCATTGATAGCCAGGAGTCATGGAAACGCCAACCCAGCGAGGGATCTCGACGTCCATAATCCATATGGCCATAGACCTTTTGCCCGTCGATCTCGCCGATGTGCTCGCTGAAGAACTCAGCGATATCCTGGTACGCCGTCCAGTTGGTCGGCACGCCTAGCTCATAGCCGTAGAGATCACGGAACTGCTGTTGAAAGTCCTCTCTCTGGAACCAGTCGTAGCGGAACCAGTAAAGGTTCGCGAACTGCTGGTCCGGTAGCTGGTAAAGGCTGCCATCTGGCCCCGTGGTGTACTGAATCCCGATAAAGTCCTCCAGATCCAGGCTTGGCAGCGTCAGCTCCTTCCACTCGTTGGCCATGGCATCACTGAGATTGATGGTCGATCCGTAGCGAATGTGGGTGCCAATGGAATCGGAGTCATTGATATAGGCGTCGTAGATATTGCGACCCGACTGCATCTGGGTCTGCATGTTCTGAACCACATCCCCCTCGCCGATGATGTTGTGGGTCACCTCTATCCCGGTCAGCTCGAGAAAGGCCGGCGTCAGCACGTCCCGCTCCCAGGTATGGGTGGTCAACCCTTCCGCCACCGTGTTGATTGCCATGCCACGAAAGGGCTCCGCGGCCTCGGCAAACCACTCCAGTTCGGCGATCCGCTGCTCCCGCGTCAAGGTGGAGTTTGCGAACACTTCATCGGCCAGCCGCTCGATCACTGCGGCACGATCTTCCTGGGCAATGGCGTCGCCTGCCAATAGCAGCAATCCGGCTACACCTACCCTGCTGAGCTTGCGTCTCACGTTCATGGTCACCTCATTGTTATCATTGATGAAGGCCAGCCTCGCTATCGTCGCCAGCCAATGGGTGCAGGCATGCTGTCGGTTACCCCCAGCGCAACAGCAGCACCATCCACACCACCGATAACGCCAATGCCAGCCACAGACCAAGGCTGGTAAAGCCGATAACGGCGAGGTGGATATACGCCGCCGACAGCATGCCGATAAAGAACCGGTCTCCCCGCGTTGTGCTGATCGGAAGAAAACCGCGGCGCTCGCGGCTGGGCGAGATCAGCTCCCAGGTGGTCATCAGCACCAGCAGCAGTGCGATGACGGAGAAGAACATCGCCGTAGGTAGGGTCCACACCATCCAGTCCATGTCGCGGCTCCTTAGGTGCGCCCCAGAGCAAAGCCCTTGGCGATATGATGGCGGACGAAAAACACCACCACGATGCCCGGCACGATGGTCAGCACTCCCGCTGCCGCCAGGGTTCCCCAATCGATACCAGAGGCGGTGGAGGTTCTCGTCATGACAGACACGATGGGCTGGGCCTCCGTGGAGGTGAGGGTGCGGGCCAGCAGCAGCTCGACCCAGGAAAACATGAACAGAAAGAACAGGGTCACGCCGATGCCTGAGCGAATCATCGGAATGAAGAGCTGGACAAAGAACCGCGGGAAGCTGTAGCCATCGATAAAGGCGGTCTCGTCAATTTCCTTGGGCACGCTGGACATGAAGCCCTCGAGAATCCAGACCGCCAACGGTATGTTGAACAGGCAATGGGCCAAGGCCACGGCGATGTGCGTATCGAACAGGCCGACCGTGTAGTAGAGCTGAAAGTAAGGCAGCAGGAAGACGGCAGGCGGCGCCATCATGTTGGTCAAAAGCCAGAAGAACAGGTGCTTGTCACCGATGAACCGATAGCGACTGAAGGCATAGGCGGCGGGCAAGGCCACCGCCATGCTGATGACCATGTTCATCACCACATAGGTCATGGAGTTGACGTAGCCCATGTACCAGCTGGGGTCGGTGAAGATCCGGGTGTAGTTGTCGAAGGTCAGCGCCTGAGGCCACAGGGTCAGCTCTCCCAGGATCTCGTTGTTGGTCTGCAGTGACATGTTGACCAACCAGTAGATGGGTAGCAGTACGAACACCAGATAGGCCAGCATCAACCCACCGCGTCGTATCCTGCGTCCGGCCGAGCGCTGGCGACGCCGACGCCTGGCCGCCTGCCGTGCGGCGTGCTCGTTCACCTGGTCAGGGCTGGATGGCAATGGCCTAGTCATGGCGCGACCCTCCTTGGCGATCCTTCTGCAGATTCATGATGGCGGTATAGAACACCCAGCACACCAGCAGAATGATCAGGAAGTAGATCAACGAGAACGCCGCCGACGGCCCCACATCGAACTGGGCGGTGGCCATGATGGCGAGGGACTGACTGAGAAAGGTGGTGGCACTGCCCGGCCCACCGCCGGTCAGCACGAAGGGTTCCGCATAGATCATGAAGGAGTGCATGAACCGGAGCAGCACGCCAATCACCAGCACATTGGTCAACTTGGGCAATTGGATGTAGCGGAACACCGCCCAGCGTGACGCCCGGTCAATCCTGGCAGCCTGGTAGTAGGCCTCGGGAATCGCCTGCAGACCGCTGTAACACAGCAAGGCGATCAGCGATGTCCAATGCCACACATCCATCAGCACGATGGTGACCCAGGCATCCATCGGATTCGAGGTGATGTTATAGGGATACCCCAGCTGGCGCAGGCTGAAACCCATCAGACCGATATCCCCGCGGGTGAATATCTGCCAGATGCTGCCGACCACATTCCAGGGAATCAGCAGTGGCAATGTCACCAGCACCAGCACCAGCGAGGCCCGCCAGCCCCGCTTGGGCATCAGCAACGCGATACCGACCCCCAGGGGCACTTGAATCACCAGAATGGTCAGCGAGAAGGCAAACTGCCGACCCAGAGCCGCCTGCAAGGCGGGGTCATTGAGCATTTGCACGAACCATTCGGTTCCGGTGAAAAACCGCGTATTGGCGTCGAACACATCCTGTACGGAGTAATTGACCACGGTCATCAACGGCACAATGGCGGAGAATGCCACCAGCAACAGCATGGGCAGCACCAGCCACCAGGCCCGGTTATTCGGCACCTTGTTCATGACGCCACCTCCACCCGCCGTTCATCCACGTAGAGCCCCAACCAACGCTCGGGAAAGTGCAGGTGAATGCACGACGTCGCTGGGTCGAGGGCATCGTCGACCCGTACCTTGCAGGTCAGACTGCCCAGCGAGGCAGTGACAATGCGGTAGGTACCAAGATCCTGAAGGTGAGAGACCGTGGCTGGCATGCCGCCGTCGTCCGCGGACACCACCTCGATGAATTCAGGCCGAATGCCGAGGGTGACGTTGTCGCTGCGGGACATGGCATCGCGCAGGGCACTCATAAAGCCGGGCGACAGCGGCAGCGGCTGCCCACCCACGAGTGCCCCATCGGCGTCGAGCTGTGGCGTGAAGAAGTTCATGCCGGGGCTACCGATGAAGTAGCCGACAAAGGTATGTGCGGGGGCTTCGAAGAGTTCCCGCGGCGTCCCGAATTGCACGATGCTGCCTTGGTACATCACCGCGATCTTGTCGGCAAAGGTGGAGGCCTCCAGCTGATCATGGGTCACGTAGATCATCGTGACCGCAAAGCGCTGATGAATCTCCTTGAGCTTGCGACGCAGCTTCCATTTCAGCTGGGGATCGATCACCGTCAATGGCTCATCAAACAGAATCGCCGCAACATCGTCGCGCACCAGGCCCCGCCCCATCGACACTTTCTGCTTTTCATCGGCCGTCAGATTGCGCGCCTTGCGCGGCAGTTGCGCGGTCAGGTCGAGAATGTCCGCCACCTCCTCGACCCGCTCTCTGACACGCTCCTCGGAAGTGCCGACGTTACGCAGAGGAAAGGCCAGGTTGTCGAACACGGTCATGGTGTCGTAGACCACCGGAAACTGGAACACCTGGGCAATGTTGCGCTCTTCCGGCGGCAGCTCATTGACCTGAACACCATCGAACAGCACCTCGCCCTGGGACGGCACCAGTAGACCGGAGATAATATTCAGCAGCGTCGACTTGCCGCAGCCAGACGGCCCAAGCAGCGCGTAGGCGCCTCCCTGTTCCCAGGTATGCGTCATGCGCTCGATCGCAAAGTCAGCCGGACCGGACGGCTGCTGCAGATAGCTGTGCGCCAGTTGCTCAAGACGTATCTCTGCCATCTAGCGCTCCTCCCGATGGATTGCACTCGCGGGGGCGTGTTCGGCTCTGCGTGACATACTGGCCCCCACCTCAGCAGGCACGGCCACCGTCCTGCCCTGCATGTCGAACACGTACAGTCGATGCACCGGCACATATAGCCGCAGCGGAGCGTCTACCTGAAAGCCGTGCACACCCTCCAGATGGGCCACCAGCGACATGCGAGCGTTGCCCACATGGAGAAACGTCTCGGAGCCGCTGATCTCGGCCAGCTCGACGCAGACATCCAAGGCCAGATCATCGTCGGATTGCGGCGCAATCGCCAGGTGGGCAGGACGTACCCCAAAGTGGTAGCGCCCCTCTTCGAGCCGCGACATGCCGGCGTCAACGGCGAAAGCGGGCTCGCCATCAAAACTGACGTGGCCGTCCCGGATCTCGCCTTCGAGCACATTCATGGGGGGTTCGGAGAACATGTCCGCAGCGGTCAGCGACACCGGCTCACGGTACACCGTCGCGGCAGGCCCATGCTGGACCAGGCGACCTTCATGCAGAATGGCGGTGTCGCCACCCAGCGCGAGTGCCTCTGCGGGCTCCGTGGTGGCATAGACAGCGATGCAGTCCCGTCGGGCGAACAGCTCACGCAGCTCTTCCCGAAACTCTTCCCGCAGCTTGTAGTCCAGATTGACCAGAGGCTCATCGAACAACACCAGCTCAGCGTCCTTGACCAGCGCCCGTGCCATCGCGGTGCGCTGCTGCTGCCCGCCAGACAGCTCCAGCGGCTGACGATCCAGCAGTCCCTCGATATGCAGCAGCTCAGCCACCTCCTGCACCCGGCGCCGAAGTTCTGCCTTGGGAACCCGTGCCAGCTTGAGCGGAGATGCAATGTTGTCGAAGACACTCTGGTGGGGGTAGTTGATGAACTGCTGATAGACCATGGCCACATTGCGTTGGCGCACGCCCTTTCCTGTCACGTCTTCACCGTTGATCAGGATACGTCCTCGGCTGGGTTGATCCAGCCCAGCCATCAAGCGCATCAGGCTCGTCTTTCCCGCCAGGGTTCGCCCCAGCAGAACATTGAACGAGCCTGGCGCCAGCGTCAGACTAACGTCGTCAATGTGGGTCTCGTTTGCCACCCTGCGGGTGACACCGTCGAGGATCAGGGTCATGGGCCGTCTCATTCCACCGAACATCGCCCTCCTTCGAAGGCGTCATCTGTACGGTAGTAGAGATTGTCGAAGGCACCCCGGTGTTTTTAAACGAAACCCCTCAATCACCCCGACACATCACCAACAATCCATCACAACACATTGAAATAAAACGTCTTTCACCAATTCATCAACTTTTGTCTAATGCAGAACACTTCTGCGCAGCATCCTCTCGTGCGCAGGCAATGTTGTTTTAGTGAAAAAAAACGCGCCCAATGTTCGTAAAAGAACATTGGGCGCATGTCTCGACAGCCAGTCTGATCAACTCGCCGGGGCGACGGCCGTGACCGACCGCATCATGACCCCGCAGGCGTGGCTGGTCTCAACGAGTACCAAAGATCTTGTCGCCGGCATCGCCGAGACCGGGAACGATATAGCCGTTCTCGTCCAGGCGCTCATCCACGGATGCGGTATAAATCTCGATATCCGGATACGCCTCCTGCACGCGGCGAATGCCCTCCGGCGCCGCGACCAGCACGATCACACGCATCAGCTGACAGCCGCGTTCACGCAGCATGTCGAGCGTGGCGACCATGGAGCCACCGGTAGCCAGCATCGGGTCGATGACTACCGCCATGCGCTCATCGAGGTCGTTGGTAAACTTCGAGAAATAGGGAACAGGCTCCAGCGTTTCCTCATCACGGTACAGGCCAACGACGCTGACCCGCGCACTGGGAATCAGGTCGGTCACGCCCTCCAGCATGCCCAGACCGGCACGCAGGATCGGGACGATCGTCACCTTCTTGCCCTTGAGCTGCTTGACGGTAATGGTGTTGCCACTCCAGCCGTCGATGGCGTGATCTTCCAGCTCCAGATCCTGAGTCGCCTCGTAGGTGAGCAGTTTGGCCACCTCGCCAGCCAGCTCACGGAAGCTCTTGGTGCTGATACCGGCTTCACGCATCAAACCGAGTTTGTGCTGGACCAGGGGGTGATCGATGGCATGGACGCTCATGACGAGTCCTCTTAGATGACGGAGAGGGTGGGACTAGGACGACCTTCGTCGCATGGACGCGGGCGACAAATTGCGCGCCATTCTACCCGTATCCTGCTCTCAGGTTAACCCGCTGCGAACAATCGCCGCTGAGCCTTGCCACCGACGCCTGCACGGCCCGGTGGCGAGGCAGCCCGCTAGGGGCTAGACGGCAGCTGCCAGTCGATCGGCCCACGCCCCTGCTCTTGGAGAAACGCATTCGCCCGCGAGAAGTGGTGGTTACCGAAGAAGCCTCGATGGGCGGACAGCGGCGAGGGGTGCGGCGACTCCAGCACCAGGTGACGCTGGCGATCCACCAGCGCTTTCTTCTGGCGCGCGTGGGAGCCCCACAGCAGGAACACGCAGGGCCCTGCTTCGGCGCTCACGGTCTGGATAGCGCGATCGGTAAACGTCTCCCAGCCCTTGCCGCGGTGGGAGCCCGCATTGCCCTCTTCCACCGTCAAGGAGGTGTTCAACAGCAGTACCCCCTGCCTCGCCCAGGCCTCGAGATGCCCGTGGGGCACAGGCTCCACACCCAGGTCCTGGGACAGTTCCTTGTAGACATTGACCAGGGAAGGCGGCGGCTTGATGCCGGCACGTACCGAAAAGCACAGGCCGTGGGCCTGGCCAGGACCGTGGTAGGGGTCCTGGCCGAGAATGACCACCCTGACGTCTTCGAGCGGGGTCAGTTCAAAGGCGCGAAACCAATCCGACGAATGCGGATAGATCACCTTGCGCGCAGCCTTCTCGTCAGCCAGGAAGGCCTTCAACTGCTGCATGTAAGGCGCGTCGAACTCTGCTCCCAGGTGACGCTGCCACGCTCCCGACAACACCTGCCCCATGGCCATCACCGACGCTGGTCGGCCAGGGGTTCCACATAGGCCACACCCATGTCCCAGGGGAACTGGATCCAGCAGTCCTGAGCCACCTCCGTCAGGTACTGATCCACCAGGGGGCGCCCTTCAGGCTTGGCATAGATCGTCACAAAATGCGCCTTGGGCAGCATCTCGCGGACGGCCTTGGCGGTCTTGCCGGTATCGACCAGGTCGTCGACAAGCAGCCAACCTTCGCCGTCGTGATCGACGCCCTTGAGCACCTCGAGGCCCTCTTGCTCCATGTGGTCGTAGCTCTTGATACAGACCGTATCGATCAAGCGCACATTGAGTTCACGGGCGATCAAGGCGGCCGGAATCAGTCCGCCCCGAGTGATAGCGATGATGCCCTTGGTGTCGCGCTCGATCAGCCGATGACACAGCTCGCGCACATCGCGATGCAGCTGGTCCCAGGAGACGACAAAATGACGGTGATAACGATGGCTACTCATGGATCATTCGTCCTCAGTGAACGAGCAAACGGCAAATACGCTGTGACCTGCATCACGAATCTTCTGCGAACCACCCAGGTCGGGCAGGTCCACGATGGCAGAGGTCTCCACCACCTGGCCGCCACTGCGACTGATCAATTCAGCTGCCGCCAGCATGGTGCCTCCGGTAGCGATCAGATCATCGACGACCAGGATACGATCACCATTGCGGAAGGCATCGGAGTGCAGCTCAACCTCAGCCGTGCCGTACTCGAGCGTATAGGTCTGGCTGATGGTGCGAAACGGCAGTTTGCCCTTCTTGCGCACCGGCACAAAGCTGCAGCCCAGCTCGTAAGCGACGGGCGCGCCGACGATAAAACCGCGAGCGTCGATCGCCGCAATCGCGTCCAGATCCATCTCCTGATAGCGGTGCACAAAGCTATCGATGAGCTTGCGGAAGGCGGCACTATTCTGCAAAAGCGGGGTGATGTCACGAAAATTGACGCCCGGCTGTGGCCAGTCGGGAACGGTGCGAATGACAGACTTGATGTAGTCGCCGTAAATGCTCATGGCGGTTCTCGCTAGAAATCGGGTACGAAGGAAATGACAACATCGGGTAGCCCTGCTGACAAGGCTACCCGTCAGATTGACCGCTGCACGGTCCGTCACGCCACCCGCCGCCATTTGCGTCAAAGCCGGCGGCGGAGAGAGGCGGAGGAGCGCCGGTCAATCGAGGAAAATCATCTTGATGGCAAACAGTACGCCCAGGATGACCACGGCAACATTCAGGTCCTTGAAGCGACCTGACAGGGCCTTGATGGCGACATAGCTGACAAAGCCAAAGGCAATACCCTCGGCAATCGAGAAGGTCAACGGCATGGCCAGAGCGGCGATCAGTACCGGGGCCGCCTCGGTGGCATCATCCCAGTCGGCGTGAGCCAGACTGCCCGCCATCAGGGAGGCCACGTACAGCAGCGCCCCCGCCGTGGCGTAGGCAGGTATGGAGCCCGCCAGCGGCGCAAAGAACAGGCTGAGCAGGAACAGTACGGCCACTACCACGGCCGTCAGGCCAGTCCGCCCGCCGGCAGCGATACCTGCCGTGCTTTCGACGTAGCTGGTAGTGGTCGAGGTGCCCAGCGCCGCACCTGCCATGGAGGCAGTAGAGTCGGCCATCAGCGCGCGCCCCAGACGAGGCAGCTTGCCATCCTTGTCCAGCAGTCCACCGCGATGAGCCACACCGACCAGCGTGCCGGAGGTATCGAACAGGTCAACAAACAGGAAGGCAAAGACCACGCTGATCATCGCCACGTTGAACGCGCCAGCGAGGTCCATCGACATCAAGGTCGGTGCAATGGAAGGCGGCATCGACACCACACCGCTGAATTCATTGTGTCCAAGCAGCATGGCAACCAGCGTCACGCCGAGAATACCGATCATCACCGCCCCGGTGACCCGCAGGTGAGCAAGCGCGGTGATAATGAAGAAACCGGCAAGGGCGTAAAGCGGCGCAGGTTCGGAAAGGTCACCGACTGACACCAGAGTGGCCGGGTTATCCACGATGATGCCAGCATTTTTCATGGCCACCATGGCAAGAAACAGGCCGATGCCGGCAGCAATCCCGAGCCTCAATGTGATCGGAATGGAATTGATGATCCATTCGCGAATGCGGAAGATACTGAGCAGAAAGAAGGTAACGCCCGACAGGAACACCGCACCCAGTGCCGCCTCCCAGGTATAGCCCATCCCGAGCACGACGCCGTAGGTGAAGAAGGCATTGAGGCCCATACCCGGCGCCAGGGCGATGGGGTAATTGGCCCACAGACCCATGATCAGACAGCCCACCGCCGCGGCCACACAGGTAGCCACGAAGACCGCCCCGTAGTCCATGCCCGCTTCGGACAGGATGCTTGGGTTGACGAAGATGATGTACGCCATGGTCAGGAAGGTCGTGATCCCGGCGATGACCTCTGTCTTCACGGTAGTACGGTGTTCGCTGAGCTTGAAGAAGCGATCGAGGGGACTCTTGCCCTGGTTCGATTCAGGCTGGGGATTGGACATGCGCTAGGTCCTGCACGTGGAGTCAATGAGGGGGTGTCCAGGACGAGAGTCACCGACCGTGCCCCGCCACCCGGTGGCTAGAGACACCATATAGCAGGCCGCCGGGGGACGCACGACGATACTGCACAATGAAGCCAACGCTTGACCGCGTCTGCCACCGAACAGATCGGTGCCAAAACGCACATCGGGCGCGATGCAACAGCACCTGCGCCCGACGGTGGCGACTCTCGAAAGCGCGCTACTCTACCAGAATCGGGTAGGCTTCGGTATAGATCCAGTCCTTGTCCTTTGCCGGGACATGGCAGCCCAGGCAGTCCGTCTGGTAGTCCGCCGACACATTGGTCGCCGGGTCGTCAGTCTTGAACAAGGCCCAGCCCCACCCGTCCCCCCAACTGCCATTGCTGTCGGCAAAGCGGTTGGTCGCGTCCTTGACCATCACAAACCACTGTTTAATGGTGTCGTTCTCGTAGCTCACACCGGCGCCAGTGGTGTAGTCACCGGTGCTATGGGCGCGCAGCTCCTTCACCAGCACGGCACCGTCGGGGAACACGCCGTTTTCCCGATAGGCAGCAATGCTTTCGGGCTCGGTATAGACGTTGTGGAAGCCGCTCGCATCTCCCTCTGGCACAAACCAGGAGCCCAGGTGGGCCATCTCGGTGCGGAAATTCTCGGGCAGGTGAATGGTGCCGTCGTCGTCTACCCAGGGTGATAGATCACTTTCGGCGGTCGCCATCGTGGCAAACCCGCACGCTAGGATGCACGCCCCTGCCGCCAATGCCTTGGCTGTCATTTTCATGGTCGTCCTCACTGATCACGGTCGGTGCAAAATCGGAATGTGGCATCCGATTAAGTTAGCACCGCCTCAAGCGAGGAAGGCCCTCGTCTCCTCTGCTACGGGCGCTACGGCACAGCGAGCAAGACGATCTCCGACGTCCACAGCGAACAAGGCCACCGCCCCTGATTCAGGCGCCACCTTTCGCCGCCAGCACTCGCTCAACGGTCTCGACAATCGCCTGGGTCTGGGGGTCCACCTCGATATTGACCCTGTCTCCGGGTCGACGATCCGCCAGCGTCGTGCGGGCCAGCGTTTCCGGAATCAGGTCGACGCAGAACGCACCGCCACGGGTTTCCTGACGCAGTGCACCGATGGTCAGACTGATGCCATCGACGCCGATATAGCCCTTGGTGAAGACAAACCTGTCCAGCCCCTCCGGCAACAGAAACCAAAGGCGCCGATTATTGGGCGCCTCGTCCAGCTCCACCAGCTCCGCCTGCGCCATGACATGCCCTGACATGGCGTGCCCGCCGATCTCATCGCCAAAACGCGCCGCACGCTCGATGTTGACGCGGTCGCCAATGGATACCGCGCCTAGATTGGTCACCCTGAGGGTCTCGCGCATCAGGTCGAAACTGACCCGATCGCCGTCCACCGCAGTCACCGTCAGACACACCCCGTTGTGGGCCACGGACGCGCCCAGTGCCAGACCTTCCAGCAAGTGCTCCGGCAGGCGCACGACATGGGTGCGAAACGCCTCAGCTTCGATCATGTCGACCACTTCAGCGGTGCCTTGCACAATCCCGGTAAACATCCTCATCTCCTCGCCAGCGAAAAGGCCTCGGCCTTCGATCGGGCCAGTCTATGGATCTCCGCCCTAAAGTTCCATGCAAGCGACGGCCCCGCCCCACGAAAGGCGATGATCAAGCGTCACCCTCTTGGCCTTCATGGGTCTTCTGCCGGCATTCCCCGTGGGTGGGTAAGTGGGCGGGTGACTCGGCGGTAGACGAACCTCCATCTTGACGCCCCCATCCACGTCGACAAGTGATTGACAGGACTCAGCAAGCCCCCTATTCTTGCCGGCTACATTTTTAGGCGCCGATTTGTACCCGGATTGCGGGCGCCCGTGCCATGACACTCACAAGGTGTCAGCGCATGAAGTGCAGCTAAAAGGGTGTGTCCAGCGTTGATGGCCACCCGCCAGGGTGGCCTTTTTTTTGGACACCCCTTGCTCTTGCCTGCCCTCTGCCTGACCTGCCCATGGTCCTGCCCGCCCCCGGTCACTCGGTGCCCACCCGGTGGCTGACATGATACGACTGACCAACCTCTCAAAGACCTTCGGCACCGGACCACGCGCGGTCCAGGCGCTGAAAAACGTCAACCTGCATGTGCCTCGCGGACAGATTCACGGCGTCATCGGCCTGTCGGGCGCTGGCAAGTCCACCCTGATTCGTTGCGTCAACCTGCTGGAGCGCCCTACCACGGGCACCGTGGAAGTCGACGGCCAGGAGCTGACCGGGCTCGCGGGGCCGGCCCTCAATCAGGCCCGCCATCGCATCGGCATGATCTTCCAGCATTTCAACCTGCTGACGTCGCGCACCGTGTTCGACAACGTGGCGCTGCCGCTTGAGCTGATGGGCGTCAAGGGAGCGGAGATCAAGGAACGTGTCACGCCTCTGCTCGAGCTGGTTGGCCTGGCGGATAAGGCCAAGCAGTATCCCGCCCAGCTGTCCGGCGGCCAGAAGCAGCGCGTCGCGATTGCCCGGGCCCTGGCCAGCCGGCCACAAGTGCTGCTGTGCGATGAAGCCACCTCAGCGCTGGATCCGCAGACCACCGCCTCTATTCTGGAACTGCTTCAGGACATCAACCAGAAGCTCGGACTGACCATCCTGCTGATTACCCATGAGATGGAGGTGGTCAAGACCATCTGCCACCGAGTCGGCCTGATTTCCGGCGGCGAGCTGGTCGAGGAGGCCGATGTGGGTGACTTCTTCACCTCGCCACGCACGGCCCTTGGCCGCCACTTCCTCAATGACTTTCTCGAGCTGGAGCCGCCACGGGAGCTGATCGACCGACTCGAACCCCAGGCGGGCGAGCACACTCACCCGGTGGTACGCCTGGCCTTCTCCGGCGATGCAGTATCAACGCCATTGATCTCGCGCCTGGCCCGGGAGTGTGGAGTCGACGTCAGCATTCTGCAGGCCAAGGTCGAGTCCATCCAGGAACGCACCCTCGGCCTGATGATCGCCGAACTGATGGGAGGTGCCGACGACACTCGCCGCGCCCTCGACTATCTGCAAGCCCATGACCTGACAGTGGAGGTGCTCGGCCATGTCCAGCGCGATGTTTAATCTGATTCTCGAAGCCACTCTGGACACGCTGTACATGGTGGCGGTCTCGGGCATTCTCTCCGCCCTGGTCGGCATCCCGCTGGGCGTCCTGCTGTACGTGACTCGGCCTGGCCAGATCCTGGCACAGCCGGTCCTTCAGTCGGTGCTCGGCATCGTGACCAATATCGGGCGCTCGATCCCCTTTATCATCCTGATGGTGGCCATCATTCCGTTCACTCGCATGCTGGTCGGCTCCTCCATTGGCACCAATGCCGCGGCCGTCCCCCTGACCATCGCGGCCATTCCCTTTATTGCACGTCTGGTGGAGGGAGCACTGAACGAAATCTCTCCCGGCCTGGTGGAAGCCGCGCAGTCCATGGGCGCCACGCCCTGGCAAATCATTTCAAAAGTGCTTCTGCCAGAAGCACGTGGCGGCATCTTTACCGCATTGACGGTCACCGCCGTCACCCTGGTCAGTTACTCCGCCATGGCCGGAGCCGTTGGCGGCGGCGGATTAGGCGACCTGGGCATCCGCTATGGCTACAATCGCTTCAATCCAACGATCATGCTGATCACCGTCGCTATTCTGGTCGTCATGGTGCAAGTCTTTCAGAGCCTGGGCGACTATCTGGTGCGCAAGAGCAACCATAAATGACCCTCAGCAACATATAGCGAAAACGAATTAGCAAAACCTTTGTTATTCCATTATCATCGCGGCACACGTCATCACCGCCTGTGGGAGACACCGATCATGCGCAAGACATTGCTGGGCGCCCTTGCCCTTTCTACCCTGTCACTGGCCATCAGCCAGGCCAACGCTGACGAGCACAGCATCAAGGTAGGCACCGTAGCGGGCCCGGAGACCGACGTCATGCAGGTCGCCGCCGAGCTGGCAGAAGAGCGTTATGGCCTGGACGTGGAGATCATTGAGTTCACCGACTACGTGACACCCAATGCCGCACTCGCCGACGGCAGCCTGGACGCGAACGCCTACCAGCATGAGCCGTACATGAACGCCATGGTCAATGATCGGGGCTATGACTTCGCCATTGCCGGACGCACCTTCGTGTATCCCATCGGCGCCTATTCCGAGAAGTACACCAGCATCGACGAACTGCCGGAGGGCGCCACCATCGCCCTGCCCAACGACCCGTCGAACGAAGGCCGCTCGCTGATCCTGCTGCATAACGAGGGCCTGATCACCCTCGATGATCCGGAGAACCTTGAGGCCACACCGCTGAACATCGTGGAAAATCCCCACGACTTCGACTTCCGCGAAATCGAAGCGGCCCAGCTCCCCCGCGTACTGCCGGATGTGGACATGGCCTTCATCAATAACACCTTCGCTCAGCCCGCCGGCCTGACCCTGGAGGACGCGCTGGTCAAGGAAGGTCCCGAGTCACCCTACGTCAACATCATTGCCGTGCGTAGCGGCGACGAAGACAGCGAAGCCATTCAGCAGCTGGTCGACGCCTACCAGAGCGACGAAGTCGCTGCCAAGGCCGAGGAACTGTTCAAGGGCTCCGCGGTGCCTGGCTGGAAGTAACCCATACTGGCTCTTCGAGGCCGGCCAATGCTGATCAGCATGGTCGGCCTTTTTCACTTCTGCAGGACGGAATCAAGACCCTCATGTCATCCTATGACCTTCTGGTGCGTCAGCTCAGCGCCCTTCTCGACAGCGATGATTGGCTGACCAACGCCGCTCAGACCAGCGCCTTTATCATGCAGGAAGTCGAAGCGCTGAACTGGGCAGGCTTCTATCTTCACAAGACGCCACAGGTGCTGTCGCTTGGCCCTTTCCAGGGCAAGCCAGCCTGCCACCCCATTCCGTTCAACAAGGGGGTTTGCGGTGCGGCAGCCCGAAGCCTTGAGACCCAGCGCGTCGACGACGTGCATGCGGTAGCGGACCACATCGCCTGCGACAGCGCATCCCGCTCCGAGCTGGTCGTCCCGATTCTCGATGCCGCAGGCCAACTGTGGGGAGTCCTCGACCTGGACAGCCCACAGCAAGGGCGCTTCAGCGCCGACGACCAGGCAGGCATCGAGCGCCTGGTAGAGGTCTTTCGGCAGGCCAGTGGACTGAGTTCTGAGTTCTGAGTTCTGAGTTCTAAGTTCGGAGGCCTAAGCCTCACCACATCGCGGCCACCTCAAGGGCAGTGACGCCTCCAGGGCGTACTGCCCTACTCTGCCCGCCGCTACCCCTTCCGCCTGCTCTCTCGTCACCTACCCCTCGCCAGCCTGTCCCTCGTCACCACGCCTCTCGTCAGCGAGGGCATCCTGGAGCTTTACGAGGGACCACTGACAGGGAACGGCGCGGTGAAGACACAATGATCCACCAACGAAAAAGGCCCCGAGCAAATAGTGCTCGGGGCCTTTTTCTGGAATCTGGTAGGACCAGGCGGATTTGAACCGCCGACCTCCACGATGTCAACGTGGCGCTCTAACCAACTGAGCTATGGTCCTGCTGTATAACGCTAACTGCGGCTACTGACTGGTAGGACCAGGCGGATTTGAACCGCCGACCTCCACGATGTCAACGTGGCGCTCTAACCAACTGAGCTATGGTCCTGCAAAGATCAGCCTTGCTATTACTGCATGTGCCACTACTACCTGTACCACTACAACAGGCACCGGCACGAAATGTGGCAGAACTGCATAATGGTAGGACCAGGCGGATTTGAACCGCCGACCTCCACGATGTCAACGTGGCGCTCTAACCAACTGAGCTATGGTCCTACACTGTCCAGAGGAACGAATTACCCTTGAGCAACCTTCCTTTACTGGACCGGTCTGGGCGACGCCTTGAAGGGCCTCATCCCTGACAACGGATGCGAATTCTACGGGATCGTCAGAATAATGCAAGCCCTTGAGTTCACCGAATGATTTTTTCTGATGGAGCGTGCTCGGCCATGCGCTTTGCCCTCCCCCAACATGAACCACGAGCACCGGGTGAAGACCATCGCCAATCACTGCCAAGTTCGTTTACGATCACCAGATATCGCTTAGGGAACGCCTGAGATGAATCAGCAACAGCGTCAGGATGCCATCATCGACCTGGTCAGCCGCCAGGGGTACGCCAGCATCGAGCAGTTGACCGACCACTTTGGCGTGACACCGCAGACGATCCGGCGCGATCTCAATGCACTGGCCGAAACGGGACGCATCAGGCGTGTTCATGGTGGCGCCGGCCTGGAATCCAGCACCGTCAACACCGCCTACGCCACCCGCAAGACGCTTAACCTGGATGCCAAGCGACGGATCGCCGCCAGCGTCGCCCGCCAGGTACCTCATCACGCCTCGCTGTTCATCAACATCGGAACCAGCAACGAACTGATCGCTGAAGCGCTGCTGGAGCATCAGGGACTGGAAGTCATCACCAACAACCTGAACGTGGCGTCCATCCTCCACCCCAAGGAAGATTTCAAGGTGATCGTGGCTGGCGGCCAGGTTCGCCCGCGGGATGGGGGAATCATCGGCGAAGCCACCATCGACTTCATCCATCAGTTCAAGGTCGACATCGGCCTCATCGGTATCAGCGGGATAGACGAGGATGGCTCACTGCTGGAGTTCGACTATCAGGAAGTGCGCGTCGCCCAGGCCATCATCCAGAATTCACGTCAGGTATTTCTTGCCGCTGACCACTCGAAATTCCGCCGCAACCCCGTGGTGCGGCAAGGCAACGTCGCACAACTCGATGCGTTGTTCACCGACCGTCAGCCACCAGAGCCCATTGCCCGCCTTCTCAGGACACATGACGTGGCCCTGCACATCGCGTGACTCGCCTGTCTCCGCGGCCTGAGGCGAGCCTCCATGGTCGTTTTTCGCGCATGCATTTGTTCGTTAGCCAACATCTGTCTATGCTTATTTTCGAATCCGAAACCCTCTGAACCGTTACCGCCTCTGGCCAAGCGTACGTTCATCCACCACGCTGAAGTCGTCATTCGCGTTTCAGGAAACCTTGCCCATGCAACGCCCCTACATTCTTGCCTTCGACCAAGGGACCACCAGCTGTCGCGCGATCCTGTTCGACCAGGCGACCCGTATCGTTGGCATCGCCCAGAAAGAGTTCACCCAACACTACCCACAGGCGGGCCGTGTTGAGCACGACGCGATGGAAATCTGGGGCTGCCAGATGGGGGTGGCCCGGGAGGTGCTGGAAACCCAAGGGGTCAAACCCAGTCAGGTCGCGGCTATCGGCATCACCAACCAGCGTGAAACTACCCTGGTCTGGGACCGACACACCGGCAAGCCGATCCATAACGCCATTGTGTGGCAGGACCGGCGCACCGCTCCCTTGTGCGATGCGCTCAAGGACAAGGGGCTTGAACAACATATTCGTGACACCACCGGGCTGGTGGTGGACGCCTACTTCTCCGGCACCAAGATCCGCTGGATACTCGATCAGGTCGATGGTGCCCAGCAGCGAGCAGAAGCCGGCGACCTCCTGTTCGGTACCATGGACAGCTGGCTTTTGTGGAATCTCACCCGTGGCGAACAGCATGTCACCGATGTCTCCAACGCATCACGCACCATGCTGTTCAATATTCACTCCCTGGAATGGGATGCTCGCCTGCTGGAGGCTCTCGATATTCCGCTGGCCATGCTGCCGCAGGTCAGGTCATCCAGCGAGGTCTATGGCACCACCGCCAAGGAAATGTTCGGCGGGGCGCAGATCCCCATCGCCGGTATTGCCGGGGATCAGCAAGCGGCGCTGTTCGGCCAGGCCTGCTTCGAAAAAGGCATGGTCAAGAATACCTACGGCACCGGCTGCTTTTTGCTGATGAATACCGGCGATACCCCCGTACCGTCGCCGTCAGGCCTGCTGACCACTGTGGCCTGGAGCCTGGACGGCAAGGTCACCTATGCCCTGGAGGGCTCGATTTTCATCGCCGGCGCCGCCATTCAGTGGCTGCGGGACGAACTCAAGATGATCGACGCGGCGGAAGACTCCGAGTACTACGCCAGCAAGGTCGAGGATGCCGACGGCGTCTATGTGGTACCGGCCTTCGCGGGTCTCGGCGCCCCCTACTGGGACATGTACGCCCGAGGCGCCATCTTCGGCCTGACCAGAGGCTCGAGCAAGGAACATATCACTCGCGCCACCCTCGATGCGCTGGCCTACCAGACCCGCGACATCATCGATGCCATGCAGGCCGACTCGGGCATCACCCTGAAGGCACTCAGGGTCGACGGAGGCGCGGTGGCCAATAACGTCATGATGCAGTTCCAGGCGGACATGCTCGCGGTCAACGTGGAGCGTCCCCAGGTCATCGAGAGCACGGCGCTCGGCGCCGCTTATCTGGCCGGCATTGCGGTCGGGCACTGGAGCCTGGAGCAGCTGGCCCACAGTGGCGATATCGAACGCACCTTCTGCCCGGCGATGGCCGAAGAGGAACGCGAGCGGCGCTACAAGGGTTGGAAGAAGGCCGTGCGGCGGACCATGAACTGGGAGCGCGACGACACCTGACACCTCCAGGGAGGCGGACTCATGCAGCTGCGTGATACCCATGTGCAACGACTCAAGACCGAGCACTTCGATGTAGTGATCGTCGGGGGCGGCATCAATGGTGCCGCCAGCGCGGCCGCCCTGGCAGGCAAGGGCGTCAAGGTCGCCCTTATCGACCGGGGCGACTTCTCCGGCGAAACCAGCCAGCATTCCTCCAATCTGGTCTGGGGCGGCATCAAGTACATGGAAAGCTATGACTTTGCCCTGGTCAGAAAACTCTGCAAGAGCCGCAACCATCTGATTCGCAGCTTTCCCTCGACAGTGCAGGAGATTCGCTTTCTGACCACCGTCGACAAGGGCTTCCGGCATCACCCACGCACACTATGGCTCGGCACCTGGCTGTACTGGCTGATGGGCAATGCCTTCACCCGGCTACCGCGCTATCTCAACCCCAAAGGCATCAAGGCCAGGGAGCCGATCGTCGATACCGGCAATGCCGTGGGTGGATTCGAGTACTCTGACGCCTATCTACACGACAATGACGCCCGCTTTGTCTTCAACTTCGTGCGCACCGCCCTGGACTATGGTGCTGCCGCTGCCAATTATGTCGAGTCCAGGGGTGCCAGCCGCCAGGGCGGGCACTGGGTGGTCGATGGCTGGGACCATCAGGCGCAGACCTCACTGCGCATCAATGCCAGCGTGTTGATCAACGCCTCGGGCCCCTGGGTGGATGACCACAACCAACGCAGTGGCCAGGTCACCGAGCACCACCACGCCTACTCAAAGGGCATCCACCTGATCGTGCCGCGGCTGACCGATCACCATCGAGTGCTGGCCTTCTTCGCCGACGATGGCCGGCTATTCTTCGCTATTCCCATGGGCCCCCGTACCTGCATTGGTACCACCGATACTCGGGAGCAACGCCCGGAAGTCGCCGTCACTGACCAGGACGTCAGCTTCGTTCTCGACAACATCAACAAGCGTCTGACGCTGGAGCGTCCACTGACGAGCAGCGACGTCATTGCCAGCCGTTGTGGCGTGCGTCCGCTGGCGGTCAAGGCCAGTGCCGACGGCCAACGGGATTTTCTGCAAATGTCACGCAAGCACGCCATCGACACCTCAAGCGAGGATCGTCATATCAGTATCTTTGGCGGAAAACTCACCGACTGTGTGAACGTCGGCGAAGAAATCGTCGCGGAAGTCGCCGCCCTGGGCGTCACCATCCCTGACCCGGATGCACGCTGGTATGGAGAACCCCACGCGGATGATCGACGGGAGTTCATGCACCAAGCACGCCTGCTCGAACTGGACACGATGACGCCGGCCTCATCCAGCGAGGCACTGAGCACGCGACTGTGGCGCCGCTACGGCCTGAGCGCCTTTGGCATGCTTGATCAGATCCGCAGAGATCGCCGACAAGGGGAACTGCTGATAGCGGGCACCGAGTACCTTCGCTGCGAGCTGGAACATGCCGCCAGCAAGGAGATGATCACCCGGATGGACGATTTCCTGCGCCGTCGCTCGAAGATTGCGCTAGTGGTGGACCACGAAAGCCTGCGCGACGCCCCCGGCCTTGAAGAGGCCGCGCGCATTCTTTTCGGCGACGACGCCGAGCAGCAGCTACAGGAATACTTCCACACCCACCGCCCTGCCCCCCTCAAGCTCGCCTGAGCCCACGATGGCGTCAACCCGCGGTGCGGGCTCAGACCACCGGGGTTCAGACCGACGAGGCTCAGCCCGAAAGCTGGTGGTCCCGGTCACTTACGCTGCCGCGATCTGCGCTGCGCTGTCGAAGCCCTAGCGAAAAGACGGCTCTCGTGGCCCTATCGTCCAGCGCTACATCTCGTTAGTCTGATCAACGATCTCCCGTTTACCACCACGTCGAAGGACCGCCGAATGGTTGAGTTGATCGCTGATGTCATACTGGTGTCTGTCGTGACGGTGCTCGCAGCTGCGACCCTGATCGCCAGAATCCCCACCCACTGGTGGTGGCTTAGAGCCTGCGAATTTCCGCGCCTGCAGCTAGGCCTCGCCGCTCTGCTGTGCGCCCTGGCAAGCCCCCTGGCCAGCCCGCTATTGACGCCTTGGTTGATGATCGTCGCCTTGGTGGTGGCGATCATACAGGCGGGATACGTGCTGCCCTGGACACCGCTCTGGCCGGTACAAGTGAAATCGGCGGAAGACGATGTCGCTGACCGCTGCCTGACGCTGATGGTCGCCAACGTGCTGACACCCAATCGCAACAGTGATGGGCTGCTCAAGCTGGTCAGGGACCACGAGCCGGACATGCTGCTGACGCTAGAATCGGATGACTGGTGGGGCAGCCAACTGGATGAGGGGCTCGCTGACAGCTACCCCCACGCTGTTCGCGTCCCCCTGGACAACCTCTACGGCATGCACCTGTACTCTCGCCGCCCGTTGCACGACACCAAGGTCAAATGGCTGATACAGGATGACATCCCCTCCATCCACTGTGGCGTCGAGCTGCCCAGTGGCGAGCAGATACGCTTCCACGCGCTGCATCCGCGCCCCCCGGCCCCCAGCGAGAGCGAAGAGTCGCTATGGAGAGACGCCGAACTGATGCTGGTGGCCAAGCTGATCCATCAGGACCCCGTTCCGACACTGGTCGCCGGTGACCTTAACGATGTTGCCTGGTCCCGCAGCACGCGACTGTTTTGCCGTGTCAGTGGGATGCTGGACCCCCGCCGCGGGCGCGGGCTGTTCGCCAGTTTCCATGCCAACATACCGCTGCTGCGCTGGCCGCTGGACCATGTCTTCGTCAGCGAGCATTTCACCCTGGCGCATATGGAGCGACTTCCCGCCTTCGGCTCGGACCATTTTCCGATTCTTGCTCGGCTCTGCTACCGACCGGCCAGGGCAGACGAACACGACACCCCCGAAGCGGCACCGGCGGAGTTTCGTGATGCCCGGGATACCGTGGAAGAAGCCAAGGAGCGGGACGAGCCTAGCTGACGTCAGCGACCAACGCGGCGAAGCCCTGACCGTGCAGGGCTTCGCCAAAGGCATCAACGGGTCTCGTCGCCGCCACTCGACAACGCTATTCGGGAATGCCCCCTTGGGTAAGGGCGACCGGATCAAGCAGGCGCTGCAGCTCCTCACGTCCCAGCTCGGTTTCTTCCTCGGCCACGTCAATGATCGGGCGCCCTGCCTGGTACGCCTTCTTGGCAATCGCCGCCGCGGCGTTATAGCCGATCACTGAATTCAATGCCGTCACCAGGATGGGATTGCGCGCCAGCGGTTCACTCAGGTTGTCCTCGCGCACCTTGAAGGTCGCGATGGCCTTGTCCGCCAGCAGTACCGAGGTTTGGGTCATCAGGGTAATGGCCGTCAGCAGGTTGTTGGCGACCAGCGGAAGCATCACATTCAACTGGAAGTTGCCGCTCTGCCCGGCCACGGTCACCGCAGCATCAAGCCCGATCACCTGAGCGGCGGCCTGGGCCGCAGATTCGGGTATCACCGGATTGACCTTGCCCGGCATGATCGAACTGCCCGGCTGCAAGGCTTCAAGCTCTATCTCGCCAAGCCCAGCAAGCGGGCCGGAGTTCATCCAGCGCAGATCATTGGCGATCTTCATCACCACACAGGCCAGCCCCTTGAGCTGTCCTGACAGTTCGACGGCAGCATCCTGTGACCCCAGACTGGCAAAGAAGCTGTCGTTGGGACTCAGCGTCAGTCCGGTCAGGCGTGACAACTCTTCCGCCATGCGCTGTGCAAATTCGGGATGGGCATTGATGCCCGTGCCCACGGCGGTCCCCCCCTGGGCAAGGCGACATAGCCGAATCAGGGCACTGTCGAGGCGTTCGATGGCCTGGCCTACCTGACTGGACCAGCCCCCCAGCTCCTGACTCAGGCGCAGCGGCATGGCGTCCATCAAGTGGGTGCGCCCGGTCTTGACCACACCGTCGAGCTCGTTGGCACGCCGATCAATCGTGTCACGCAAGTGCACCAGTGCCGGGCGCAAGCGGCCCGTGACCTCAAGGGCAGCCGATAGATGCAGCGCCGTCGGGATGACATCGTTGCTCGACTGGCCCATGTTGACGTGATCGTTGGGCCCCACTTGAAGGTCATCACGACTGGCCAGGTGAGCGATGACCTCATTGACGTTCATATTGCTGGAGGTGCCAGAGCCGGTCTGAAACACATCGATCGGAAACTGGTCGTCGTGGCGTCCCTCGATGATCTCATCGGCCGCCTCGATAATGGCCTGCCCTCGCGCATCATCCAGCAGGCCGAGGGCCACATTGACCACGGCGGCGGATCGCTTGATCCGCGCAATGGCATGAATGAAGGCGACGGGCATGGCCTGCCCAGATACGGGAAAGTTATTGACCGCACGCTGGGTCTGGGCGCCGTAGAGAGCACCGGCGGGAACCTCCAGTTCCCCCATGCTGTCGCGTTCGATACGTGTCTGCGTCATGGATCACTCCTGATCGATAGTGGCAAGGGTCACGGTCTTCTCCCCCATCCTTCACCATGGTGGCGCCAAGGCCTGCTTGCAAGCGTCATCTCGCTGTCACTGTGCCCTGTCATCGTTGTGCCCATGCGCTGGCGGCGAAATGCCCGGTCCGATCGGCTTAAAACGCATGCACTGTGCCACTTCACGTTTTCCCGCACCTATCGCCAGACTCAGCCCACACACATGTTGCGATGCACAAAACGCTCTGCTATTGTGCACTGCAACAGAAGACACCCAGGCAGCGACCTACAGGGCAACTCCCACGGTCCGGCCTAGCGTGAGTTCGATAACCCAGGAGGTTCTGATGATGCGCACTTTTGACGCCAAAGCACTGTTCAACAACGAGCAAGTCGAGACTCTGTTCTTCGGTCCGGCTCGCGCCTACGCCAACCTGACTGTCGACTTCGCCGAGAAGCTCGCCAGCGCTCAGCTGGACGCTGCCAAGGCTTACGCCGAGACCGGTCTGGCCCAGGCACGCGCCTTCACTTCCGTCAAGGATGCAGAAGGCCTGCGTTCCTACATGGAAGGCCAGCAGAAGGTCGCCAAGGACCTGACCGAGCGCATGAAAGGCGACGCCGAGAAGGTCGTGGCCCTGCAGCAGGACTTCGTCTCCAAGAGCCAGAAGCTGGCCGAAGACAACGTCAAGGCAGCCACTGACACTGCTACCAAGGCGACCGCCAACGCCAAGTAATTCGGCAACGGCACTCGCCTGAACGACGCCAGTCGTTCATCAGCGGCCCCCGATCTCCATCGGGGGCCGTCTTGTATCTGCTGGATCTGCAGGAAGCGTCAAGGCGCTGTCTACCGACACTGCTACCAAGGCGACCGCCAACGCCAAGTAATTCGGCAACGGCACTCGCCTGAACGACGCCAGTCGTTCGTCAGCGGCCCCCGATCTCCATCGGGGGCCGTCTTGTATCTGCAGGATCTGCAGGAAGCGTCAAGGCGCTGTCTACCGACACTGCTACCAAGGCGACCGCCAACGCCAAGTAATTCGGCAACGGCACTCGCCTGAACGACGCCAGTCGTTCATCAGCGGCCCCCGATCTCCATCGGGGGCCGCTTTGCGTTAAGCTGATGGGGCACAGGGCCTACTGACATGAAAAGGAGACCTCGCCATGAAGGCATTCCCCCTGCTGTCACGCGCAACCCCACTATGGGCCGTCATGCTGCTGGCCGCCCTGCTGGCCGGGTGCCAGGGCATCAGTACGACGGGTACGACTCGCGCACCAGACGTGATCGATATCGGCGAGCCGGATGTGACAGTGGAGCAGCCAGGCCCGAGGGATGACCAGCCCACCGCCGACCAGGCTCGGGTCCCGCGTGAGATTCCTTTCCCTGAGGACGTCTACGCCAAGCTTCCCAAGAGCGGCAGTGCGGTGCTGTCGGGTCGCCTCACGCTCAACACCGACGCCGGACCTGTGATCGGTGCCAACGAGACCGTCTCGCTCGCTCCCATCACCAAGTATTCCGCCGAAGCGGCGGCCCAGGCGCTGGCAGGCCGTGCGGTGGAACGCGCAGATCCGCGGGCGCGGGAGTACACCCACACCACGCGAACTGACGGCAATGGCTACTTTCAGCTGCGAGACCTTCCCCCTGGCGACTTCTACGCCTCCGGGACGGTGGTGGACCCCGCCACCGGCATGCGCCAGATCGTGATCAAGGAAGTCTCGCTAAGCAACGGCGGGCACAGTGAACTGCAGTTGAGTCGGTAAGTCGACGGCGGCAACCCGGTTGCCGCCTCTACCAATCCAGAGCGCGCTTGACGAAAGGGATCGTCAGCTTGCGTTGCGCCGATAAAGAGGCGCTATCCAGCACGTCAAGACAGCGAAACAACTCGCCAAGCTCGCGGGGACCACGGTGCAGAATATAGCGCGCGACTTCGCCGGGCATTTCCATGCCCCTCACCCGGGCTCGCAATGTCAGAGCGCTCATGCGGTCCTCGTCGGACAAGGGTCGCAGGTGGAAGGTCATGCCCCAGGTCAGCCGTGACGCAAGATCCGGCAGCTGGACATCAAGCTGCCGGGGGGGCCTGTCCGCCGCAATCACCAGCCGCTTGCCGCTGTCACGCAGGCGATTGAAGGCATGAAATAACGCCTCTTCCCAGCGCTTGCGCCCGACCACTCTGTCCAGATCGTCGATGGCCAGCAGGTCGAGCCGCTCGATATCCTCCAGCATCAATGGAGGAAAGTGCCCGAGTTCTTCCAGGGGCAGATACAGCGTCCTGAAATCCCGGCCCGAAGCCTCATGGCACGCCGCCTGGAGCAAGTGGCTGCGCCCGCCCCCCTCGCCGCCCCACAGATACAGAAACGACTCCCCATCGTCCTCGAACTGCTGACGCAGGCATTCGACCACGGGGCTGTTACCCCCCGCGTGATAGTTCTCGAAGGTGGCATCATCACGCAGCCCAAGCCCCAGGGGCAGCTGTGCAGGAGACCGGCTCATCGCACGTCCTCGTCGGCATTGGCTGCGGGCTGGCGAGCGCCGTCACGTCCCTGCTGATGGGCATCGTACAACGACGAGTTCTTGTAGGTTTCATGCAGGTAGCGCAGCACGACCATCACCATGGCGGCCACCGGCAAGGCCAGCAGCACCCCGGTAAAGCCAAACAGCTGGCCACCGGCAAGCACCGCGAAGATGACCGCCACAGGATGTAGACCGATCTTGTCGCCCAACAGCTTTGGCTGCAGCAGCGTACTCTCTACCAGCTGCCCGAAACCGAACACCAGCGCCACCCCCAACAGAATCAACCAGTCGCCGAACTGGAAAAATGCCACCACGCCAGCCACCGTGATGCCGACGATGACGCCCAGGTACGGAACGATACTGGCCAGCCCCGACAGCAGGCCGATCAACAGGCCAAAACGCACACCCAGAAGGGTCAGGCCTACCGCGTAGATCACCCCCAGGCACAGCATGACGATCAACTGCCCGCGCAGAAACGCCGCCAGCACCTCGTCACACTCCTTGGCCAAGCGCACGGCGGTGGGCTCCCACTGTCGCGGAAGCAGGCGCCGCACCTTGCCTACCAGCACGTCCCAGTCCAACAGCAGGTAGAAGGTCACCACCGGTATCAAGGCCAGGTTGGCCAGCCACCCGGCCAACACCAAGCCGGAGCGAGACACCTGTGCCAGCACACTGGCGGCCAGGGTGCCGGTTTCTTTCCAATTGGCCAGCAGCGCCTGGCGCAGCTGATCGAAGTCGGTGCTCAGGTCGAGACCGGTCCAGGATTGGAGCTGAGGCAGTACCGTGCTCTGAACCCAGTTCAGGATCGCCGGCAGAGCCTCGGCCAACTGACCAATCTGCCGCCCGAGCAGCGGCACTACCAGCAGCAGGGTCAATCCCACCAGCAGGGTCAGCAGCACAAACACGACCGCCACCGACCACTGCCGCGACAACCCGCGATCTTCCAGGCGATCGGCAATCGGGTCCCCCAGATAGGCCAGCACCATGCTGACAAAGAACGGCGCCAGCACCGGTTCGATACTCACAAAAAACCACAGTACGGCAGCTGCGACGGCGACGACGATCCACCACTGCTTGTTCATTCGCTGTTCCCCAAGAGACCACGTTTCCATGTGATGACGGGCCGGCCATGCATCATGGCTGCGACGGACGGTGCACAGTGCTACAATCCTCGCCCCCAACGTGCCCATTGTCTCACGTTCGCCCGGTGGTGCGCACCACGCCCGCGGGTCGACCGACTCCACAGGATCTGTCATGACCGACTCCTCCTCTTCCAAGAAAGCCTCGCTCAGCTACAAGGATGCCGGCGTAGATATCGACGCTGGCAACGCTCTGGTTGACCGCATCAAGGGTGTGGCCAAACGCACCACTCGCCCCGAGGTGATGGGCGGTCTCGGTGGCTTCGGCGCACTGTGCCAGCTGCCCACCGGCTACCGCGAGCCTGTTCTTGTGTCCGGCACCGACGGCGTCGGCACCAAGCTGAGACTGGCCATGGACCTCGGTCGCCACGACACCATCGGCATTGACCTGGTCGCCATGTGTGTCAACGACCTGGTGGTGGCGGGAGCAGAACCCCTGCTGTTTCTCGACTATTACGCCACCGGCAAGCTTGACGTCGACATTGCTGCCGACGTGGTGACGGGCATCGGCGCCGGCTGCGAGCAGGCGGGCTGTGCCCTGGTGGGTGGTGAAACCGCCGAGATGCCAGGCATGTATGAAGGCAGCGACTACGACCTGGCCGGCTTCTGCGTGGGCGTCGTGGAGAAGGACGAGATCATCGACGGCTCCAAGGTCGGCGCGGGTGATGTCCTGCTTGGCTTGACCTCCTCTGGCCCGCACTCCAACGGTTACTCACTGATCCGCAAGATTCTGGAAGTGTCTGGAGCCAAGCTCGACACCGACATCGACGGTCAGCCGCTGGGTGATGCCCTGATGGCCCCCACCCGGATCTACGTCAAGCCGCTGCTGGAGCTGCTGCGTCATGACGACTATCAGGTCCATGCGCTGTCGCATATTACCGGCGGTGGCCTGCTCGAGAACTTGCCCCGCGTGCTGCCGGAGCACCTGACGGCCCATGTCGACACCAGCCGCTGGCAGCGCCCCGCCGTGTTTGACTGGCTGCAGCAGCAGGGCAACGTCGACGAACATGAAATGCACCGCGTGTTGAACTGCGGCATTGGCATGGTTCTGGTGGTGCCTGAGGCACAGGCCGACCAGATCAGAGCCCATCTGCAGGCCCAGGGTGAAGGCGTGCACCGTATCGGTGTCATCGCCGAGCGCCAGGGTGATGAGGAGCAGGTACAGCTGGAGCAGTCCGGGTCATGAGTCACGGCGTCAACGATGGAGAGCTGAACGGTTTCACTCCCGAGCAGGCCTCCCTGCCCAGAGTCGTCGTGCTGATTTCTGGCGGCGGCAGCAATCTTCAGGCACTGATCGATGCGCAGACCCACGATGAGCTGGGCGGCGAGATCGTCGCAGTCGTCTCCAATGTTGCCGATGCCCATGGTCTCAAGCGGGCTCGGGACGCAGGCATCGACGCCGTCGCGCTGCCCCATCGCGAGTACGAAAGCCGCGATGCCTTTGATGGTGCGCTGATCAAGGTGATCGAGCGGCATGAGCCTGACCTGGTGGTACTGGCAGGCTTCATGCGAATCCTGACGCCGCGCTTTGTGCAGCGCTTCCTGGGCCGGATGCTCAATATCCATCCCTCCCTGCTGCCTGCCTATCAGGGACTGCACACCCATGCTCGCGCGCTGGCCGACGGCGTTGCCGAGCACGGCTGCAGCGTGCACTTCGTGACCGAAGAGCTGGACGGTGGACCGGTGGCTATCCAGGCGGCGGTCAAGGTGCAGGCCGATGATGATGAAGCCAGGCTGAAAGAGCGTGTGCTCAGCCGTGAACACCTGATCTTCCCAATCGCGGTACGCTGGTTCCTGGAGGGGCGGCTACGCCTCGAGGGCGACATTGCCACCATCGACGGCCAGCCTCTGCCGCCAGGGGGCATGCGCCTGTCTCATGAGGATGCCGCCGAAGAGCTGGACGAGGATGAGTAACAGCGCCACGCCATAAGCTTGCCGGACGCCAACTCCGTCAGCACCCACGCTGTCTGGCGCCACGAGCTGCAGTCGAAAAAGCCCGCTGACATGGTCAGCGGGCTTTTTTCGCTACTCAGCGCTGATACGGGCCAGCGCTCTTCAGCCATCAGGTACGCGGCAGGGTGACGCCGCGCTGTCCCATGTACTTGCCGCCACGATCCGCGTAGGAGGTGGCACACACCTCGTCGGACTCGAGGAACAGCATCTGCGCCACGCCTTCGTTGGCGTAGATCTTGGCCGGCAGGTTGGTGGTGTTGGAGAATTCCAGGGTCACGTGGCCTTCCCACTCGGGCTCCAGCGGGGTCACGTTGACGATAATGCCACAGCGGGCGTAGGTCGACTTGCCCAGGCAGATGGTCAACACGCTGCGCGGGATGCGGAAGTATTCAACGGTGCGCGCCAGCGCGAAGGAGTTCGGCGGAATCACGCAGACGTCACCCTTGACGTCGACAAAGCTCTTTTCGTCAAAAGCCTTGGGATCGACCACCGCCGAGTGAATATTGGTGAACACCTTGAATTCATCGGCGCAGCGAACGTCATAGCCGTAGCTCGAGGTCCCATAGGAGATGACCCGCCGTTCGTTGACGTAGCGAACCTGGTCGGCCTCGAAGGGCTCGATCATGCCCTCGTTTTCGGCCATGCGGCGGATCCATTTGTCGGACTTGATGCTCATGGGACTTCCTGCTGGGTGCTCAAAGAGTGGACGCGTTCGGTGGGGCCACATGATAGCGGCCCCCCGATGCCACGTCACGATGCAATAGTCACGCCTGCCCTGTGAGTGCTTGACCCGGGTCAGCGCCACCAGGCTACGTTCGTGTCGCTGGGACTGATGCTCTAGTCGCTGAAGCTGATGCTCGGGCCATCATCACCGCCCTGGGCACCAACCTGCTCTGCCACCTGGCGAGCCATCTCACGGAAGGACGTCGCGACCTCGCCTTCAGGCTCTGCCACCACGCTCGGCCGCCCACTGTCCACCTGCTCGCGAATCGTCAGGGAAAGTGGCAGCCGGCCCAGCACTCGGGTGTCGTACTCTGCGGCGATCCGTTCGCCACCGCCTTCACCAAAGACCGGCTCGCTATGGCCACACTGACTGCAGGTATGCAGGCTCATGTTCTCGACAACGCCTAGCACCGGCACCTTGACCTTGCGGAACATCTCGATGCCCTTGCGCGCGTCGAGCAGGGCAATGTCCTGGGGCGTGGTGACGATCACGGCGCCATCGACGGGCACCTTCTGCGCCAGTGTCAGCTGGATGTCGCCGGTGCCCGGGGGCATGTCGATGAACAGGTAATCCAGTTCGTTCCAGCGGGTCTGGTTGAGCATCTGCTGAAAGGCGCCAGCCACCATAGGTCCGCGCCAGACCATCGGCTCGCGCACATCCACCATAAAGGCCATGGACATCGCCTGGAGCCCGTGAGCTTCGAGGGGCAGGAACTGGTTTTCCCCACTCGCCTGTGGCCGCACACCCTCACCGACACCCAGCATCTGGGCCTGGCTCGGTCCATAGATGTCGGCATCGAGAACGCCGACACGATAGCCCTCGGCGGCCATGGCCAGCGCCAGATTGACGGTCACTGTCGACTTGCCGACGCCACCCTTGCCGGATGCCACGGCGACGATATGCTTGACCCCTTCGATCACGTCTCGCTCCTGTTACCAGATGGGTGCGGATAGCCCGCCGGGCCAGTATAGAGGCAGCGACGGGTGAGGTTAAGCCGGATCACGCATGAATGGCGTCCACTACGCAACGAGCGAGCCCGTAGGCTCGCTCGTTGCGGGTACTGCGCTCCATCGTTGTTACTGACGGCTATCCTCGGCGGCGTCATCTCCTGTTACCGCGGAAGCGGCGTCACGCACCTTCTCGGCGGCCTGGCGGGCGACATCCTTTACGGTTTCCACTGCACCGGCGGCGCCTGCCGCGACTTCATCCGTCCACCCGTTGGTGGACGCTTCATCCGTTTCGGAGGTCTGCTCGCTCGCGGCGGTGCTGTCTCCTGCATCCGAGTCCGTGCTCTCTTCAGCGCCCGAAGCCGCGCTCTCTTCAGCGCCCGAAGCCGCGCTCTCTTCAGCGCCCGAAGCCGCGCTCTCCTCACCACCCGAGGCCGTGCTCTCCTCAGCACCCGAGGCCGTGCCTTCTTCACCAGCACCGGCACCAGCGCTCTGCTGCGAGGACTGCTCCTCGTCGCTGGAGGGCTTGCCCGTGGCTTCAGCCGACGCCACATCCTCGTCGTCCGCCGCGCTTTCATTAGAGCCTTGCTCGCTGGCGGCTGCCGCGCTCTCACCGGACGACTCGGTGTCGCTCTGGCTGGCCGGATCGGCAGCCGAGCCGGTGGATGAGGCGCTATCGTCGCCATTGACCGAGGCCCCATCAGCGACGGAAGTCGGACGCTGGCCATCCCCCTGGCCGCTGCGGATGACCTCGACCGACCCAGTG
Organism: Halomonas sp. DP8Y7-1; assembly: GCF_019801685.1. NCBI lineage: Bacteria > Pseudomonadati > Pseudomonadota > Gammaproteobacteria > Oceanospirillales > Halomonadaceae > Halomonas > Halomonas sp. DP8Y7-1. The sequence goes on along the minus strand of NZ_JAHVIN010000007.1, from coordinate 87,976 downwards.
CTACCTCCGTTCTGCGCGGCGGAGCTGGAGTGACCGGCCGCCTCAGCGGTAGCACGATCCAGGTTTTCCAGCTCGATGCGCCAGGTATCCAGCTGTCCATTGAGGCGCGCCAAGCGCTGGCGGCGCTCTTCGGCTCGCGCTTCGAGCTCCTTGACCTTGGCAAACAGTTCGTCGCGACGGGCCACCGCCTCTTCAGCGCGGGCCTCGGCCTGACGTACGCGGGCCTCGGACTGCTCGCGCTCTTCGGCGTTCTCGGCAAGAATCTGTTCGAGGCGGGACTGAGCCTGCTCGGCTTGCTGCTGAGCCTCCTGCTGCTCGGTCTCCAGCCGTGCCACCTGCTGCTCGAGATCGCCCACAGACGTCTGTTTTTCCTCGATGCTGCTGCTCAGGTCGGCAAGCCGTTTTTCGGCGTCATCGATGTCACTGGTCAGCGACTCTGACTCGGCCCTGAGGGTATCTCGCTGTTCGATCAGCGACTGCTGCTCGCTCTGGGCTTCTTCCAGCCGGTTGCGAGCGGCCACCAGATCGGATTCCAATGCGGCTTGGGTGGCTTCCAATTCCTTGAGGTCCGCTTCCACCTGGGCGGCCTGTTCCTCGGCGCTGGCGCGAGCAGAGCGGGCGGCCTGCTCCTCTTCCTTCAGCGTCGCCAGCTGTCCGCGCAACTCCTCAAGCGAGGTCTCCGCTTCCTGCCACTGCGCCACCTGGCTTTCCAGCTCGTCACGCTGAGCGGACAGGGTTTCTTGGCTCTCTTCCAAGCCTGCTACCTGCTCGCGCAGGGTCTGAACGCGAGACTCGCTCGCTTCTAGCTCCTTGGAGAGCGCGGTGCGAGCCTCATTATTGGAGCTGGCACTCAACTGGGCACCGATGGCCCAGATCAAGCTCACACCCGCTACCGCTGCAATGCCCTTCACCCGATGATCCGAGAACAAGCCAGAGCCACCTGAAGAGGCGGGTGCAGGCTGAGTCTCGCTACCACGGCCATGTTGCTCGGTATTATTGTCCTTGTCGGGGTTGATCTCTTCCATTCGGGGTCTCCCTGGGGGTGCAATGATTCGCGTCCGTTATCTCTTATCGCGTCACGCCACACGCCTGCGCCGTGGCAGCGATCCATTCTTGTGCCGTTACTCTTGCGTCGCGCTGTCCTTCGCAATGCCCTTCGCCATATTCTTCAACAGGCCTTCGCCATGTTCTTCACCAGGCCCTTCGCGATGCCCGCCGGAACGCTGGTCCAGCTAGTCACAGCATACTGCCAGTGGGCCACAACGTCAGGGGCAGCCATTGGCGAAAGTAGGCCTTAGCAAGCATTATCAAACACTACTCCTGGGCCTGACTCCTGCGGGCTGTGACCGCCACCGCCTGTCTCGGCTTTGACTGCTGGCCGGCCCTGCGGTTCCCCCTGTTGCGTCCTCTAGCGATGGCTCGCCCAAGCATGGCGACTAGCTATCCGGTCTGGCACGCAGGGCCTTGACCTTGCCGCGTTGCTTCTTGCCCTCGAGCCGACGTCGTTTGGCCGCCTTGCTCGGCTTGGTCGGCCGCCTCGCCTTGGGCACTACCAGACCTTGCTGCAACAGCGACTGCAGGCGTGCCAGTGCCGCCGCTCGATTGGCTTCCTGGGTGCGTTCGGACTGCGCCTTGATGATGACCACGCCGTCCTGGGTGATGCGGTGGTCGTTAAGCGCCAGCAGTCGCTCCTTGACGTCGTCAGGTAGCGTCGAACTGGCGATGTCGAATCTCAGATGGATCGCTGACGCTACCTTGTTGACGTTCTGACCACCGGCGCCCTGGGCACGTATCGCAGTCATCACGATATCGCTGTAGGGGATCGACAGGCGTCGACTCAATTGCATGCTCTGCACCTCCTTCGTCCATGCCGGTGCCGTCGTGGCGGTGGGTTCACCGCGCGTTTGACGCTAATGGTGCGTCCGAGCGTATCATGCCTTATCCCTCAAGGACGATTTGGGCCCATGACCGCACCACGCTGGTATCAACACGCCATGTTCACCCTGCTGCCCCGACTGGCTTTGTTCATGTGGCGGGTCTTGAGCCAATTCCTGCATAACCGGGGGATGCTGCTGGCTGGCGGTGTTGGCTTCAATATCCTGCTGTCGACCATTCCACTGTTTGCCCTGATGGTGGTCGCCATGGCCCAGGTGGTGGACGAAGATCAGCTGATCAATGTCATCACCCTGCAGGCGCGCCACATTGCCCCGACCCACGCCGAGGTCATGCTGGAGTCCGTGCGTGCGCTGCTCGACTCGCGGGATGCGATCGGGATCTACGGTATCCCGGTGCTGCTGCTGTTCAGTTCCTTTGCCTTTCGCATGCTGGAAGACGCGTTGGCACTGATCTTCCGCAAACCCGACGTCAAGGACAGCCGCAGCCTGTGGGTCTCCTTTCTGCTGCCCTATGCGTTCATGCTGGTACTCAGCGCTGCGCTGCTGGCGTTGGCCATGGCAGTCAGCCTGGCCAACACCTTGAACGGTCTCTGGATGGCGATCAATGGCAAGGAACTGCCGCTGGCATCTCTGTCGGACACCGCCCTCAACCTGACCAGCTTTCTCGGGGTTTTCCTGCTCTTCAGCGCCATCTACAAGGTTCTGCCGGTGGTGCGAATATCGCTCAGGCGGGCGCTGGCGGGCGGGTTTGCCGCCGCCTTGATGTGGGAAGGCGTCAGGATCGCGCTGGTCTACTATTTCGCTAACCTGTCGCTGGTCAGTGCCGTTTATGGCCCGCTGGCCACGCTGATCGTGGTCCTCTTGAGCCTGGAGATAGGCGCCGTCATTCTCCTTTTAGGCGCCCAGGTCATCGCCGAACTCGAACACAACTGCCGGCTCGGACTGGCATGGCATCAGGATCCACGCCGGCGTCTGGCCACCGCGTCAGCGGTCAATGCCGATGGGTCTCCTTGCCCTTCAGGCGACGAATCAGCCCCATCAGACCCCGGCCGCTGACCATGCCCAGCAGATAGATCACCACGACCAGCAAGGCCATCGGCATCGCGAGCGTCCAGCCAAGCAGATTCACCTGCACCATGTCGATGTTCTGCACCACCACAATGGCCACCAGCGCCAGAATCACCACCTTCACCACCAGCCAAACCTTGTCCATTGCTTGAGCACTCCTTGTGCCAATTTTCACTCAATGACATCGTCGCCACGCCGGCCGGACGTGGCAGACAGCCTCCAGGGGGAACGTGGCCCAAGGCACAGGCGACATACCGGCCCAACCGTGCAAAACATGGGCACGCTGGTCAAAACTGTCAAGTTGCAGCGCCAACGCGTCTCACCCCGCCCGCGTTAGCCCGCCAAGCTCCCGGCTCCGCGTCGCTCAGAAGGTCGACAGGCCGGTGGCTTCCATCACACGATAGCGCCACGCTGCCAGCCGGCCACTGGCGTCCCGCTCGCTCCAGGCGCGGCTGGCCCGGTGATGGGGAGGCGACTCCCAGCGCAGGTCGAACCATTGCCCCAGGGCATCGATCACCGGCAGCTCCCGACCTGTTACCTCGACACTGCTTTCGAGATTAAGGTCATCCAGGTTGCGCCGGGTCAGATTGGCGGAGCCAAGGATGACCGCATCGCGTGCAGACGGATCAGCCGTCGCCTCCTTGCGTAGCAGCACGACCTTGCTGTGACATTGTTCTCCCGACGTCAGACACCAACGCACCTGAACCCCCGAGGCCAGCAGTTCCTCGGCAACGGGCTGGTTGGGCAACCCACCCTTGCTGAAACCGAATGCCTCGCGGTTGGGGTCCAGCAGCACCCTCACCGTGGCGCCGCGTGACGCGGCGCGTTTCAGTCCCGCGATCACCTCGCGGTGGGCCAGGTAGAAGGCGGCAAGATCGAGCCTGTCGCCTGGGGAAGCCTCTTCGATACGCGCCAGCACGGCGTCACGGATGGCTGCCTCTGTCAGCAGTCTTGCCTCGGCGCCTGACGACTGGCGACGGTCAGCGTTGCCTGGTCCTGTCTCTCGACTATCGGGCAAGGCCACCTCAACGCCGGACCATGACGCCACCTCAGCCTCCGAGGCGATCACATCCCCGGCCAATGCACCATCGATACGTAGCGCTACATTGGAATGCAGGCTACTGGCGTCATGGGGATTTGCCGTGGAAATCAGCGTCGACCAGCCTTGGGGCGTATCGACCGTCAGTGTCTTGCGATGATTGGCACGGAAGTTGAGCAGCGCCAGATAGCTTCGTAGCGTCACCGGCTCGCCGCCAAACGCATTGGGCAACCAGCCTCCTTCACTATCGTTGCCGAGACGATGCAGGCCGAGATGCCAGAGTCCGGACCACAGCGGGTTGGAGGCGCGCAGTCTATCGAGCCGAGTCATGACCAGCTCTATCCCGGCGTCTTCCAGGCGCTGGTAGAGCGCCACCTGCTGCCCCCCGTAGAGGGTATTGAGAGGATCGGTGATCACCACGATACGCGGCGCGGGATCACGCTGTCGTGCCGCTATCAACGCGTCCGTCAGACGTTCGGCGATAGGCCTGAAACGGGCGCTTCTCGCCCCCGCCTGGCCCTCCAGGCGATTGAACAGGAACATGTCCATCACGATCAGGCGGCGGGCCTCGCCGATCATCGACACCGCCTCGTCGAAGATCTGCTGATCCAGCTGCTGCTGTCCCCGCCGGTCGTACCAGGTGCGATCGGCAAGCAACGACACCCGCTCGACCGAGCGCATCGGCCACGCCTTGCCCACGTCGCTGGGCAGTGGCTTGACGCTTTGCCAGATGGCCATGCCTGGCCACGCCAGCAACACCACCAGCAGGCTTCCTTTCAGTGCTTTACCCAGCCATCCCATGGCGCTTCCTTTTCGTTGGTCGAGTGGCGCCGATGATAGCGTAAAACCCCGGCCGACAACGGAAGCGCCCGGCACGAAGCCGGGCGCGGTCCCTGAGTCACACCAGCGGGCGTACCCCGCGGCGGCCTCAACTCATGGCCAGGATCCCACCGCACAGGGCAATGACGGCACCCAGCGCGCGCAGCAGGCGCTGTTCGCGCGCGGCCAGCCAGCCACCCAGCGAGCGTGCCAGCAAGGTAATCGCCAACGTCGAGATCGAGAACCCGATGACATAGCCCACCACAGACGCGGCGGCCGGCATCTCGGCGCCGTGGGCGATGCCGTGCAGCGCCATCACCGCCACCACCAGCACGCCGCCTAACGCTGTCGGTAAGCGCAGCAGCGCCGCTGTCATCACACCGGCCACCAGCACCGACATGGCGATGCCGCTCTCGACGCCCGGAAGCAGCGACGGAGAGACCCAGCCCGCCAGGGCGATACCAGCACCCACCAGCATACCCACCAGCGCCAGCAGCGGCGTCAGTCGACGCATGCTGGCGCCCTGCCCAAGACTCCACAGGCCGATGGCTGCCATGGCCAGCAAATGGTCAAGCCCAAGCCAGGGATGCATCAAACCGCTGGCAAGACCACCGTGCTCTACCCCATGACCGGGATGTGCAAACACCACCGGCGCGGCCAGACTCAAACCCAGGGCGGCCACCGCCGGAACAACATGAGACGCAGTGATGCGCTGTGTCATGACAAACTCCTTGCAGACAAAAGACGCCACGCCAGGCGCGGCCTTATTCCCTTGCGGAACGCTCAGGCTTGGACCGCCTCGGTACGACGATCGGGCAGCATGCCCCGCTCGAGTATAAAACTGATAATGGTCTCTAGACCGACCCCGTCGTACAGGTTGGCAAAGACAAATGGTCGATCTCCTCGCATCTTGCGAGAATCACGCTCCATAACGTCCAGAGAAGCATGCACCTGCTCAGCGATGTCGATCTTGTTGATGATCAAGAGATCGGACTTGGTAATCCCGGGACCACCCTTGCGCGGAATCTTGTCCCCCGCCGACACATCGATGACGTACAGCGTGAGGTCAGACAGCTCCGGGCTGAAGGTCGCCGACAGGTTATCGCCTCCGGACTCCACCAGTACCAGCTCGAGCCCCGGATGACGCTGATGGAGATCATCGATGGCCGCCAGATTCATGGAGGCATCCTCACGTATCGCGGTATGCGGACAGCCACCGGTCTCGACCCCGAGAATGCGATCGGGCGACAGCGCCTCATTACGGGTCAGGAAGTCCGCATCTTCCTTGGTGTAGATATCATTGGTCACCACGGCGATATCGTAATGATCTCGTAGCGCTCGGCAGAGCTGCCTGAGCAATGCGGTCTTGCCGGACCCCACTGGACCGCCGACACCGACGCGTAGACATTGGGAGGGAGTCGTAGTGCTGATCATGGCCTTCTCCTGGCGGTCGTGTCTGGCCCACGCTCGGGGCCAGGATGATGGTAAGGGCGACGTTCGGTCATGACGTCGATACCTTGTCTTTCATGTCGTCAAGCCATAGCGCTGGGCAAGGGCTTGCTTAGCTGCGAAACAGGCGCGAGTACTGGGTCTCGTGCAGGCTGCTGGCAAGCGCGACGCCAGGCAATGCCGGACCGAGCTCGTCATCTCGCAGCGCCTCGGCGCGCTCCACCGCGTGGACCAGAGCTGGACGCAGCCGTTCTACTATTCGCTGTGCCGCGGTATGCCCCAGGGGCAGTGCCTTGCAGGCCGCTGCCAGCTGGTTCTCAAGCCAGGCCCAGGCAAACCCCAGCATGGCGCTGTGCGGCAGCACCTGGCGCTGCACCGACAGCGCCGCAAAGGCGGTCACATAGCCTGGCGCAGCAGGCAACGCTGTCTCGGGCAGCAGGCCAAGATTGCCCATCAGGCGTGTCAAGGAAGCCCCCAGCTGGCGATCTTCCTCCAACAGCTCACGGGTCTCGCGGACTGCGGCGAGCCAGCGGTCCCACTCTGCAACGAGGGACGCATCGCCTGCCTGCCAGGCCGTCATCTGGCGCATCAGAACCGGCAGTTCACACATCGCCAGGCCATCCTCCAGCACCCCCTCCAACCAGTCACCCAGGCTGGACTCGTCGGTGACCCAACCCAGCTCAAACGCGCTTTCCAGCCCCTGGGACCAGGCGAAGGCCCCAATCGGCAAGGCTGGGCTGACGAGCTGCAACAGGCCCAGCAGCGCCAAGTCGCCTAGCGCAAGGTCCGGTGAGGAAGCCGTCGCCATTGCGGACATCAGACCGGCTCCCTGGACGGGTCCTGAGACTGGCCGGAAGGCGCCTGCGAGTTCGCATGGGAGTGATCGTGCGAGTGCCCGTGCGAATGCTGGTGCGAGTGCCCGTGCGAGTGCCCGTGCGAGTGCCCGTGCGAGTGCCCGTGCGAGTGCCCGTGCGAGTGCCCGTGCGAGTGCCCATGGGAATGTCCGCCCATGGTGTAGGCGCCCGGCTCCGGATCGAAGGGCGCCTGGTGTCGCTCGAGGATGGCGCCCAGCCGCTCGGCGAGTTCTTCCAGCACATGATCGGGGGCAATCCGCACGTAGCGGCACTCCTGCCCCTGGAAAACGCCGCACCCGATGCCCAGCGTCACATGCCGGTTTCCCAGGTGATAGCACAGTCGCGCCAGGGCCAGGTCCGACTGCGGTCCAGGCAGAATCCAGGCACTCACTACCGGTTCTGGGGCCGCCACTACCCTCACGCACACGCCATCGTCGCTGGCCAGTCCGTCACCATGGCGCAGCACCGGTCCGCGCTCCAGGAACAGCCCAGCTCCGCGCCCGCTATCCAAGGTGACCCTCAGGCGTCCCTTGATACGATCGTCATAGGCCAGGGTCAGCGTGTCTTCGGCTTGGTCCTCCGCCAGCGGGCCAAGACGCTGTGTCAATGACAGCAACGTGCTCATCGATATCTCCTAAAATGTAGTGCGGCCGCGACTTGCGGTTCTCCCTATTTCCACCACCTCACCCCATAGGCAGCCCTAGGGTTTGTGCGAAAAGTCGACGAGCGCAGCCACTTTTCAGACACGCCCTAGAACAGGTGGTAGCGCTGTGCAAGGGGCAGTACGTCCAGCGGCTCGCAGGTCAAAAGCTCGCCATCACAGGTCACCTCATAGGTCTGGGCGTCAACCTTGAGGTCGGGGCAGCGATCATTCAGTTTCATGTCGCGCTTGCGGATGCCGCGCACGTTGCGACATGCCACCAGCCGGCTGGCCAAACCCAGTGACTCCTTGAGTCCTGAGTCCAGCGCTGCCTGGGACACAAAGCTCACTCGCGTCGCCGCAGCCGCTTGCCCCAGCGCACCGAACATCGGCCGATAGTGCACCGGCTGTGGCGTCGGAATCGAAGCGTTGGGGTCCCCCATGGGCGCCATGGCGATCATTCCGCCCTTGAGAACCAGAGCAGGCTTGACCCCGAAGAACGCCGGATCCCAGAGCACCAGATCCGCCAGCTTGCCCACCTCGACCGACCCGATTTCTTCGGCCATACCATGGGTGATTGCCGGATTGATGGTGTATTTGGCGATGTAGCGCCGAGCGCGAAGATTGTCTGCACCGCACGCCTCATCCTCGGGCAGCAACCCGCGCTGGACCTTCATCTTGTGGGCCGTCTGCCAGGTACGGCATACCACCTCGCCTACACGCCCCATGGCCTGTGAGTCAGAGGCGATCATCGAGATCACCCCCATGTCCTGCAGGATGTCTTCGGCGGCGATGGTCTCCCGACGAATACGCGAATCAGCAAAGGCCACGTCTTCGGGAATATTCGGGTCCAGATGGTGGCACACCATCAACATGTCCAGGTGCTCATCGACGGTATTCACCGTGTAGGGCCTGGTGGGATTGGTCGAGGATGGCAGCACGTACTCTTTCGAGCAGGCGGTGATGATATCCGGCGCGTGCCCGCCACCCGCTCCCTCGGTGTGATAGGTGTGGATGCCCCGTTCCTTGAAGGCGGCCAGCGTATCCTCGACAAACCCCGACTCGTTGAGGGTGTCGGTGTGGATCGCGATCTGCACGTCATAGCGCTCGGCAACGCTTAGACAGGTGTCGATGGACGCAGGCGTGGTCCCCCAGTCTTCGTGCAGCTTGAGCCCCATGGCGCCTGCCTCGATCTGGGCTTCAAGCGCCTCGGGCAGGCTGGCGTTGCCCTTGCCCAGTAGGCCGATGTTCATCGGCAGGCTGTCGCAGGCCTTGAGCATGTGATGAATGTGCCAGGCGCCAGGCGTGCAGGTGGTGGCATTGGAGCCGGTTGCAGGCCCGGTGCCGCCTCCCAGCATGGTGGTGATGCCGCTGGCCAGGGCCTCATCCACCAATTGAGGACAAATGAAATGCACGTGGGCATCGATGGCACCCGCCGTAAGGATCTTGCCTTCCCCTGCGATGACCTCTGTCCCCGGCCCGATGACGATGGTGACATCCGGTTGGGTATCCGGATTACCGGCCTTGCCGATGGCAGCGATTCTGCCCGCCTGCAGCCCGACGTCGGCCTTGACGATGCCCCACCAGTCGAGAATCAGCGCGTTGGTGATCACCGTATCCATCACCGCGTCATCGACACGCTGGCTTTGCCCCATGCCATCACGGATCACCTTGCCACCGCCGAACTTGACCTCATCACCGTAGTGGGTCGCATCCTGCTCGACCTCGATCCACAGCTCGGTATCCCCCAGGCGCACCCGGTCGCCCACGGTGGGCCCGTAGATGTCGGCGTAGGCTTGACGACTGATCTTCATGACGGGTCTCCCTGAACATCCGATGCAGTACCCAAAGGCCCCATGACCTCGCCACGAAAGCCATAGATGTGACGAGTGCCAGCAAAGCTGACCAGGGTGACCTCACGGGTCTGGCCCGGCTCGAAACGCACGGCGCTGCCGGCAGCAACATCCAGCCTGAAGCCACGCGCCTTGACGCGGTCAAACAAGAGCGCGGGATTGGTCTCGGCGAAATGGTAGTGCGAGCCGACCTGGATCGGCCGGTCGCCACGGTTGGCCACCTCGATGGTCACCCGCTCGCGCCCTTCACACAGTGCGATCTCGCCGTCCTTGAGTTGGTATTCTCCGGGTATCATGCCTCGCCCTCTGATGGTCCGTTGGCAACGGTCTACTCCCATGTCGCTGCTGCAAGCCGCTGCGGCAGACGACACTGAGCAGGCATCCGTTCAGGTAATCGGATGATGGACGGTCACCAGCTTCGTGCCGTCAGGAAAGGTGGCTTCGACCTGAACTTCGTCGACCATGTCGGCAACGCCCTCCATGACATCGTCACGGCCCAGGATCTGTTTGCCGTAGCTCATCATCTCGGCGACGCTGCGACCCTCACGGGCCCCCTCCATGATCTCGCAGCTGATCAACGCGACCGCCTCGGGATAGTTGAGCTTCAGGCCCTTGGCCCTTCGCCGTTCTGCTACTAACCCCGCGGTAAACAGCAGCAGCTTGTCCTTGTCTCTCGGTGTCAGCTCCATCGTTACTTCCTCAAGGTCAGACGACACGACGCTCGCTAGACGACGGTCGGCGTGGAGTCAGGTGAACCAGATGCGCGGCGGACAGGCCGTGCGCTCCAGCAACATCGGTCTTAGCAGTTTCCAGGCAGCCTCACACAGCGTCCAAGCTTCATGCCGCGAGTGCCCGAGATAGCGCAGCAGCAATACGCCATCACGCAGAGTGACCGCCCATGGCTGTTGCATCATCGAGGGTGAAGACAGATCGACGACATCGTCGGTGCGTCCCTGTCGGCCCGCCAGCTGTTCGCGCAGCATCTCCACCGCGGCCGCGCCATCGTCCAAGCCTACGGCCCAAAGGGTGGCCTGAACGCTGCAGCCACGCTGGCCCCAGGCGCCGCTGAAGCGGCGGTGAAGCGGATCAAGCGGCTGACGCTCGATCCACAGCGGCTGGCCATCTCGGGCTAACCTGAAGCTCTGTTCCAGGTAGCCGCTGGCAAACGGCAGGTCACTGGCAGGCCGGCCCAGGGCGAGCACCTCCCAACCCAGGCAGCGCGCGTCCCCGTGCAACTCGATCTCGGTAGATTGGCGCCCACGAGAGCCATCGAAGGCAATGGTTTCCTGAGGCAACCACTCGAGGCTGGCGCCGGGCTCGACCACCAGCCGGGTGCGCTGGGACCAGCTCACCTCGTTGCTGTCCGCCCGATACAGCTTGTTAGCGGCAGGGGTCGTGAGTAGTGCGCTGGCACCCCTTGCCACCCGTGCTTGAATGTCCAGCGCATCACCGCTGACCAGCCCGCCCGGTGGATGCAACAGGTAGACGTGGCAGGTGCCGTCGCGTCCTTCGGGGTAAAAGGGCCGCTGCACCCTCAAGGGGCCACGGTGGTCCACTCGGTGCAATCGAGTCGCTGCACCATCATGGCGAAAGCCCAGTGACAGCCTCGCCTCCCAGCGCCGTCCCGCGTCAAAGCGATGGCCGTGCCGATCGGTCACATCCTGTATTGTCTGCGCGCTCATGGCTCTCCCGGACGATGGTTCGTGGTGACGCCTCTGGCCACGCCACACAATACTGCCCGATGACGGTGCAATGGTCGTACCACCTCACCTTTAAATCCTGTTTTTTACTTTATTATCAACGATATATAGTGCACCGAAAGTGCGCCACGAAGCCCCCCTAGCTATCTAAGGCACCAACTCGGTGCACCGCTAAGCGCATCCGGCATCATTTTGGTGCGCATGTCGCTATTGCTGTGGACCTCGTCGCCAGGACTGTGCAGCGTGGTCACTTGTCTGCCTGAGACCTCACCCGCTCTTCCTGCCGCCCTTCTTCTACCTTCCCTCCACCGTCCTTCGATCGCCTTCCTGTCACGCCGCTTGCTATTGCCGTTAACCCTGCCTTAACCCCCCGCTTGGCTATGCTGCGCGCCTTCGAGAACCCAGGAGATCCATTATCATGGTTCGGGCCCCTTTCCCTGCCTTGCTGGCGGGCGTCCTGCTGTTGACGCTGGCTGGCTGCTCCATGATCGACGAGCCAACCTCCTACCATGACAGGACCGACGCCTTGATCGCCCAGGTGCCGGACTGGTCGGCAGCTGTCGGCGGTAGCGACGTCGGCTCACTCAACGACCTAATCGCGTCCGATGCGCTCGATCAGCTCGTTGAAAGGGCGCTGCAGGCCAACCCCGGCCTGCAACAGACCCTGTTGACGCTGCGTATCCGCCAGACACAGCTGCGCCAGACCGGTGCTGACCGCCTGCCCGAGGTCGAAGCCGGCTTCAGCGCCAGTGACAGCGAAGACAGTGCCAGCACCTACAGCGGCTCAGTCACGGTCAGTTGGGAAGCCGATCTGTGGCAGAAGATTGCCGATCGCACCGCCGCCGCCGATCAGGACGTCGCACAACAGGCGGCCCTGTATCAGGCCGCCCGGGACACCTTGGCGGCCGACGTGATGACCAGCTGGCTTGCGCTGATCGCGCAGCGTCATGCCATCACCATCCAGCAGCAGCGCCTGTCCACCCTTGAAAGCAACGAGTCCCTGATCCTTGAGCGCTATCGCAGCGGGCTCGGCAACCTCGAGGACCTGGACAGCGCGCGAAGCTCCACGGCCAGTGCCCGTGCCAGCCTGGTGGAGTATCAAGAGAGCCTGGCGCAGCAGCAGCGTGCACTGCAGACCCTGCTGGGCGAGATTCCCGATAGCGGCGAGGCGGTGGCCGACGACTATCCCGCGGTACTGACACCGCTGGCAGAGCTGCCAAGTCAGTCGCTGCGTCGCCGACCTGACCTGATCGCGGCCTACCACGCCGTTCAGGCGGCCGACTATCGCACCCACGCCGCCTACAAGGACCTGCTGCCAAGCATCAGCCTGCAGGCCGCCATCGAGGACGTGGCCAACTCGCCATCCCAGGCGCTGCTGACCGATCCGGTGTGGTCGCTGCTGGGTCAACTGACGGCTCCGCTGTTCCAGGGAGGCGAGCTTCGCGCAGCCGCCGACGAAGCCGAACTGGAGACCGCGCAGGCCTACCAGGCGTACCGCGAGACCCTGCTCGAGGCGGTTGGCGAGGTGGAAGATGCCCTCGGGCTCGAGCGCTCGCTCGCCCTGCAACAGCAGCACATCGCCAATGCCCTGGATCGCCAGCAATCTACCCTGGCCCAGTACCAGTCGAGCTACCGCTCGGGGCTGGTCGACATCCTCGACCTGCTCTCGGTGCAACAGCAGACCTACGACCTCGAGGCGCAACTCGATGACCTCAACTATCAGCGCCTGGCCAATCGTATCGATCTAGGCCTGGCACTCGGACTGGGAGTAAACCCATGACACGTCGCTGGAGAAAAGCGCTGCCCCTGAGTCTGGCCCTCGCGGTACTGGCGGCGGTGGTGGTTCATGTCGTCACGCCAGGTCAGGCACGAGGCCAGCACTCGCCACCCAGGCCTGGTGGCCAGCCGGAAGTCGATTCAGGCCAGGTGCAGGCAGGTCAGCAAGACCACCAGCAGGCCCCCCAGCGCACCGAGGTGACGGTGGTCACTGCAGAGACCGCGGCCCACGCTGCCCACATCAACGCCTACGGAGAAGCCAGTGCGCATTTCGAGCTGACTCTGAGCGCCGAGGTGTCCGGGCGCGTCGACGGCATTGCCGACAACTTCGAGGGAGGTCTTCGTATCGGAAAAGGCGAATTGCTGGCCACCCTGGAGGACAGTGGTTACCAGGAGGCCCTGGCCGTCGCCCAATCGACGCTGGCCACTGCCGAGGTGAGCCTGCTGGAGGAACAACGCCAGGGAGAACAGTCCAGAATCGAGTGGCGCTCGTCGGGGCTCACGGGCGAGCCTGACTCGCCGCTGGTACTTCGCGCCCCCCAGCTCGCCGCCGCGCAGGCGGCGGTCGATGAGGCCAAGGCGTCGCTGGCCGCCGCTCGCCAGGACCTCGACCAGACCCGCATCACCGCCCCCTTCGATGCCCTGATCACCGATCGCCACATCGCCCCGGGCAGTTTCGTGCAGTCTGGCACCGAGATCGCCACCCTGGTCAGCACCGACCGCATCGAGATCACCGTGAGTCTGTCCGCCGCGGAATGGGCGCAACTACCGGACTCGGCCACGCTTGCCGCGGGTGACTGGCCCGTCACGCTGACCGATATCGAGAGCGGAGAGCAATGGACCGGCCAGGTCATCCGGGCGCATCACCACCTGGACGCCACCAGCCGCCAGCGCTCTCTGGTGATCGCGGTTCAGGCCCCGTTCGACCAGACCCCCGCCCTGCTGCCCGGCACTTTCCTCGAGGCGAGCCTCAGCGGACGTACGCTCGATGGGTTGTGGCATCTCCCCGCCACCGCCCTCGGCCAGTCCGGACAGCTCTGGTACGTCACCGACGATGACGCTCTGGCCAGCGTCTCGACCGAGGCCGTCTTCAGCGACGGTGCCACGATATACGTAAGACCGCCCGAGGCGATCGCTGATCAGCCGACCCGGGTGGTCGTGCAACCCCTGAGCAGCTACGTCCAGGGCATGCTGGTGACCACCGTGGAGGCCCGTCAGGATGTCTGACACGAGCCATCGCCAAGGCGTGATCGCCTGGTTTGCCCGCAACCCGGTCGCTGCCAATCTCTTGATGTTGCTGGTGATCGCGCTGGGCGTCAGCGCCCTTGGCACCCTCCAGAAGGAGGCCTTCCCGAGCACAGAACCCGACAGCCTAAGCATCTCGGTCAGCTACGACAGTGGCTCGGCAAGGCAGTCAGAAGAAGGACTCGCGATCAAGATCGAGGATGCGCTGGAAGGGGTCATCGGTATCGATTCGATCGTCAGCACCTCCACCACCAGTGGCACCACCGTGACCGTGGAGAAGACCTCCGACTACGACCTGGATACCCTGCTCAGAGACGTCAAGACCCAGGTGGACGCCATCTCCAACTTTCCGGCCGACGCTGACAATCCGGTCATCAGCAAGGCTGAGCGCGAGGAGCACTCGCTGTGGATTCAGCTCTATGGCGACGCTGACCGCGCCACCCTGCAGCAGTTGGCCGACGACCTCAAGGCAGACCTGCTGGCCCATCAGGACGTCAGTCGTGTCTCGATCAGTGGCTGGCTCGATCCAATGATGGCCATCGAGATCGACGAGGGTCGCCTGGAAGCCTACGGCCTTTCGCTCACCGACGTGGAGGAAGCGGTCAATGCGAGCTCGACCAGCACCTCCAGCGCCGTATTGCACAACGCCGATCTCTACCTGCAGCTCAAGGCGTCGCGCCAGGCCTACCTCAAGGATGAGTTCGCCGCCATTCCACTGATCACCACCACCCAGGGCGATCAGATCCGTCTCGGTGACGTGGCCAGGATCCGCGACACCTTCGACGACACCACCTCCAGCCTGTCGCGCTTTGATGGCGAGGACAGCATCGCGTTACAGATCGTCACCACCGGCACCGATGACATTTCAGACTCGGTCATTGGCGCCCGCGACGTGATTCAGCAGTGGCGTGACGATGGGCTTCTGCCCCAAAACGTGCAGCTGGCCACCTGGTACGATCGCAGCACCTCGATCAACGAACGCCTGGCTCTGCTGATCGACAATGCGCTGTACGGCATTCTGCTGGTGTTTACCCTGCTGGCGCTGTTTCTCAACCTGAGGGTCGCGCTGTGGGTGGCCATGGGCCTCCCCTTTGTGTTCTGCGGTACGCTCTACTTCATGGGCGAGCCCTTGCTTGGGCTTACCCTCAACGAATTCACCACCTTTGGCTTCATCATGGCGCTGGGCATCGTGGTCGATGATGCCGTGGTCGTGGGCGAAAGCGTCTACGCCGAGCGCCGCGCCCATGGTGACACCCTGGACAACACCATTCGTGGCACCCTGCGCGTCGCGGTGCCCACCCTGTTTGGCGTGTTTACCACGGTGGTGGCCTTCTTTGCGCTCTCGCAGATAGAGGGCAGGCTAGGCAAGCTCTACGCCCAATTCGCCGCCGTGGTCGGCCTGTGTCTGGTGCTGTCGATCATCGAGTCGAAGCTGATTCTGCCGGCCCACCTGGCGCACCTGAATACCCGCTCCTCGACTTCCCGTCATCGTCTTGGCCGGCTGTGGGGGCGGCTACAGGACGCCGCCTCTGGCGCGATGGAACGCTTCACCCAGGCCGTCTATCGTCCGCTGGTCAAGCTCGCTCTGGTGCATCGAACCAGCGTCACAGTGCTGTTCACGGCGCTGTTGATCCTGGTCCTGGCCATGCCGTTCAACGGCAGCATTCGCATGAGTTTCTTCCCCGATATTGCAGGCGATACGGCGCGCGCCAACATCACGCTGGAAAACGATGCGAGCTACGGCTTGACCCACCGGGCGCTGGACCGCCTGCAGGACAGTGCCATCGAGGCCGACGCCACGCTGCGCCAGGGCAAAGGCGTCAGCGCCATCGAGCACCTGCAGATCACCTCGAGTGATGACCAGTCAGGGACCGTCACGGTCAAGCTTGCCGATGATTCGCCCTACGACCTTGACCAGTTCGCACGCCAGTGGACGGCCCTTGCCGGGCTCCCGGAAGGCACCCGCACGCTGAGTATTCAGAGCCGGCGCAGTGACTTCTCTGCGCTGCGCGTCGAGCTTCGCGCCAGCGACGATAACCTGCTGAGCGCGGCCGGCGACGAGTTCCTCGCGCGTCTTGAAGCCATTGATGCCGTCAGCGGCCTGGAAGACAACCTCCGCCCGGGCCAACCTCAGCTTCAGCTCGACCTCACCGCCCAGGGGCGCGCGCTTGGCATGACCACCGACGAGCTGGCCGAACAGGTCATGCAGGGCTTCAATGGTCAGGTGGTGCAGCGCTATCAGCGCGGCAACGACGAGATAGAGGTGAAGGTGCGCTTTCCCGAGAGCGAGCGCCAGTCGCTGGTCGACGTGCTGTCGTCGCGGGTACGTGCACCGGATGGTACCGTGCTGCCGCTATCCAGCGTCGCTACAGCGAGTCTCGGCTACACCCGCGACACCATCACCCGGATCGATAACCAGCGGGCCATCTATATTTCCGGCGACGTGGACAAGGAGCTGATCTCGGCCACCGAACTGGTGACCCTGCTCGAGCAGGAGGTCGTCCCGGATATCCGCAGCGCCTACCCCGGCGTCGACATCCACTTCGCTGGCGAGGCCGAGCAGCAGCAGGAAACCCAGTCCTCGATGGTCACGGTCTTTGCCTTCGCCATACTGCTGATCTACATGCTGCTGGCGGTCCCCCTGAAGTCCTACGTTCAGCCTCTGCTGATCATGACCGCGATCCCCTTCGGCGTGGTCGGGGCGCTGCTCGGTCACTGGCTCAATGACCTGTCCCTCGGCATCCTGTCCCTCAATGGCATCATTGCCCTATCCGGCGTGGTGGTAAACGACAGCCTTTTGCTGGTGTCCCGTTTCAACGAGCTGCGAGACGAAGGCCTGGCCATCCCGGACGCCATCGTCGCCTCCGCCACCAGTCGCATGCGTGCCGTCGTGCTGACCTCGGCCACCACCTTTGCCGGGCTCTATCCCCTCCTGGGAGAAACGTCCCATCAGGCCCAGTTTCTGATTCCGGCCGCAGTGTCGCTGGCATACGGTATCCTGTTCGCCACCCTGATCACGCTAATCCTGATACCGGTGCTGCTGAGCCTGCAGACCAGCCTCGAGCAATGGCTCACACGCTGGAGGCGACGCACGCCCGGTGAAGACGAGGCCGAAACCCCATGCTGAACGTGCTGCTGGTGGAAGATGACCTGGATCTGGCCATGACCATCGTGCAATACCTGGAGATCCAGCAGATCCGGTGCGATCACGCCAGCAATGGCCAGCGCGGGCTCACGCTCATCCGCGACAATCGCTATGACGTCATCCTGCTGGATCTCAATCTGCCGCGACTGGATGGCCTGAGCGTCTGCCGCGAGGTTCGCCACGCGGGCGATGACACCAGCATCCTGATGTTGACCGCCCGCGACCGCCTCGACGACAAGGTCGATGGCTTCGAGGCGGGCGCCGATGACTACCTGGTCAAGCCGTTCGAACTGAAGGAGTTGGCGCTGCGCATTCGCGCCCTGGGCCAGCGACGCAGCGGGCAGATCAAGCGGCTGCACTACGCTGGCCTGGTGATGGATCTGGTCTCCCTGACGGTGCTTAGAGACGGTCAGCCGCTGCACCTGTCACCTACCGGCTGGCGACTGCTGGAACCCCTGCTGCGCGCATCGCCCGCGGTCGTCAGCCGCCGCGCTCTGGAGGAGGCGGTGTGGGGCGAGGAACCCCCCGACAGCAATAGCCTCAAGGTACATATGCACCATCTGCGCAAGGCCGTGGATCGAGACTTCGATCCGCCGCTGATACACACGATCCCCGGACGCGGGTTCGCCCTGAGGGAGGCACGGGATGATCCGTCAGATACGCCTTAAGCGACAGCTCGCGGCGATCCTGCTCACCTTGGGTGCGCTGCTGGTGGGAGGCTACTCGCTGCTGGCGGCCCACTACTTCAAGCTGGGGATGGACAGCACCATGGTGGGGGCCATGGAACAGGCGGTGCATCAGCACATTCGCCAGCGGGCCGGAGGCACGGCAGAACCCGACCTGGGCGCCTTCACCGTCACCTCGACCTGGCAGCAACAGCCCAGGCAGATCCGCAGCTTGTTGCCACAGCCGCCGCAGCAGGAGACGCGCCTGGTGACGTCGCGTGAGACGAAGCCGAATGGTCGCCGCGGCAGGCTGGTCTTCGCCATGCGCTTTCCCACCGCCGAGGGGACGCTGTTTGTCAGCCACACTCTGACACGCCAGCAGATGTCGAGCCTGGTTCACCGCACAATCCGTGACAACCTCACGAGCCTTCTGCTTATCAGCCTCAGTACCGCCGTCGCCCTGGCACTGGCGATCTGGCTACTGCTGCGTCAGCTAAGCAAGCCGGTGGCGCGCCTGGGCCGGTGGGCGCGTGATCTGGAAAGCGCCAACCTGCAGGACCCTCTGCCGGACTTCCGCTACCCCGAGCTGAACGAACTGGCCTCGCTGGTACGCGACAGCCTGTCCTCCCAGCAAGACAGTCTCGAACGGGAACATCGCTTCCTGCGACACTCAAGCCATGAATTGCGCACGCCGATCAGTGTGATGCGAAGCGGCATCGAACTGATCCGCTCGCTACCGCCGGAGCAGGCGCCTGCGGCCCGATCCGTGCTGGCGTCGATCATCGATCGCCTGGATCGCGCCAGCCTGAACATGAAGCATCTGACGGAAACCCTCCTGTGGCTAAGCCGCGACGAGCCCATCGATCTGCCCACCCGTCCCATCGCACTGGACCGGCTGGTACAGGACATCGTCGAAGAACACCGCTACCTGCTACGCGACAAGGACGTCGCCCTCAGCGTGACCACAAGCCCGGCCACCCTGGAACAGTCCGAGGTGGCGCTACGCATGGTCCTTGGCAATCTCATCCGCAACGCCTTCCAGCACACCTGGGCGGGTGACGTCACCCTGCGTCAGCAGGGTAAGACGATCTTTATCGACAACCTGCAGCGCGCCAACGGGCAGGAAGACGGTAGCGGTGATAGCCAAGATGCCGACAACGATGCCCCCGCAGGCTACCCAGATACTGTCGACGACCTGGGCTTCGGCCTTGGCCTGGAGCTGACAGCTCAGCTCACCGAGCGGCTCGGCTGGCACTATCACAACCGGCCGGTGCCAGGAGGACACTACGTCCAGCTCACCCTGGTCGATGCCGCCGAGCCACACGGCTAAAGGCTCCCGCTTCACTCGAGCCCGAGCAAGGCTGGTGGTGCGAGCTGTCGAGCGCCACTTTCGCCCTAGACGGTCAGGTAGCGCTTCACCACGTCATCACTCAATGCTGCTATGTCGCCCTCCGCTACGCGCCGGCCACGATCAAGGATGGCAAAACGATCTGCAAAACGGCGAGCAAAGGGGAGCTTCTGCTCCACCAGCAGTACGGTCAGCCCATCATCGGCGATCAGACGGCGAATGACCTCGCCAATCTGGGCGACGATGTTCGGCTGGATGCCCTCCCCCGGCTCATCGAGGATCAGTAGTTTAGGCTCGAGTACCAACGCACGCCCGATGGCCAGCTGCTGCTGCTGGCCGCCCGAAAGATCCCCGCCACGACGCTGGCGCATTTCCTTGAGCACGGGAAACAGCTCGTAGATGCGCTCGGGTACCTGGCGCAGGCCGTCCCCGCGCGCTGCCAGACCGGTACGCAGGTTCTCTTCCACCGTCAGCAGTGGAAAAATCTGGCGTCCCTGAGGCACGTAACCGATGCCAAGGCGGGAGCGATCTTCCAGCCGACGGCGCTCCAGAGCCACGCCATCCGCGTATTCCAGCGCGCCTCCACGGATCGGCACTTCGCCCATGATGGCTTTCATCAACGTCGTCTTGCCGACACCATTGCGCCCCAGCACGCAGGTGCAGGCCGCTTTGGGCACCTGCAGATCCAGGTCCCACAGCGTATGGCTTTCGCCATAGAACTGGTTGAGCCCACGAATGTTCAGCATTGGCGGGCCCTCCGCTGTGCCAGCGCAGCGAGCCAGCGCGGATATCGCCGTCTTTTCATGCGGGCTCCCCTGACGCGATCCCATGCGACGACATAGGCACTTCGTACACCGGGATCCAGTGGAAAGCGTTCCAGTCCCATCATGCAGCCTCCTCATCGCCACCCAGATAGACCTCGACCACCCTGGGGTCGCTGGCCACCTTGTCCATGCTGCCTTCCGCCAGCACGGAGCCTTGATGCAGCACCGTGACGGTGCGTGCGATGGACCTGACAAAGCCCATATCGTGCTCAACCACCACCACGGAATGCTTGCCGGCCAGTCCCTTCAAGAGCTCGGCAGTACGCTCCATTTCCTGTTCGGTCATACCGGCAACGGGTTCGTCCACCAGCAGCAACCGCGGGCGCTGCATCAACAACATGCCGATCTCGAGCCACTGCTTCTGACCGTGGGACAGGATGCCTGCCTGGCGACGGCTCAAGGCTGACAGGCCGACGGTTTCCATGACCTCTTCGATACGATTGCGCAGGTCAGCATTCCGTCGAGCGACCAGGGTGGGCCACAGACTCTTGTCGGTGGCCATGGCAAGCTCCAGGTTCTCGAACACACTGAGCGCCTCGAACACCGTGGGTTTCTGGAATTTCCTTCCAATACCCAGGCGTGCGATCTCCGGCTCGTTCTTGGTCAGCAGGTTATGACGACTGCCAAACCAGACGCTGCCCGTATCAGGGCGGGTCTTGCCGGTGATGATGTCCATCATGGTGGTCTTGCCGGCACCGTTGGGGCCGATGATGCAGCGTAGTTCGCCGTCGTCGATGGTCAGGTTGAGATCATTGATGGCCTTGAAGCCATCAAAACTGACGGAGACATCCTCCAGATAGAGGATGGGGCCATGGCGGACATCGACCGGGGACGCCTGCGGCACCAGAAAGTCGAAGACACGATCGCGATCGGCCAGACCATGCAGAAAACTCATGGGGTCGCCTCCTGTTTTACCGCCATGTTGTTAGGTGCATCATCGTGCTGACGGCGACGCGACAATAGCCCGGCGATACCCTGAGGCAGCAGCACGGTGACCAGCACGAACAGCGCCCCCAGGGCAAACAGCCAGGCCTCGGGCATGATCCCGGTGAACACGCTCTTGGCATAGTTCACCGCCAGCGCGCCTATGACCGCGCCATACAGGGTCGCCCGCCCCCCTAGGGCCACCCACACCACGACCTCGATGGAAAACAGCGGGGAGAATTCGCTGGGATTGATGATCCCTACCTGGGGCACATACAGGGCGCCAGCGACCCCGGCCAGCATCGCCGAGACGACGAACACGAACAGCTGGTAGCGCTCTACCCGGTAGCCGAGAAAGCGAGTGCGCGACTCAGCGTCACGTACTGCCACGCAGACGCGGCCAAGCTTGCTCACGACAATGGCTCGGCACAGCAGAAACCCTAGTGCCAGGGCGACGCCTGAGGCGATGAACAAGCCCAGGCGCGTGCTGTCGGCGGACAAGTCGAAGCCCAGCAGCTCCTTGAAGTCGGTCAGGCCATTGTTGCCGCCAAAGCCCATCTCGTTGCGGAAGAACGCCAGCATCAGCGCGAAGGTCAGGGCCTGGGTGATGATCGACAGGTAAACCCCGGTGACCCGTGAACGGAACGCCAGAAAGCCGAACACCAGCGCCAGCAGGCCCGGCGCCAACAGCACCATCGCAAAGGCCACGCCCGGCATGTCGAACCCCAGCCAGTACCAGGGAAGGCTATCCCAGTCGAGGAAGACCATGAAATCGGGCAGCAACGGGTCGCCATAGACGCCGCGGTCGCCGATCTGGCGCATCAGGTACATGCCCATGGCGTAGCCGCCCAGGGCGAAGAAAGCACCGTGGCCAAGGCTGAGAATGCCTAGATACCCCCAGACCAGGTCCACAGCGACCGCCAGCAAGGCATAACACAGATACTTGCCGAGCAAGGTAACGGTATAAGTAGAGACGTGAAGCGGGTGATCGGCGGGCAACAGGTTGGCCAGCACCACCAGAGCCATGGCGCCACACAGCACCGCCAGGAAGGTCAGCGTTGAGCGCTCGCCAAAGGGGCGAGCAAGCCAGTGTCGGGATGTCATCATGCTCAGCCCTCCGCCGCGCGGCCTTTCTGCGGGAACAGTCCCCGCGGCCGCTTTTGAATGAACAGAATGATGAACACCAGCACCAGAATCTTGGCCAGCACTGCCCCGGCCCAGGGCTCAAGTACCTGATTGATCACGCCAAGCGAGAGCCCGGCGACCAGGGTGCCCCACAGGTTACCGACGCCACCGAAAACCACCACCATGAAGGAATCGATGATGTAGTTCTGACCCAGGTTGGGACCCACGTTGGTCAGCTGGGACAGCGCCACGCCAGCAAGGCCTGCCACGCCGGAGCCCAATGCAAACGTCAAGATATCGACACGGGTCGCCCGAATCCCCATGGAACGCGCCATGGCACGATTCTGGGTGACAGCTCTCACCTCCAGGCCCAATCGCGTCCTGCGCATGACCAGCATCAGCGCGGCAAAGACCAGCACCGCAAACCCGAGCACGTACAGCCGGTTGAGGGTCAGCGACAGCGCATCGTTGATGACCAGCGAGCCGCTCATCCACTCCGGTGTCACCACGGTACGATTCAGGGGAGAAATCAGCGTACGTACCAGCTGCTGCAAGATCAGGCTGACACCAAAGGTGGCCAGCAGGGTTTCCAGCGGCCGCCCCTTCAGAAACTGGATGACGCCCCGCTCGATCGCGACACCCACCAGTGCCGCCACCAGAAAGCCTGCCGGTATCGCCAGCAGCAGCGCCAGCCCCGGCTGCCCCGGCAACAGCTGCTGCATCGCCCAGGTGGTGTAGGCTCCCAGCATGATCAGTTCGCCGTGAGCCATGTTGATCACACCCATAACGCCGAAGGTGATCGCCAGACCAATCGCCGCCAGCACCAGCACCGAGCCCAGCGACAGGCCGAAGTAGAGCGTCTCGGCGGCGCGATTGAGCTTCAGCGACTGCTCAATGTCAGCCAGCGCTGCAGACGCCGCGTCGGCCACCACGGCGTCTTCGCTGCGGCTGGCCTGCATCAATGCCGCCCTGACCTGTCCATTCAGACTGCCGGCGAGGTCCGCGACAGCGGCGCTGTCGCCCTGTTCCAGTCGGTGGATGGCAATCGCCTGGGTCAGGGTCGCCGCCACCTCCGGGTCACTCTCGTTCTGGGCAAGTTCCGACAGGGACTCCACCACCTCGGTATCGACGTCCCCTAGCAGCGCTTTCGCTGCAATCAGCCGCTGCGCGGGATCATCGACGCGCAGATCCAGCAGGGCCAGGGTGCTGTCCAGGTGGCCACGCAGACGATTGTTGATGGCGACCCGGTCAAGCTCGCGCCGCGACACCTCCCCTGCCTCTTCCATGGTGAGGGCATCTGCCACCGGCCATTGACGGCCTCGGTTGGCCAGAATCACGACAATGTCGCCGCTGTCCTTGACCTGGGCCAGCTTGCCCTCGGCGAAACTCTCGAGCCATCCGCGTGCGCGCGTGTCACCACTCGCGGCAATGGCATCGATCGCCGCTTCTTTTTCGCGAAAGCTGGCCTCAGCGAGTGCCTGCAGCAGCTCGCGACCAGCGTCTTCCTCTGGAGTTGCACTGGTGTCCTGCGCTGCGGCGTTGTCCTGTCCAAGAGCACATGGCCCAAGAGCGACCAGGCTGACCAGCAGCAGCGCCTTCAACCAGTATCGCCATGCTGTTGTGTTCATAGCGGAATTCCGTGAGCGCCCTTGTCAGATCGTCAAGGGCATCATGATGGGCGTGGTCCTGGCCGGGACGTCATGGCGCCCCGGCCGTGTTTTTGGTAGCGAATGTCACTCCGTGGCAGCAACGTCGGCGCCGCCGCCGCAGCTACCCTGCACCACGTTGTAGTTGCCGCACTCGAGCGGTGCACGCCAGTCGCTGATCAGATCGCGGGAGCCTTCCAGGTAGTCTGACCAGGCATCCCCAGCGACGGTGGAGGGCGTTTCCCACACGACCGAGAATTGGCCGTTGTCCTGGATTTCACCGATCAGCACGGGCTTGGTGATGTGGTGGTTGGGCATCATGGTGGCGTAACCACCGGTGAGGTTGGGCACCGACACCCCAATAATGGCTTCCTTGACGGCGTCCACCTCGGTGGTACCGGCCTTGCGCACCGCTTCTGTCCACATGTTGAAGCCAATGTAGTGAGCTTCCATGGGGTCGTTGGTCACGGCGTTGTCGTCCCCTGTGTAGTCGTACCAGGCGTCGATAAAGTCGTAGTTGGCGTCTTCGTCGACGCTCATGAAGTAGTTCCAGGCTGCCAGGTGGCCTACCAAGGGAGCCGTATCCAGGCCGGACAGCTCCTGCTCACCTACGGAGAAGGCGACGACTGGAATATCAGCGGCATCAACGCCCTGATTGGCCAGCTCACGATAGAAGGGAACATTGGCGTCGCCGTTGATCGTGGAGACCACGGCGGTTTTCTTGCCCGCTCCGCCAAACTGCTTGATCTCGGAGACGATGTTCTGCCAATCCGAGTGACCGAAAGGGGTGTAGTTGACCATGATGTCCTCGTCGGCCACCCCCTGGGACTTCAGGTAGGCCTCGAGGATCTTGTTGGTGGTGCGCGGATAGACGTAGTCGGTACCCGCCAGCACCCAGCGCTCCACGCCGACATCGTTCATCAGGTAGTCGACGGCCGGAATGGCCTGCTGATTCGGTGCAGCGCCGGTGTAGAAGACGTTCTCGGAGGACTCTTCCCCCTCATACTGAACCGGGTAGAACAGCAGCCCATTAAGCTCTTCCACCACCGGCAACACGGACTTGCGAGAGACCGAGGTCCAGTTGCCGAAGATCACGTCGACCTCATCCTGGGCCAACAGCTCACGCGCTTTCTCGGCAAACAGCGGCCAGTTGGATGCCGGGTCAACCACCACCGGCTCCAGCTCGCGACCCAGCAATCCCCCCGCTTCATTCTGCTGCTCGATCAGCATCAGCATGGTGTCCTTAAGCGTCGACTCGCTGATCGCCATGGTGCCGGACAGGGAATGCAGGATGCCGACCTTGATCGGGTCCTCGTCGGCAACGGCGGGAGCCGCCATCGCCACAGACAGTGCTGACAGCGCAAAGGCAGAAAGCGCCAAGGAACGGCGGGCAGGATTGAGCACAGCAGAGGCCGAAGCTAAGGACATGGGAAATTCTCCAGGGTGACGTTGTCGTTATCGGAGTCGTGGCGACAGGTCGCGGTGCGCGATCGTCGCCTCACTCTGACAAAGCAAGTTCCATGCCACTTATGTTTTCACGGGCCCCGGTGTTATCTCCCGGTTCTCTTCGGACTGGCAAAGGCACCCTCTTGGTGCAGCCACCCTAGCCGACTTGCACCAAAAGCAGACGTTGACGTCTGCCATCCCAAAGCCTTAGTAACGTTCTTCAAGACGTTCCGCGCCATCCCGCTAAGAGCCGCCTTACGACTCACCCCCGAGCAGGCACAGGGTGATGACCTTCCCCGCTTCAATATGGAAGGCCACAGGCCACTCGATATGCTCGTGACAAGGCGCCCTCCCGTGGGCTGGTCCAGCAGATTGCCATGCGCACGACGGACGAAAGACAAGAAGGCCAGGCAGCGCACGATGCAGACAGACCTCCGCAAAGTCCACGTAGCGCTTTAGATCAGGAAAGATGGCCTTGTAGATCGCCTCCTTTGCACTGAAAAGAAGCGTCACCGCCATAGACCTCGATAGCCACCCTGGAAGGTGCAGGAGTTCAGCACCACTCGCGACCACCTCTGCCACGCTATCGGCCTCATCAGCGTCCAGACACTGCTCCACGTCAATGCCCACCCCTGCATATAAATCAGAGGGTGCCACGGCGGATAACGCCAGATCGCTGCAGTGAGAGATGCTGCCAAGCACGCCAGGGGGCCACCGCGGAAGACGGTCAGCCCCCCTGCCCGGCACC
Source organism: Halomonas sp. DP8Y7-1 (assembly GCF_019801685.1). Taxonomy (NCBI): domain Bacteria; kingdom Pseudomonadati; phylum Pseudomonadota; class Gammaproteobacteria; order Oceanospirillales; family Halomonadaceae; genus Halomonas; species Halomonas sp. DP8Y7-1. The sequence continues at coordinate 61,767 of NZ_JAHVIN010000007.1, read as the reverse complement.
CCGCTGTCGATGCCCAACAGACCAAGCGCATAGACCGCGCAGAGTCGCCCGGCCCGGTACTCATCGCGCCGTTTCGCTACAGCGCCCTCCAATTCGGACGGCAACGGCACCCTGGCCAGCGCCTGTCGCACAGGCTCCTTGCTGCGCGCCCACGACATTTGCACCGCCCCACTGCTAGCGAGCCAGAAGCCAGCGATAGCGAGCCCAGGCCGGTGCAGTGCCCTCAGCTGGAAGGGCTGGCCGTAGGCCTGTCGATCGCCCGTGAGCGGAGTGCCAGCCCCGCCGATCGAGATGAAGCTCATTCCCCTTCTCGACCGACGGGGGCTGAACGGCTCAGGCAGTCACATTTGACATACTGCATCACCTTCGCCGATACGCTTACGTCTTCAAGGGGTCGGTCAGGTCGTTGACCAGCACCTCGGCGATCCAGTCAACGGCATCCAGCATCCCCATATGGGTCACTCCCGGGCATGGAATGAGGGCGGGTACCGTACGTGAGAACTCGGCAACGTTATTGTCAAAGACCGAGCTCAGCACCAGATCATCGGGGACACCACCAGGCCGGCCCTCGACGGGCGCCACCTCTTCCAGCGCCTTGAACAGCACGACCTGAGTACTCTTCAGCGGTCGCTCAAGGGCGGAGCGCAGCATGTCACGGTTGACCTCGTACAGCTCCTCCCAGCGGTTCAACAGAAACTCATCCGGCGGGATACCCTTGTTGACCAACTCCTGCTCGAAATCATCGCGCACGTCCTTGGCGTTACCAAGAAAGTCCGCGTCCCCCATGTTGAAGTAGGTGTCCAGCAGGTACAGACGAACCTTGGTGAAGCCTCGCTGCTCCAGCTGCCAGGCCATCTCGGTGGCGATATTGCCGCCCAGTGACCAACCCAGCAGGCGCACCTCCTGATCCACCGCCAGATGCTCCTCCATGACCTTGAGGTAGAGCGCTGCAATATTGATCAAAGAGGCTTCCGGTTGGACCACGGTGTGGTTGTAGTTGTCGATGCCGTAACAGGCGTAGTGTTCGCCCATGGCGTCGACCAACGTCCTGTACACATCACTGTTGCCGTAGCCTGCATGAACCATGAACAGCTTACTACCGCTCTCCCTGCCGCCGCCGAGGAAGCGCATCAGCATGCTGAGCTCCTCGCCTTCCCCGCTGGCGATGAACTCGGCCAGCTGGGACACCGTGGTGTAGCGATAGAACGCCGATACGGACACCGTGTGCCCTGCCTGGGCCCGCATCAGGGAGGTCAACTTGATCAGCTTGATCGAGTCTCCTCCCAACAGGAAGAAGTCATCCTCGACGCCGACCCGCTCATGGCCCAGCACCTCTTGCCACTGCTGGCACAGCTGAGCCTCGAGTGACGTCCTGGGCGCCACGTAGGCTTGGGCGGAGCCCTCCAGGGTCGGTGCAGGAAGCGCCTTGCGGTTGAGCTTGCCGTTGATGGTCAACGGAATCGCGTCAATGAACTGGCAGCTGGCTGGCACCATATAGGACGGCAGCCGCTCCGACAGGCGCTGCTTCAAGGTGGCGACCTCGATCTGCTGTTCCTCCGCGGACACCACATAGGCGGCAAGACTTTGCTGACCGGCGTCGCCATAAGCCACCACTACCGCCTGGCGCACCTCCGGCTGAGCCGTCAATGCCGCTTCGATCTCACCCAGTTCAATACGATTGCCCCTGATTTTCACCTGAGCATCATTACGCCCCAGGTAGAGCAGGCCGCCATCCGGTAGCCAGCGGACCAGGTCACCCGTGCGGTAGAGACGATGGCTACCGGAACAACGTGCATCCGGCTCCGGCGCCAGCGGGTTTTCGAGGAAGCGCTCCTGGGTCAGGCTGTCACGGTTCAGATAGCCCCGTCCTACGCCGGCTCCACCAATGTAGAGTTCTCCTGTGGCGCCCACCGGGACAGGCCGCATGCCTTGATCAAGAACGTACACCTGGGTGTTCAACAGCGGCGTACCGATCTGCTGGGCGGCGTCTCCGGGGTGATAGCGATGGGCCGTCGCACAGACCGCGGCTTCGGTGGGACCATAGGCATTGTAGAGACGCAGATCGTCCCGATAGAAGCGGTCAAGCAGCTCGGTGACAGGCGCCTCTCCACCCACCACCAGCGTCTTGAGCGAGCGCCAGTGACTCGGGTCAAGCTGCCCCAGCATGACCGGGGGCAGGATGGCCAGTTCGATTTTCTGCTCTTTGGCCACTCGGTCAAGCTCGAGCACATCTCGCCTGACCTCGTGAGAACACACGACACAGCGAAGACCACAGGCAAGGCTGACAAACAGCTCAAACACGCTGGCGTCAAAGATGACGTCGGCGAACAGCAGGCTGGTGGCACACTCTTCCACCCCAAACCGCTGCCGCTGGGCCGCCACCAGATTGACCGCATGACGGTGCTCGATCATCGCCCCTTTCGGCACCCCCGTGGTGCCTGAGGTGTAGATGACATACGCCAGACTGTCCGGCGTTGCGCCCCCTGTCGCGTCGTCTTCCGAGCCCAGCCAAGCGGCGTCATCGGTCAGCGTCACCAGCCCGGGCATCTGCGCCATGTCGGACCACCATTCCTGTAGCCTTGAACGGTACTGCTCATGACACAGCACCAAGCCGAGGCCAGCATCCTCCACGATAAAACGGGAACGCTCGTTCGGATGCTCCGGCGACATCGGTACGTAGGCGGCCCCCGCCTTGAGAATCCCGAGGATGGCCACCACCAGGTCGACATCGCGATCCAGGTAGAGGCCAATCAACGTATCCGCGGTGATCGGTCGCTGGAACAGCTCAACGTGCTGCTTACGCAGACCATGCGCGACGCGATTGGCTCTGCTGTTCAGCTGCGCATAGCTTAGCTGGACCGCGTCATCGACAAGGGCAATGGCGTCTGGGGTCCTTGCCACCTGGGCCTCAAACAGACCATGCAGGGTCATGGCGGACGTCAGCGGCTGATGAGTGCTGTTCCACTGGTCCAGCAGTTGCGCTTTCTCCTCCTTAAGCAACAGCTCGATCTCGGAGTGGCGACCGCCCATCGCCGCGATATGCACCATCTGCCCCACCACATGGGTCAGCCGCTCGAGCAAACGCTGAGCGTTGTCTTCATTCAACCAGCTGGCGTCAGACTCCAGCTTGAACGACAGCCGACCCTGGTCCATGAAGACGATCAGCGACAGCGGGTAGTTGACCTTTTCCTGGGCCCCGCGCACATGACGCTTGGTGTCTCCGCTTTCACCGTCGGCCTTGGCCACCGGGTAATTCTCGAACACCACCAGGCTGTGAAACAGCCGCTGCGCCCCAGGCTGCAGCTCGGCCAAGGGAATCCCACAGTGGGTGTTCATCTCCAGGGTGGTGGCCTGAACAGTGGCGAGCACATCACGTAGCCTGCCATCGGCGGGCCAGTCGATGACCAGCGGCAGCGTATTGATGAACAGACCCGCGCTCTGCTCGATCCCTTGTACCGCGATATCGCGCCCGGAAAGCGTCATGCCGGTGATGGTCTGGGAGGCTCCGCTGTAGACCTGCAAGAGCTTGTGCCAAGCCGTCTGCACGATGGTGTTCAGGGTGACACCCAGCTCGTGACACAGAGACTGCATGCCGTCCTGCACCGGCTCCTCCAGCACCAGACCTGCCGATACCGGGCTCCGTATGACCCGAGTATCACGCCACTCGCGACCCTCGAGCAGCCCCTCCAGACTGGTCTCCCCTTCCCAGGTCGCCTTCTTGGCGGCCCAATAGGAGCGGGTAGCGTCTGCCTGTCGCAACTGATAGCGCTGGGCTTCGGCGTAGGCATCATCGCGCCCCGGACGAGGATGCTCCCCCCGCTCGATGGCATCGAAGTAGCCATGCAGGCTTTGCCACAACAGGGCGGTCGACCATCCGTCGGTCACCGCATGATGGGTATTGACCAGCACGGTCACTCCGTGAGTACCGCGCTGAATCAGCGTGACGCGGAACAGTCCCGGGCGCGACAGGTCGAAACTCTCCAAACGATCCTGCGCCTGAATCTCCTCAATGGTTCGATCATGCTCCTCGAGCGGTACGTCGCTGATATCCCGAAGACGGAAGCAGTGTTCATCCAGCGTCAGTGATCTCGCAACCACCTGCAGGATATCGCCCTCCTCCCAGTCAAAGCCGACACGCAGGCTCGGATAGTGCTCCACCAACAGCTCCCATGCGCGGCGATAGCGGTCGATGCGCAAGCCCTCTGAATAGTCGACCAGCAGCTGCACGCGGTAGGCATCGTCCTCGGGATGATTCAAGGCATGGAAGATCATCCCCACCTGCAGACTGTTGGCGGCATACAGCGCCTCGACATCGTAGCGCTGCTCCAGAGAACTCAGACGAGACAGGGTCAACCCTGCGACATCGAAGTCCGAAGGTGTGCGCACGCCACCGGTGCGCGCCGCACCCATGGCCGTGGCGGCCACCTCCCGAAGTCGCTCCTGCAGACGGTCTCTTACCTCGATGGAAACGCTTTCTCCCAGCTGGGTGGTGACGTCGAAGAACAGCTGATCGTCGAGCACGGCGCCGTTGATGTTGATGATAAAGCGATCGCGGTTGTCCGGAGACATGGCCCGCCCGCAGGGCTCCACCACCAGTCCATAGGTCGCCTGCTGCGGCGCTGAGAACTGGCCAAGATAGTTGAAGCTGATCCGCGGCATCGAGGCTTCCGGCAACCACCCGGCCTGCTTCAGCGCACCGAAGCCAAGACCGCCGTCGGGAATGCCACGAAGCCCTTCCTTGGTCCTGATGATCACCTCTTCAGTGTCACCCTCGGTATTGACCCGCACCGGATACTGGACCGTGAACCAGCCCAGGGTAGACGACAGGTCGATTCGATCGTCCAGGGGCTGACGACCATGGCCTTCCAGCAGCAGGGTCACGTCTGACTGCTTCAGCACATCTGCCAGAGCCAGGGACACGGCACTCACCAGCAGGTCATTGATCTGGGTGTGATAGCCGGCAGGGGCCTGATGCAGCAGTGCATCGGTGTCCTCTCGAGAAAATTCCAGCGTCGCCGAGGCAGGTGCTTGCAATGCCTGCTGCTGGCACCTTTCCTCGAGCCACTGCTCCCCGCCATCCGCGGCCACGACATGCCGCCAGTAACTGGACTGCTCGGTGTGCTCCTGGGCGTAGCGATGGACCGCTGCCACCCACTGACGATAGCTGGTGGTCTTGGACGGCAGGCTGCCGCCTTCCAGCAACTGCACCAGATCCCGTGCCAGAATCCGCCAGGATACTGCGTCCACCACCAGATGATGCAGGGCGAAACAGAGACGCGAGCGGCCGTCGTCATAGCCGCTGAGGTGGATCACCTGCCACAGCGGTCCATGCTCGATATCAAACTGGCTCTGATGCCGCGTCAATTCCTGCTGGAGCCACTCATCGTCACCCTCCGTCACCGACAGGGTGATCACCGGGGCGGGCATCATGTCCGGTGCATAGCACTGCCGATACCCCGATTTCTCACGCACGAACCGGCAGCAAAGCATGTCGTGCTGGTGGCTCAGCGCCACCAGGGCCTCTTGCAGCTCGGGCACGGTCACGCGCTCTGGTATGGCCACCATGAAGGCCTGATTCCAATGCCCCGGCTGGGCAAACTCCTGCTCGAAAAACCACGATTGAATCGGCAACAGCGAGAACGTGCCAGCAAGCCGGCCCTGCTCGGCATCGATGTCGGCCCCATCCTGACGCTGGGCCAGGCGGGCCGCCAGCGACGAGATGCGAGGCGCGTCAAAGATGTCCCGACCCTGCAAGGCAATCCCCGCCTGCCTCAGTCTGGCGACCAGTTGAATGCTGATGATGGAGTCGCCACCAATCTGGAAGAAGTCGTCCTCGATGCCGACCCTTTCACGTCCCAGCACCCGCGCCCAATGCTCGCAGAGTGTTGCTTCCAAGGTAGTGCGAGGCGCCACATAGGACTGCTGGCGATCCTCTTCCTCGGGTTCGGGAAGCGCCTGACGATCCAACTTGCCGTTGATCGTCAGGGGTATCGCGTCGATGCAGGTGCAGCTTGCCGGCATCATGTAGGACGGCAGCCGCTCCGCCAGCCGATGGCGCAGCTCCGCCATGCTGATGGTTCGCTCTGGCGCCAGGATCACATAGGCCGCCAGACTCTGCTGCCCTGGCTGACCGTGGGCCACGACCACCGCCTGGCTGATCTCCGGCTGCGACGTCAATGCGGTCTCGACCTCACCCAGCTCGATGCGGTACCCGCGTATCTTCACCTGGTCATCGTTACGTCCGAGATAGATCAGGCTGCCATCCTGCAGCCACCTCACCATATCGCCCGTGCGATACAGACGTGCCCCTTGCTCACCGTGAGTGCTTGCCCCTGCGAAGGGATCCGCCACGAAGCGCTCCCGGGTCAACGCATCGCGATGCAGATATCCGCGGCCCACCCCAGCACCGCCGATATACAGCTCTCCAACGGCACCGACGGGCACCGGCGCCATCTGCTCATCAAGCACATGCACCTGCACGTTGGTCAGTGGCTTGCCGATCTTGGCCGATGGATCCCCAGGCTGATAGCGGTGAGCCGTAGCACAGACGGTGCCCTCGGTAGGTCCGTAGGCGTTGAAAAGCCTCAGGTCCTCGCGATGGAAGCGGTCGAGAAAGTCCCTGACCGGTGCCTCCCCTCCCACCACCAGCGTCTTCAAGGATCGCCAACAGACCGGATCCAACTGCCCGAGCATGACCGGCGGCAGAATGGTCAGCTCGATCTGGTGGGTCTCGGCCAGGTCATTCAACAAGGCCACATCTCGTCTGGCCTCCTGCGAACACAGCACGCAGCGAAGTCCCGACGCCAGACTGACGAACAGCTCGAACACGCTGGCATCGAAGATAATGTCCGCATAGAGCAGGCTGGTAGTGCAATCCAGTACGCCAAAGCGCTCTTGCTGGGCCGCGACCAGGTGGACGGCGTGACGATGCTCGATCATCACGCCCTTGGGGGTCCCCGTCGTGCCCGAGGTGTAGATCACATAAGCCAGGTGATCTTCCTGGGCCATCGGTGCCACGGGCTCAGACGCCCCCAGCCAGTAGGCATCGGCCGCCATCGTCAGCAATACAGGCTTCGATGCCACTTCCTCCATGCATTCGCTCCAGCGGGCCTGATACTCCTGCTGGCAAAGCAGCACTCCCAGCTTGGCGTCGTCGGCCATGAACACGGACCGGTCCCGCGGATGCTCGGGCGACAGGGGGACGTAGGCGCCTCCTGCCTTGAGAATGCCGAGGATCGCCACGATCATGTCGACACGACGGTCCAGGTACAGGCCTACCCGAGTATCGGGTGCCATCGGCTGCCCGGCATGGGCGCTGGCGTACTCGTGGCGCAGCCCATGAGCGACCTGATTGGCCCGTGCGTCCAGCTCTCGATAGGTCAGCGAGGTGTGCTCATCCACCAGCGCCGTGGCCTCCGGGGTGCGCGCCACCTGAGCCTCGAACAGTCCATGCAGGGTGGCACCGGAACGGCGCGGAGCGCTGGTTGCATTCCAGTGCTGGATCAACTCCCGCTCACCCTTCAGCAGTAGTGACAGATCTACATGGCGCGCATCGGGAGCATCTACCACTTGCCCAATGACCCTTATCAGCCGTTGCAGCAACGCCACCGCATCAGCGTCGCTCAACCAGCGGCTGTCCGAGTCCAGGCGGAAGATCAGTTTCCCCCCCATCTCTCTGGCGACAAGGGCGAGCGGGTAGTCCAGTTTTTCCTGGATCGCCCGCACTGAGCGCGTCTGCTCCAAGGCGCCGCCCTCTGCCGGCGCCGGATAGTTCTCAAATACCACCAGGCTATGGAACAGCCTCTGCCCTCCCTCCTGCAGCTCCGCCAGAGACACTTCGGTGTAGGTGTTCATATCGACGGTTGCACGCTGCACGGCGTTGAGCACATCGCGCACCGTCGCCTTGGCCTCCCAGTCGATAACGAGAGGCAAGGTATTGATGTAGAGACCGATGCTGTGCTCGATCCCTTCTACGGGCAGATCGCGGCCCGACAGCGTCATCCCGGTAATGGTCTGGGTGGCGCCACTGAACCCTTGCAGCAGCTTGTGCCAGGCCATCTGAACCAGCGTATTGAAGGTCAGACCGGAGGCGTGACACAGGGCCTGCATGCGACGATAAAGGTCCTCATCCACGGTCAAGGCCGACGATAGCGGCTGCTGAACCACCCGCGCCTCACGCCATCCGCGGCCCGCGAGCAATCCGTCGAGCGTTGTGGGGCCCTGCCAGGTATTCCGTTTTTGTTGCCACCAGGCCGCGGAACGTCTGCGATGATTGAGATAATGACGCTGAGCCGCACCATAGGCACGGTCGCGACACACCGTGGGGCAGCGTCCTTGAGCCAGAGCATCGTAGAAGCCATGTAGGCTCTGCCACAGTAGCGAGGTCGACCACCCATCGCTGATGGCGTGGTGAACGGTAATCAGCACCGTGGCGTTGCTTTCTCCTCGACTGAACACGGTAACCCGGAAAAGTCCAGGCAACGACAGGTCAAAACCTTCGTCGCGATCAGCCTGGCGGGCCTCCTCGACGATGTGTTCATGATCTTCCGGGCGAACGGACGAAAGGTCTCGAACCCTGAAATGGCGATCAGACAAGACAATCTGACGTTCTGCCAACTGCAGAATCTCGTCGCCGTCCCAATCGAAGCCAATCCTGAGGCTCTCGTACTGAGCCACCAACAGCTCCCAGGCTCGCCGATACTGATCGAGGTTGACACCCGCCGTGTAGTCCACCAGCACCTGAACACGATACGCATCATCTTCGGGATAGTTCAGCGCATGGGAGATCATGCCCTTCTGCAAGCTCGTCGCAACGTAGACCGCCTCCACATCGCGGCGATCTGTCAGGCGCAGCCACCTCTCCATCGAGATGCCTTGAATAGCAAAATCAGATGGCGTGTGCCTGCCGCTACCACGGGAGGCTTCCAACGCCAATTGCACGACTTCAGCCAGTCTCGTCAGAAAGGACTCGGCCAGCGTGCAGGCGGTCTCAGCCCCTAGGCAGGTCACCAGGTCCACCTGTAGCTCACCCCCGACCACCCGACTGACGACCTGCACTTGTACCCTCGCCATCGACTCGCCAGCAGGACCTGGATCCACCGTGCCGCTCAACTCGGCGTCGAGCAGGTGCTGAGTGTCCTCCGCCACGTCACCCAGGAAGCAAAAGCTGGCCAGGGACTGTGCTCCGCCCTGTAATGCAGAGAGTGACGAAGTGTCTGGCAAAGGGGCTGGCGAAGGTCGCAATAAGGGGGCTGACGAGCCGCCCTGTACCATCGGGGCGAGCGCGCAGTTCAGGTGTGCTCGCACCGCCTCCTTGACCCCCATGACCAAGGTATCCAGCTCCCCCGTCGCCGACACGGAAAGCATGTAGGGGAAGGTAAATTGCCCGACCGTCGCGTCAAGGTCGAGGGAGGCGCTGCCGCCATGACGCCCACCATGATGGCCAGCATGGCGATAGTCTCCCTCCAGCAGCAGCATGATCTCCGGCTGCTCAAGAGTGTCAGCGAGGGCCTGGCTCAGTGCACTGATCAACAGTTCGTCCACGCGGCTATGAAAGCCGGCAGGCGCTTCCTTCAGCAGCACCAGGGTGTCTTCCGTCGACAGTGACCGAGTGACACGCTGCCACTCCTGGCTTGCCCCCGCGACAAGCGCGTCTGCCTCAACAGCATGCCTTTCACCGCCCAACGCAGCAGGTAACGTCTGGCCATCAAGCGTAGAGGCGCTTCCTGACGACTCCACCCACTGGCGAAAACTGCTGGTCTTGGCGGGTAGGGGCTCGCCCGCCAGCAGCCTTTGCAGATCCCGCCGCAGAATCTGCAGGGATGTACGATCTGCCAGCAAGGGATGAACGAACAGCATCAGCGCGCCAGGCTTTCCCGCTCTTGCCGTCAGCGCGGACTGCCACAAGGGGTCCACCGCCACGTCACAGGCCATCCATTGACGGGCCAAGGCCAGCGCCTGGGTCGTCACGTCATGGTCACCCCCCTCGAGGGTCGCTAGCGCAGGCAAAGGGGCGTCGGCGATATAGTGCTGTTGCCATTCACCGTCAACCAGCAAGGGGCGACTACGCAGCATATCGTGCTGATCGGCAAGCCGCCCCAGGGCGACCTTGATCTCCTGTTCACCGACGCCCTCTGGCGTTTCTACCAGCACGAGTTGCCCAGGGGCACGTGTCAGTCTGAAAGCGTCAGTCAGGATACTGGCGGCAGCGCCAGCCTGGTAGACGCCCGTAGACGCCTCCGCCACCGCCGCTGTGTCATGGTCCTGTGGCAACACGGTTAGCTGCTGCGCGTCCGGCTCCTCCTGTGATGCACTGTCTCCCTGACACCTGCCGGCACCGCTCGAAAGCCAGTGACGTTGGGTCGACGCCAAGGCGAAGGCTCCGGACAGCGTTCCCTGTTCCGCTTCATCGACGCTGATGCGTTGCTGCAGCAGAGCTGCAAGTGACGAGATGCGAGAGGCTTCGAAGAGATCGCGTCCCTGCAGGCGAATTCCCGCCTGCCGCAGACGCCCCACCAGCTGGATGGCAATGATGGAATCACCGCCTATCTGGAAAAAGTCATCCTCGATACCCACCCGCTCCAAGCCAAGTGCACTGGCCCAGTGCTCGCACAGCGACTGCTCCAACGCGGTGCGAGGGGCCACGTACTGATCCTGGCCTATCGACGTCTGGCTCGGGGCCGGCAACGCTCGCTTGTCCACCTTGCCGTTGATGGTCAGCGGAATCGCGTCGATTCCCTGAATGCTTGTCGGCAGCATGTAGGGAGGAAGTCGCTCGGCCAGTCGCTGCCTCAGGCTCGCCAGCTCGAGGCTCTGGCCGTCTACCATCACCACATAAGCCGCCAACGCGTAATGCGGCGACTCCCCCCAGGCAATAACGGCCGCCTGGTGAACGTCAGGCTGGGCCACCAAGGCAGCTTCGATCTCGCCAAGCTCGATGCGGTAGCCCCGCACCTTGACCTGGGTATCGTTACGTCCGAGGTATAGCAGGTGACCACTAGGCAACCAGCGCACCAGGTCACCGGTACGGTAAAGTCGCGTATGCCCGAGGGCACGCTGGTCATCCGTGGCAAAGGGGTTGTCGACGAAGCGCTCCCGGGTCAGCTCATCACGACCAAGATACCCCCGGGCAACACCGGCCCCACCTATGTAGAGCTCTCCAATGGCGCCTATCGGCACCTCAGCCATGTGCTTGTCCAATACATGCGCCTGAACATTGACCAATGGCTTGCCAATCATTGTCGCCGGGTCACCGGGACGATAGAGATGAGCCGTGGCGCATACCGCTGCCTCGGTCGGACCATACCCATTGAACAGGCGACGTCCCTCGTTGAAGAAGCGATCCATCAACTTGGCGGTCGGTGCCTCACCACCTACTACCAGTGCCCGCAGCGACGACCAACGCTTAGGATCAAGTTGACCGAGCAATACCGGGGGCAAAGTGGCCAGCTCTATCGCTTGCTGCTCGGCCAATTGATCCAGCAGTGCAGGGTCGTGTCGTGCGGCCTGGGAACAAATGACACTCTTCGAGCCTGCTAGGAGGCCCACAAAAAGCTCCGATACGCTGGCATCGAAAATGCTATCTGCGTACAGGAGGCTGGTAGCACACTCATGGGCATCCAGGATCGCCTGCTGAGCGAGCACCAGGTGGACAGCATGACGATGCTCCACCATCACACCCTTAGGCTGTCCGGTGGTGCCTGAGGTGTAGATGACATAGGCAAGATGGTGATCGCTGGCCACCTTAGAGGGACGAGTCTTTTCACCTAACCAGGCAGCATCCGGCGTCATCGTCAACACGATGGGCCTATCGGTTACGCCGCTCAGGCCATCGCGCAGACGCTCCTGGTATTGCGCGTGACACAAGATGAAAGCAGGAGCGGCATCTGCCGCGATAAAACCCAGGCGCTCGCTAGGGTGCTCTGGCGACAGTGGGAGATAACCGGCGCCTGCCTTCAGCACGCCGAGTATCGCAACCACGAGATCCACGGTGCGATCCAGATAGAGCCCGACCAACGAGTCTGGCGCCAGCGCGCTTCCCCGCTGCTGCTCACTCTGGAGCCGCAGTCCATGCGCCACACGGTTGGAGAGCACATCGAGTTCGGCAAAGCTCAGGGTGACCTGGCCGTCGGTCAACGCTGGCGCCTGTGGCGTCCGACGCACCTGGGCCTCGAACATATCGGTCAGGGTCGTGCCCACGGGCAAGGGAGCCGTAGCCGAGTTCCACTGACGCATTGCGGCGAGATCATCTGCACTGGGAAGACACAGACTGGCGACCGTACGGTCCGCTGCCCGCACGCCTCGCGCCATGAGATCGATCATGGCACTCATCATCTGCTCGGCATCCGACTCACTGAAGTAGTGATCGGAATAGATCAAACGAATCTGCAGGCTCCTGCCACTACCGTAGTCCAGCAGCTTGATCTGCAGTGGAAGGATCACATCCGTGGGATTGAGCTCTTCTGTATAGGACGCCACCTGATCGTCAAAATTGTTGTACATCATGACGATGTCGCAGTGATCCTGAGTGCTGTCCTGCTGCATTCGCCGCACTTCGGCGGCCGGATAGCAGCCGTGTCTGAATGCCTTGAGGGTGTTTCGCCCCGCTCTCGCCACCAGGTCGGAGAACGACGCCTCTCGCATCTCTGTGACTGGACAGTGCACCAAGGCCGCATTCGCCTGCATCCCGATGGTCTGCTCTGCACTCTTGCCGCGACGCCCATGCAGAGCCAGACCAAAGACCAGGCTATCTCCCGCCGTCTGTGTCGCAAAATGACAGCCACAGGCAGCTATCAAGACGCTCAGGGGGCTGGCACCCGTGCTTTCACAATATTCTTTGATCGAGCGGTTCACCGCTTCAGGTAGATCTCGGTTCAGCCACTTTCCTTGCTGCTTGGTAGAGCTTCGGTACCAGGCATTCAGACGCGTCACCTCGTGGGATGACAGAAAGTCACGCCAATACGCCTCGTCCTTGCGATACCTGGAAGAGCTCAAATACTCGCGAGCCGAATAGACTTGTGGCAGATAGGCGGGAGACGCCTTCAACCATTCGACACTGGCGTCATCGAGAAGACATTGATACGCCTTTCTCAATGATTCTCGCAGCACCGCCAGGCCAACACCATCGACAAAAACGTGGTGAGTCATCAAGCACAGAAAGTAGGAATTATCGCCCAACCCTAGCAAGCGTAAAGACACAGGACCTGTGGATCTATCCGTAAAGTCTGGCGTCCCATCAATCTGCTGTTTCATCCATTCCCTGGCGGCTGACCGGGGATCTTCTGCCTGAGAAAAGTCCAGGCATTCCAGTGATGTCTTCAGTTCACCAAACGGCAGCACCTGCTGGCCTACGCTCCCGTCAGGAGCGATCTCCAGCACCAGCCGCAGGCAATCGTGCTGCTTGACCAACAGCGTCCAGGCGTCAGCCAGGCGATCCACTTCGCTCTGAGAACCCAGGCGAACTTCATCGTACCACCCCAGTCGAAATTTCGAACTTTTCGGCTCGATCATCTGGGAGACATAGACGCCTTCCTGGACAGGATGTAGAGGATGGATAGCGGATTCTTTTGATGCATCTGAGAGCAATGAAGCGGACATGATCTTGGGCACTCAATTAACGGACTTATTCCGCCATAGATAACCCAACACCACCCACAAAAACACCCTGAACGACATCCAGATCCAATCACTGACAGAAAAAGGTACGACAAAGCACAGGCCAGGCTATAAGTGCACAAATATCGCACGAAGATCCCACGCAAAAAAGCCAATATAAACGCAAACAAGAGCCACAATAACCACACAAGAAACAGCGCAAAAAGTCCAACAAAACGCAGAAATGTATGAAAAATCATCTACTGAATGATGAATTTTCTCACACCAAAAAAGACAATAACTGCTTCAATAGAATCTGTTATATCGGTTTATCTTTATTAGGTATGACCAAGTCAATATGCACACACATCACTAACATTGATGGGAACAGCAAGAACAACACATAGCTGCCCTGACCTTTCCCCTCATCAGCCGCTCGTTGAAAAGGATCTTACTCGCACCCAGCGCCGAGCCCAGTGCCGAGCCCAGTGCCGAGCCCAGTGCATTAGAACAGCTGCTCGTCTCGGGAGTGACGAGAGCTACTGACAAAGAAAACCGCCAGACCATTGGTCTGGCGGTTTCGCCGTTGGTTCAGCCGAACGCTATACCGAGCCTCTACATCACTAAGCCCCCGTATCAAGCCCCTGTATCGAGCCCTATGTGCGCCCCAACTGATCCAGCACCGCTTCGGTGAAGTATCGACATCCCGCCTGTCCGCCAAACTCGCGGGGGCGGTGCAGGCCAGCTTCCAGCACCTTATCAATCGCCAGGCGCAAACGCTCCGCCGCCAGCGACAGCCGCTCATCATGGTGGCCCGTGGCCAACCATTCGAGCATCATGGCCCCGGACAGCAGTGTCGCGATCGGGTTGGCGGCATCCTGCCCGGCAATATCCGGTGCGCTGCCGTGGGCTCCCTGGAACAGGCCATGTCGGTCACCAAGTTCCGCCGATGGCGATACGCCCATACCGCCCACGGTGGCAGCACCAAGATCGGAAATGATATCGCCGAAAAGGTTCTCTGCGACGATGACATCATAGAAGTCGGGACGTTTGACCAGGTGGACCGTCATGGCGTCCACGTAAGCGTAGTCCCGCTCAATGTCATCGAAGTCGACGCTGACCTGGTCACAGACCCGTCGAAAGAAGGCGTAGCTTCTCAAGATATTGGCCTTGTCGCAGACGGTCACGCGGTGCTTTCCATCGCGAGGGGCACCTTGACGTCGGCGCGACAACTCACAGGCGAAGCGCGCTACCCGTTCGGTCCCCTTGCGAGTGATCACCAGACTATCGCTGGCCATCTCGTCTCTGAGCACCACCCCCGCTCCGCGGCTGGCATACAGCCCTTCAGTGTTCTCACGCACGATCACGTAGTCGATGGTGCCGGGCTGGTGATGCCTCAGCGGCGACTCCACCCCAGGCAGCAGCCGAATGGGCCGCACGTTGGCATACAGGTCAAGGCCAAAGCGCAGCTTCAAGTGAAGGTCGTTGCCCACTTCGGTGCCATCGTCATAGGTCACCCCGGGAAGCCCCGCAGCCCCGTGCAGAATGGCATGGCTGTCTCGGCATGCCGCCAGCGTCTCTGCAGGTAACACCTCTCCGGTCTTTTGATAGTGACCTGCACCACCATCCAACCACTCAAACGTCAGTACATCCGGCCCCAGCAGGGCGTCCAGCACCCTTACCGTCGCCTCAGTGACCTCTGGGCCAATGCCATCACCGGCAATGGTTGCGATGCGATAGCTCACGTGGCGTCCTCTTATGGTTATTGTGTTCAAGAGAACGATCATAACGCATGATTCGGGCATGCTCGGAGAGCATCTTTCCAACGACGGGGAGGACACCGGTTCGCACCGACATCGTGTTTGCTTGCCGATCGCTAGGACAATCCACTCAGCAGCACGGCCGTGCTCCCACTTCGGCCTTGTGCCTCAAGCCCCGCGCGAATCCCCGCCCGCTCCTCGTCGCTCTTGTTCTGGCTGGCCTTGTGCTTGCCGCTCAATGACTCCACCACCAACTCTACCCCTACGATGCCTCGCTGCATTTTTTGCAGGTAGTCATGCGGCGCATCGTCGATGCTCCACGGGTCGTCCCTGGGCTGTTCAAAACGATCCACCAGGTCACGCAGGTGTGCCGCAAACCAATCACCATCTTCGGGAAAGCTCAGCTGGCCTTGCGCGTGCACCACCTGATAGTTCCAGGTAGGCACCACACGACCATGAACCTGCTTATCGGGATACCAACTCGGAGAGATATAGGCATCCGGGCCCTGAAACACCGCCACCGCGTGCGCCAACCGGCGCTGCCACAGACGATTGCCACGGGCGATGTGCCCTCGCAGAACAGCGCCTCCCGACGTCTCCGTGTACAGCAGTGGCAGGTGGTTGATATGCATACCATCGTCGCCATGGGTCACCAGTGTCGCGAAGGGATGGCGCTGCATCACTGCCACCATGGCGGCGTGCTCCGTCATGGCGAAATGCTTGGGTTGGTACATAGTGCGTGTTTCCTTGGTAGGGGTATAGAGGCGTCAGGTGTGGAGTGAATGGTGGCGCGTCAGATCTACGCACCACGCTCGACAATCACCTTCGTCATGGCGGACAGTGACCGCTTCTGCCGCCCGTGCTGATCAAAGTTGTCAGCCGCCAGCCACTCACGATAGAGCGGCTCCAGCAGGGTCCATTCGTGATCCAGCAGGGAAAACCAGGCGGTGTCGCGATTGCGGCCTGCCACTATCCGGTGCTGGCGAAAGATGCCTTCAAAGGTGAAGCCAAGCCGCTCGGCGGCACGCCGCGAGGGCACGTTCAACGCATCGCATTTCCATTCAAGGCGGCGATACCCCAGCGCAAAGGCATGAGCCGCCATCAGTATCAGGGCTTCACTGGCCATGCGCGTGCGCGACAGAGCGCGCGAGAAGCTGATATGTCCCAGCTCGATGGTGCCATGCTCAGGTTCCAGATTGAGCCAGGACGCGGTACCCAGCGCCCGGCCTGTGTAACGGTCGACGATGGCCACAAACACGGGGTCCGACTGTTTGGCCCGTTCATCTGCCCAGCGGTAGCAGCCATCTGCGTCATGGAAGGGACGCCCGCCCAGGTATGTCCAGCGCCCGACTCCATCGCCTGGATCGTTCGGATCGTTGCCTTTCCAGGCCTCCCACAGCGAGCGCGCGTGACGCTGGCCATCGAGTCGCTCGACCCGGCATTGCTGACCTTGCAACGCCTCGCCAGAGGGGATTGGACAAGGCCCATTCCAGCCCTTCACCTCGGCACCCACTGGTTGACCGAACGCACTTTTACCTTCCCATCTACCGTCCATCGGCATGTATCACTCCTTTCTCTCTTTGCTGCCCGAGGGTCGCTGCCTGAGGTTCGCTGCCTGAGGTTCGCTGCCCGAGGGTCGCTATCTATGCCATCAAGCGCCGGACGAGGGGGCCAAGGTCAGGGTGTAGCCAAAGAAGGCATCGTTGCGTTGCCAGCCGAGCGCTTCATAAAGCCGCTGGGCAGTGTGGTTGTGGGTCTGCGTCAGCAGGGTCAATTGGCCAACACCGTGTTCCTCGGCCAATCTGACGGCTGCCTTCATCAACGACCTTCCCACCCCCTTGCCACGCCCTTGCGGGGCCACGAAGAGATCGGCAAGCGTCCAGCGTGGACCTAACCGAACCGATGACAGGGTGGGATACAGTTGGACAAAGCCCGTGAGCCCCCCGTCGGCCTCACACACCAGAATGCGCGAGTCCGCCAAGGCCAGCCGCGTGGTCAGGAAGTCACGAGCGGCAGCGGGATCACTTGGCTGGTCGTAGAACACGCGATAGCTGTCGAACAACACAGACAAGCGATCAAGATCCGCCGTTGTGGCGGGACGAATCATCGACATGTGACTTCCTCCAGAGGTGACAGACCCTGAGTGTGAGAGCATAGTGGTTCTACTTGAAGCACCAGTTACGAATAAATTGAGGGAACCAGTGAGCCACTCATCGTCCCATGCCTCGTGGGTTATCGAGGCCCTGGCACTGACGTTTGCCACAGATGCGGAGGGTACGCTTTCTCATCGGCTGTATATGGCACTGCGCAACTGGATCGTCCAGGGAGACCTCCCCCAGGGCTGCGCCTTGCCATCGTCGCGCCGACTGGCTTCAACTCTGGGGATGGGACGCAACACCGTTCTGGCCGCGGTGGAGCGGCTCAGCGCCGAGGGTTTTGTGGTGTCTCGACCGGGAGCGGGCCTTTACGTGGCGCGTCTCGACCTGCACGACGCCTGGCCACGAGACGTCGATGTTGCCGACTCCCTCCCCACCTCAGAACCGACGGCCACCCCCTATTCCAACCGCGGTCAACAGCTGCTGGCCAGCTGCGGTGCCATGGACGGACAGCGCCGGGCCTTTACCCCCGGGATGCCGGCCATCGACCAGTTTCCTCGAGAGCTGTGGCAACGCTTGCTCAAGCGACACCAGCACCGTGCCGATGACGATGTCTTTGGCTACGCCACAGGAGGTGGCCACGGGCCGCTACGGGAGGCGTTGTGCGACTACTTGCGGTTGTCACGCTCGGTGCGCTGTCACCCACATCAGATCCTGATCACCCAGGGCGCTCAGCAAGCGTTCGAGCTGGTGACACGACTACTGGCAGACCCAGGCGACCGGGCCTGGGTTGAAGACCCCGGCTACGCGGGGGCAAAGGCGTGCTTCGCCTCATCGGGACTCGAGCTGACGCCCATCCCGGTGGACGATGAGGGCCTAAAGACTGACGTGGCGGACAGCGCCAAGCCCCCTCGCCTGATCTATGCAACACCGTCCCATCAGTACCCCAGCGGTGCGACCATGAGCATGGCCCGGCGACTGGCGCTGCTCGAGTGCGCCCGACGCCATGGCGCCTACATCATCGAAGATGACTATGACAGCGAGTTTCGCTACACCACTCCTCCGCTGGCATCACTGCAGGGGCTCGCCGGAGGAGACCCGGTCATCTATGTAGGAACCTTCAGCAAGGTGCTCTACCCAGGTCTGCGGCTTGGCTATCTGGTCCTGCCGGAGCCGCTGTTCGATGACTTTCGACGGGCCAACGCGAGACTGCACCGGGAAGGACAATATGTGGCCCAGGCGGCGCTGGCCGACTTTATCAAGGAGGGGCACTTCTCTCGCCATGTTGCCCGCATGCGGCGCTGCTACCGTGAACGCCAGGCCTGCCTGCGACAGGCCTTGGCCCCCGCCGTGGCGTCAGGCCTGTCACTGTCATCGGGGCAATCAGGCATGCACCTGGTGGCCCATCTCGATTCGGTGGCTCAGGAGCAACAGCTGATACGTCGTGCACATGAGGCAGGCATTACGTTATCCGCACTGTCCGATCACTATCTCTGTGCATCACCCAGGGCGGGGCTGGTACTTGGCTACGCGGGATCTACACCGGTACAGCTAGAGCAGGCCGGGAGCTGGCTGGCAACAGCCTGGCTAGCGCAGCGCGGGGGGTAAGCCAGCAACCACGGGCTCCGCCGCTCCCTAGCCAACAACGAAAAAGGGCACCCCTTAGGGGTGCCCAACAACGTCAATCGACCAATACGCACTACCGGGGTGTCTTCTTTCTGCCCTTCAATCGCCCGGCGTGGTATGGGCCGTCTTGACCGCCATCCGCTTTCTGAGGATGGGACCCACGATATACGGCAGGATCAGGCCAATACCGGCGAACAGCCACAGACCGATGGCCAGACCGCTGTCCCACAGGATCGTCCAGTCACCGTCAGAGATATCCATGGCATGACGCAGGTTCTTCTCCATTTCCGGACCCAGCAGCAAGCCCAGGATGACCGGTACCAAAGGTATCTCGAGCTTGCGCAGGACATAGCCACCGACCCCAAAGGCCACCATGAAGTACAGATCGAAGGTGGTGTTGGAAATCGAGTAGATCCCCACGAAGGCCACCATGGTCACGATCGGCAGCAGGTACATCGGCGGCACCGATAGCAGCTTCACGAAGATGCCCACCAGCGGGATGTTCAGCACCAGCAGCAGGAAGTTACCGATCAGCAGCGCGGCGATGACGCCCCAGACGATATCGGCGTTCTGGGTGAACATCAGCGGACCAGGGGTGATGTTCAGGGAAATCAGCAGCGCCAGCAGTACCGCAGTGGTGCCGCTTCCCGGCACACCGAGGGTCAACATCGGCACCAGGGCGCCGCTGGAAGCCCCGTTGTTACCGGCTTCAGGGCCTGCCACACCGCGCGGGTCGCCCTCACCGAAGTAGCCCTTCTTGCCCACCACCTTCTTCTCGAGGGTGTAGCCGATAAAGCTGCCCAACGAGGCACCGGCACCTGGCAGCACGCCAGCGATGAAGCCCAGGATGCCACCGCGAATGCTCGAGGGCATGATGCCCTTGATGTCTGCCCAGCTCAGCTTGAGCTTATTGACCTTGATAAGCTTCTGACCTTTACCGACACGGTCCTCGATAAAGAACAGCAGTTCCGAGATGGCAAACAGGCCAACGATGGCGATGATGAAGTCGACGCCCTCGAACAGCTCCAGGGTGCCGAAGGTGTAGCGCTGAACACCGGTGTTATCGATACCGATCGTCGCAATCATCAGACCGATACAGGCTGCCACGACGGTCTTCATCGGGTTCTTGCCAGTGATGCCGCCCAGGGTCGCAAAGGCCAGCAGGAACAGGGCGAAATACTCCGCAGGTCCGAAGGTCAGAGCGAAGTCGGCCAGCACCGGTGCCAGCAGGATCAGTCCCACGGTGGCGATCAGGCTGCCCATGAAGGACGCCACCGCAGAAATCGCCAGAGCCTCGGCCGCCTTGCCCTTCTGCGCCATGGGATAGCCATCGAGGCAGGTCATCATGGCCGGTTCGTCACCGGGAATATTCAACAGGATCGATGAAATACGCCCGCCATACATAGCCCCGGCGTATACCGCGGTCAGCATGATCAGGGCCGTTTCCGGCTTCAAGCCAAGGGTGAACGCCAGCGGAATCAGGATCGCCACGCCATTGGCCGGACCAAGTCCAGGCAGGGCCCCGATCAGGGTACCGAGAAAGGCACCCAGCAGAGCAAACATCAGGTTATGAGGCGCGAGAGCGACCCCAAAACCATCGATCAGGTAGCCAAGGGTTTCCATCAGCCCACCTCCAGGAAGGACAGCACGCCCAGAGGCAGGGGCAGGTCCAGCGCAAAATTAAAGATCAGATACACCGCGACACCGGAGATACCACCCACCAGGTATGCCTTGCCGGGACGCGCGCCCATGCGCCAGCACAAGGTACCGACCGCCAGTAACGTCGACAGGATAAAGCCCAACGGCTGCAGCAGGCCGGCGTAAAGTACCAGCACAACCAGTGCGATGATCAGCTCGACACCCGTACGACTCCACGGCCAGGCATTGTCCGGGTCAGGGCGCACCACCATATAAAGGCTGGAAAGACCCAGCACTACCGCCAGCAGGTAGGGAAAGGTCTCGGGGCCGACCGCTTCGGCCCCACCAAACGGCTCGGGAAACTGGGAAGCGCCCCAGCCGTACGCGACGGCCAGGACGATCATCAAGACCCCGAAGATGCGGTCGTTGAACATGCTCATTGCTGAATCAGCCCGATGTCTTTGGAGAGCTGGTTGATGTCGGCGATCTGATCCTTGACGAAGGTTTCAAATTCCGCCGCGCTCATGTGGAAAGGCATCAGGCCGTTGCTTTCCATCACGTCCTTCCACTCCTGGCTCTGGTAAATGGTGTCCATGGCATCGACCCAATACTGCTTGGCGTCGTCGGAGATATCAGCCGGCATGTAGAAGCCACGCCAGTTGGGGCCCACCGCGTCGATGCCCTGCTCCTTGGCGGTCGGGATATCGCTGAACTCCCCCGGCAGCCGCTCATCGGACAGCACCGCCACGACGCGCAGGTCACCGGACTCCATAAAGCCCTGGGCTTCGGTAATGTCACCGGTGAAGGCGTCGACGTGGCCACCGACGACCTGAGTCATGGCTTCGCCACCGTTGTTGTAGGACAGGTACGGAATGCGCGGCAGGCTCTCGACGCCAGCTGCCTGTGCCGCGATCAACACCTTGAGGTGATCCCAGCCACCCTTGGCGCTACCGCCTGCAAACTTGACCGAGCGGGGATCTTCCTTCAGCGCTTCCATGATGGCGTTGAGGTCCTGGTACTCGCTATCAGCACTCACCGCGATAACGCCGTAGTCGGCACCCAGCGCACCGACCCAGTTGACCATGTCAGCGGTCATGCCCGGGAACTGGCCCTGGGCCAGACGCGTCGTCGTCGCGGTCGATGCCGCCACCAGCAGCTGCTCATCCCCTGCGCGCTTGCTCACGGTGTGGGCGTAAGCCACACCGCCGCCAGCGCCCGCCATGTTGACGGTCTGGACGCCACGGGGCACCAGATCCAGCTCCTCCAGCACCGTACCGACGCTGCGGCAGGTGAAGTCCCAGCCACCACCCGGATCCGCCGGCGCCAGACACTCCACCTTGCCCTCTGGCTCAAAGGCGGCAGCAGAACCGGCGGCGCCGGTGATGGCAGCAATGGCAATCCATTTGACTGGCGTGTTCATGGACATGAGATAGCCCTCTGTTGTTGTCGGGTGAGCGATGTCACCGCTGATGACATCTGGTCACGGTTGACGCCGGGATGACGTCTGAAAAAGGTCCTTGTTGGGAGCTGACGCCTAGCTTACAATTCTGTAAGGCAGAATGCCGTTCCCTTGGGTGGAAAGCTAAGCCCGTGCCGTTCCGCGGTCAACGCGCAAAGGCACAATTCCGACCAAAGTTGAATGCAAGACGCATCGCGTTATTGCCACAAAAGGAATGTCCCAGCCATGGCACAGGATCGCGTTGAAGCCGTCGAAAGAGCCCTATCGGTGCTGAACGTCTTCGATACACCCCAGGAGAGTTTCAGCCTGGCAGAGCTCGCCGAGGCGACGGGCTATTACAAGAGCACCCTGCTGCGACTGCTGGCATCTCTTGAGCGTTTCGACTACACACAACGTGGCAGCGATGGTCGTTGGCGGATCGGCAGTGCGCCGGTGCGACTAGCCCGCAGACATGCCCCCAGCCGTGAGCTCGCTGCTCAGGTACAACCTTGGCTTGACGAGCTATCCCTCGAGCTTGGCGAAACCGCCAGCTTGCTCGAGATGATCGATGGCATCGTCCAATGCCGATTGGCGGCGCGGCCCGACCACAGCCTGCGTCACGATCTATTGCCAGGCCATCAATGGCCTGCGCCATCCCCCGGCGACCCGTGCGCGGAGATGCCAGGGGGAATCATGGTCTGCCGTCCTCTCGAGCTGGCGGACCAGCCAGCCATGTGGCTGGCCGTATCCGGCCCCAACGGGCGAGTGAATGAAGATCAGGCCACACTCAGGCTGGATCAGGCGGTCAAGGCACTGACCGCGGGACATGATCATGACGGGAGACACTGATGACGCTGCTGCTGGTGGAAGACGACAGATTGCTGGCTGAGACATTGGTCGATGCACTGGGCATCGGCGGCCAAGACGTCCACCACCTGGACAACGGTGATACGGCCTACACCCTGCTGAAACGACAGCATGACTACGAATTGATCCTGCTTGACCTCAACCTGCCCGGGCGCGGAGGACTCGACGTACTCGAAGCCCTGAGGGCACATGATACCGTCACGCCTGTGCTGATACTCACGGCTCGCGGGGCCGTCGAAGACCGAGTTCGCGGGCTGGATCTTGGCGCGGACGACTACCTTGCCAAGCCTTTCTCGCTGGAAGAGCTGGAGGCCAGAGTGCGCGCGCTGCTGCGACGCAGAGCGCCATCTGGGCTGATGACCGTGGGAGAACTCGGTTTTGACAGCCTGGCGCAGCGTTTCACCCTGGGCGACGAGGCGCTCGCCCTGCCCCCGCGCGAGCAGCGACTGCTGGGCTGTCTGATGCGCCATGCAGGCCAGCCGGTGGACAAGGCGACCCTGGTCCATGAAGCCTTTGGCGATGAGGAGCTGGGCGACAACGCCGTCGAGGTGTACGTGCATCGTCTACGCAAGCGACTTCACGGCCACCAGGTGACGCTGCGTACCGTGCGAGGACTGGGCTATCTGCTGGAAGCCTCATGAGAGGCGATTCCCTGCACAGCCGACTTCTGACCTGGCTGCTGCTGCCCATGCTGCTGGTGGGTACCGTGGTGCTCTGGCGCGCCTGGCTCGATGCGCGCCAGACGGCAGATCGTGCCTTCGACAGACTGCTGGATGCCGCGACCCTGGCTATCGCCGAGCAAGCCCAGTGGCAGGAAGACCGACTCTGGCTCGACCTGCCACCAGCGGCTCTCGAGATGCTGGCCACTCAACATGATGAGCGGGTGTTCTATCGTCTGGTGGACGCCCGCGGTGATCACGTCACCGGCAACGCTGACCTGCCCGGCATCGATCTCAGCGGTCGTCGTGCCAGCGACATGGGCTACGCCAACATCAGCTGGAATGGTATGCCGATGCGTCTGGGCGTGCGGCGCTCGCGCCTGGAGGATTGGCGCCTGAGAGAACCCTATGAAATCCGGGTCGCCCACACCCTGGAGGGTCGTGACGCACTCAGCCAGGAGCTCTTCCGTCAAAGTCTGGCCTACCTGCTGGCGGTGGCGGTGCTGTCCGTCGCCGCCCTGATCGTTGCCATACGCCTTGCGCTGGAACCGCTGACCAAGCTTCGACGCCAGATCAGAAGCCGAGACCCGCGCACGCTGGCCCCCCTGGAGCTTGCGTTGCCACGGGAGCTGGCCGAGTTGAGGGACACGGTCAACGAACTGCTGGCTCGCATGCGCCGCGTCAAGGCCAATCAGGAGCGGTTCATCGGCGATGCCTCCCACCAACTGCGCACCCCTCTTGCAGGCCTTTCCGCCCGCGCCGAGCTGGCCTTGCGTCAGACTGATCCGCAGGCCTGGCGGACTGCCTTGAGCGCCATGCATGCCACCAGCCAAGGCGCATCGCGACTCGCCATGCAGCTGCTGTCGCTGACCCGCCTGGACAACCCTGAGTACCAGCCCCAACTGACGCCCACAGGACTGGTGCAGGTAGCCCGCGAGGCCGTGATGACCCACTGGCAACGCTGCCAGCGCAGCGGCGTGGACCTGGGCCTTGATGCCCCTGAAGGGGAGGTCACGGTGCTCGCCCTGGACTGGCAGCTAGGCGAGGCGCTGGCCAACCTTATCGACAACGCCTGCCGCTATGGCGCTCGCCACGTCACGATCGTCGTTACCGATACACCCCCCACCCTGTCGGTAGTGGACGACGGCCCCGGCATCCCCAGCGAACGGCGGCTACTGGCGCTGCGCCCATTCCATCGCGGCCAGCAATCCGGCGAAGGCTCAGGCCTTGGCCTGGCGATTGTGGACGGTATTGCCAGGACCCATGGTGCCAGGCTAACCCTGGCCGATGGCGGCACTGCACCTTCTCCCGGCCTTAGCGTGAGCATGGAATTCCAGGCCACGGTAACGCCCGACGACCCACCGGTGACGACAAGGCACTCGCTATCATGACGCTGTCCCGCTACGCCTCATCCTCCTGGCGCCGTCTGGGCGCCGTGCTGCTGCTTGGCCTCGCGGGGGTCGTCAGTTCGGCGATGGCGCAGCAGGACGAGACTCCCCAGCAGCCCCTGCCCCCTCACGAGCAGGCGCATTTTGCAGCAAAGACGGATGAAGGCGTGCCCCTGATCATTCACGCGGCACTCGACATTCCGTACGCCATGCCGCTGCTCGAGGACTTCCACCAGCGTCACCCGCAGTACGACATTACCTACCGCAACTTCTCCACCCTGGACGTGCATCAGCGTTTTCTCGATGCGCCCGCAGAGGCCGACGTGGTGATTTCGTCCGCGATGCCGTGGCAATACCTGCTGGTCAACGCGGGTCACGCGCAAAGCATCGAAACCCCCACGACGCGACGCTGGCCCAGCGACGCCAAATGGCGCCACGAACTCTTCGCCTTCACGTTCGAGCCCATCGTCATGGTTGTCAGTCGGGCCCTTGAAGAGCGCGTTGGCCCAATCAACAGCCATGCCGACCTGCTCAGCCTGCTGGTGGAACAGTCCGACGCCCTGCAAGGGCGAGTCGTTACCTACAGCCCCGTCAGCGCGGGTGCCGGCTATACCTATGCCATTGAGGAGTCACGCCTGTCACCCCGCTATTGGGATCTGGTAGCGGCACTTGGGCGTGCCGACACCCAGCTGGTGGACACCACCAGCAGCATGCTGGATGGCCTGGCCGACGGGCGCTTTGACATCGGCTACAACGTGCTCGGCAGCTACGCCAGAGAAAGCGTCGCCGCTAGTCCCTCGCTGCGCATGGTGATCCCCGACGATTACGCGTTGGTGATCCGGCGACTGGCCTTTGCCCCTCGCCAGGCCCCCCACCCCTCAGCAGCGCGCCGTTTCATCGATTACCTGCTGGGCAGCCACGGACAACGCGTGATCGCTGAGGCCAACGAGCTGGGGGCGTTGCACCCGGAGCTCGACGGCCCAGGCACCGCCAATGCATTGCGCCGCGCGCAGCCGGAAGGCCTGCGTCCTACGCCGCTCAGCCCCGGCCTGCTGGCCACGCTGGATGACCTCAAGCGTCGCGCCTTGCTAAGCCGCTGGCAGAGAGAATTCCACGACCAGATCGCCGGCAAGCCAGTCAACGGTCGCTAGACTGGCGTCACCCGCACAAACGCAAGAAGGCCCGCCCGTTGAACACATATCCAACAGGCGGGCCTTCTCATTTGACGACTTAGCGACTTCAACGACGTGCCGGCGCTTGTGACCCCTGGGAGATGCTGTGGCGTTGCTGGCCAAAGCGCCCTGTTACCACTCAGGGAAGGTAGGTCAAAAGGACCGGCGCGGTACCGCGTTTCAACATGCCAAGCTGACGTGCTGCCTGCTTGGAGAGATCTATCACGCGTCCCTTGACGAAGGGGCCGCGATCATTGATCTCCACTTCCACACTCTGCCCCGTGTCCCGGCGAGTCACCAACACCTTGGTACCAAAAGGCAGGCTTCGATGGGCGGCGGTAAGAGCTTGCTGGTCGAAGGTGTCGCCACTGGCCGTGCGACGCCCCTGGAACCGATCACTGTAGAACGACGCTTGGCCACGCTGGGAGGCGACATCGCCGTCATCTCTGGCCATCGCCGGGTCACTGGTCAGTGACGTTATCGACAGCAGGATAGCGGCCGCCCAGGCGGCCTGGGTCGATCGCGCAAAGCGTCGACGTTTACGCAAATGGGAGAACATCATCTTGACCTCAGCTAGCCCGCGATGCGCGGGGTTCGTTGCCTGGTGCGACATCTCCAGCAAAGGCGCGCGCTCAATCCGAGCGTTCCCGGGGCGACGGATGCTTGCCATGCATCCACCCACTACTCCCCGCTTGCGCATTATCGAACCAGGCTAATTGTTTGTGCAGCGACACAACGCTACCAACAATAATCAAGGTGGGCGGACGAATAATATCCCGATCGTTCAATGTCGGCAAATCACCCAGACAGGTCAGATGGACGCGCTGACGTTGGGTAGTGCCCTGCTCTACCAGCGCTACCGGCGTGTCAGACGCCAGTCCTGCTGCCCCAAGCCCATGGCTGATATGCTCAAGACTGCCCAGTCCCATATAGAACACCAGCGTCTGCCCGGGACTGGCGAGAGCCCGCCAATCCAGCTCGCAGCCGCCCTCCTTGAGATGCCCGGTGATGAACCGCACCGACTGAGCATGGTCACGATGGGTCAGCGGGATGCCTGCGTAGGCGCTGCATCCGGAGGCCGCCGTGATGCCGGGCACCACCTCGACCGTCACCCCAGCCTCCACCAGCGTTTCAAGCTCCTCACCGCCTCGCCCGAAGATAAAGGGATCGCCCCCCTTCAGCCTGACCACGCGCTTGCCCTCGCGGGCCCACTTGACCAGCGCCAGATTGATGTCTTCCTGAGGCAGACTGTGATCCGAGCGCGCTTTGCCGACGTAGTAGCGCTCAGCCGTCTCCGGCACCAGCTCGAGGATCTCCGGACTCACCAGACGATCATGCAAGACGACCTCGGCCTCGCCTATCCGCCGCCACGCTCGCAGCGTCAACAATTCAGGATCGCCGGGCCCAGCCCCTACCAGACTGACGCTGCCTGCCGGGAACGGGCTTCGATTCGGCAAGGGATTGTGACTCATGGGATGCGACTCCAACGTCAGAACATACGGACGGCGACAAGGCGCCATTATGCCATAATGGAATCAATCATCCAGTTCTTATTCCCTTACTCCCTTTAAAACGAAAGACGCCGCGACGACTGA
Organism: Halomonas sp. DP8Y7-1; assembly: GCF_019801685.1. NCBI lineage: Bacteria > Pseudomonadati > Pseudomonadota > Gammaproteobacteria > Oceanospirillales > Halomonadaceae > Halomonas > Halomonas sp. DP8Y7-1. The sequence goes on along the minus strand of NZ_JAHVIN010000007.1, from coordinate 33,935 downwards.
CACGTCACGGCGACTTGTGCTCATGCCGCAAATGGCTGCGACGTGTGAGCGTTGTCTGGGCTTTGTCCGAAAAGTCGACGAGCGAAGGTTAGACAAGGCAAAAATCGTTGAGAAAGCGCAGTTTACGAGGTGTAAATGAGCATTTTGACCGGGCTGGCGCACCAGACGATTTTTAACGCCGTATCACCAAGCGCAGGCACTTTTCGTACAAGCCCTAGTCGCTGGTCTGCAAGCTGCGACGCAGCCTCGGGCTTACCAGTTCACCGGCCAGGGTCAGGACCAGCAGAATCAGTACCAGCCACAGCCAGTGGGCACCGAAGTCCACGGCCACCAGGCCCAGCGCATCCACAAAGATCACCAGGATGGCCAGCGGGCTCACGTAACGCACCATGAACAGCCACAGCGCGTAGATGCCGGCCGGCAGATTCAACTCGTCCTTCACCGCCTGACTCTTGAGTACGAAGCCAGCCAGCAGCGCCATGCCAAGACCACCCAGCGGCATCATCAGTCGCGATGTCAGGTAGTCAAGCCAGTCAAAGAAGTGCTTGCCTGCCAGCGTCCAGTCGGCGCCAACGTTGAAAGAGAGCATCGCCAAGGTACTGATCACCCATAGCACAATGCCGGTCCCCCAGGCGGCAGCCTTACGGCTGACCCCCTTGTTATCGGCAAGCCATGACACGGTTGCCTCGACCATGGAGATGGACGATGTCAGGGCGGCCATGGACAGCATGATAAAGAACAGTATGCCGAAGAGCGTGCCGAGCGGCATCGCCTGAAAGGCCAATGGGAGGCTCATGAAGATCAGCCCCGGCCCGCTGTTGGGCTCCATGCCATTGGCGAAGATGACGGGGAAGATCGCCAGGCCAGCCATTAACGCCACCAGCGTGTCGGCAATAGCCACCGTCAGGGTGGTGCGGCCGATGGAGGCGCGACGCGGCAGGTAGCTGCCATAGGTCAGAATGGCACCGGAGGCCAGGGACAGGGTGAAAAAGGCATGGCCCATGGCCGCCAGCATGCCCTCGCTAGACAGACTGGAGGCATTGAAGGCAAACAGGAAATTGACGGCCTGACCGAAACCTCCGGAGAACATGCCGTAAATGATCATGACCAGCAGCATGATCACCATCCCCGGCATCATCCAACCCACGCTTCTTTCGATGCCTTGCTGCACGCCCTTGCCCACAATCACCATGGTGGCGACCGTCACCAACGTACTCCAGGCGCCAAGAGTGAAAGGATTGGCGTTATTGGCACCGAAAATCGCCGCCATATCGTCGACGCTGGACCCGGCCAGGCCACCGGAGACCATCTTCCACAAATAGGCAAAGGACCAGCCCGCGACGACCACATAAAACGACAGGATCATGAAGCCACAGAGCATCGCCATCCAGCCCAGCAACGACCAGCCAGAGCTACGGCCCGACTCGGTGACAACGCGCCGAATGGCATCGATGGGACTACCTCGACCACGACGACCGAGCGCAATCTCGGTCATCATGATGGGCACGCCGACGCACAAGATGCAGGCCAGGTAGACCAGTACAAAGGCCCCTCCGCCATACTCTCCGGTCATGTAGGGGAACTTCCAGATATTGCCCAGACCGACGGCAGAGCCGGTAGCGGCCAGAACGAAGCCCCAGCGGCCAAGCCACTGAGTACGAGAGGGTTCGTTGGTTGTCATGAATCACCAGAGATCGCTTGCGCACTATTGTTTGCCCACCATGGCGGTGGCGTCCTCCACATCAGCCTGTGGCCGAATCAGGGTGGAGGCCAGCCCGCCATTGTGACGGATTTTGTCGCGCTTGGGCAGGCCCGTCATCGTCGCGGCTGGCTGCCAACGCCGTCTATCCCGGTTGACGGCACACCAGCCTCGACGATAACGCTCCTGCCTTGTGCTCAATCGGCGTCGAGTACACCTCGGCGGATCTGGTCTTCCTCGATGGATTCAAACAGCGCTTTGAAGTTGCCCTCACCGAAGCCGTCGTTGCCCTTGCGCTGAATGATCTCGAAGAAAACCGGGCCAATCACTGTCTCGGTGAAGATCTGCAACAGCACGCCCTGATCAGGCCCGCCATCGATCAACAGGCTCAGTTCACGCAGGTCCTCTACCTGCTCTTCGTGATTGGGCACGCGCACATCGACCTTTTCGTAGTAAGTATCCGGTGTGGACAGGAAGCGAATGCCGTTGGCCCTGAGGGCTCGCACCGTGGCGTAGATATCCTCTGTCGCCATCGCCAGGTGTTGAATGCCCTCCCCCTTGTACTCGCGAATGAACTCGGCGATCTGGGAGTTATCGTCGGCTGATTCATTGATCGGAATATGCATCTTGCCGCAGGGAGCTGTCATGGCCCGGGAATGCAATCCGGTCTTCTTGCCCTCGATATCGAAGTAGCGATTCTCACGAAAGTTGGCGATCCGGGTATAGAAATCTGCCCACGGATCCATCTGCCCCCGCTCCACATTGTGAGTCAGATGGTCGAGGTAGCGCAGACCGACGCTATTGTCATTGGCTGAGCGCCCCTCGATGGCGTCGAAGTCAATGTCGTAGATGGTTCTGTTGTGCTCATCGGTTCGCTCGTCGACAAAGTAGAGCAGCGAACCTCCAATTCCCTCCACGGCAGGAATACCCACTTCCCCAGGCCCCACCGGAACATCGACGGGACGCGCGCCTTGTTCCACCGCGTAATCCAGCGCCTGTCGGGCATCAGCGACCTTCCATGCCATGGCGCAAGCACCGGGCCCATGCTGCTGGGCGAAGCGCGCCGCATGGCTGTCAGGTTCCGCGTTCAGTACAAAATTGACGCCCTCTTGCTGGAACAGACTGACGCCTTTGCTGCGGTGGCGCCGGGTCTCCGTGAATCCCATCGCCACGAACAGCTCACGTAAGGCCGCTATTCCTTCCGCGTCGGGAGCACTGTACTCAACGAACTCGAAACCATGGGTGCCGATAGGGTTATGTATGTCGATGGGAGCTACTGCGGTCATGTGTGCCTCCGATAGTGTCATGGTGGTGTCCGTAAGAGCCGAACCCATGCATCTATCCTAGGCGCCCCCTCCTCCGAGCCACATGCCTCCGAGCGGCGGGCTGCCAGCTGTGTGGCTGCCCAGGCTCCCCTGAAGAGCCGCGGGGTGTAGCGCTGGCCTGACAGCCCTCGACCTTGCACAGGCCCTGCGTAACGCTAGCGTGACAGGCCGTCATGAAACGCTGACAGTTGACGACCTGGCACTGGGCTTTGTCCGAAAAGTCGACGAGCGAAGGTGAGACAAGGCAAAAATCGGTGAGAAAGCGCAGTTTACGAGGTGTAAATGAGCATTTTGACCGGGCTGGCGCACCAGCCGATTTTTAACGCCGTATCACCAAGCGCAGGCACTTTTCGTACAAGCCCTAGGCGGGATGCAGGGTGAGGATCTGCCACGCCACCAACAGCATCACCGCCGCGATAGCGCCATCGACCCATTGCCAGGCGCGTGGACTGGTCAACCGAGGCGCCAGCGCACGGGCCAGTGCTACCAATCCGAAAAACCAGGTGAACGATGCCATGGTCGCCCCCATGTAGAAGCCCAACGGGCTGTCCTGCAGTGAGCCGATGGCTCCCAGCATCACCAGGGTGTCGAGATACACCTGGGGATTCAGCAGCGTCACTGCCAAGGTGGCCACAATCACACTGCCTAACGTGGTGCTGGCGTCCCTGCTGGCTTCCAGCCCTCGCGGGTGCATGACGCGCTTGAAGGCCAGCCACGCCTGCCAGACCAGGAACCCTGCACCTCCAATACGCGCCAGCCACATCGCTCCCTCGCTTTGGGCAATCAGTGCGCCGAGCCCGAGAACCCCCAGACCGATCAATAGCGCATCGCACAGGGCGCAGATGCCGGCAACCCACCAGATGTGCTGGCGGCGAAGCCCCTTGGCCAGGACAAAGGCGTTCTGCGCGCCAATCGCGATGATCAAGCCTGCGCCAGTTACCACGCCTTGCAACACTGACAACCACATGCCAAAAACTCCTTTATCAAGGGCAACACCGCTGATCACATCCATCGCCACGTCAAGCAAGGCGGGGCGCGACAAGGCCGGCATGCCGGGCAACGAAAGCCATACAGGTCCGGGTGCAAGCCACCCAGGTGGACAAGAATAAGGAGCGCGCTAGAATTAGAGAAACAACTTATCCAACTACCTCATTAGAAATTCTAATTAGGCAGCGACGCTTCCAGGGCGACCCATGCTCGACTACAAGTTATTGAATGCCCTCGCCGCGGTGCTTGAGCATCAGGGTTTTGAACGCGCCGCCCGAGCGCTGGGACTGACACAGTCCGCCGTCTCACAGCGCGTCAAGCTATTGGAAGCACGTCTGGGACAGCCCGTACTGATCCGCGGCACGCCCCCTACCCCCACCGGGCTGGGCCGGCGCCTGCTCAACCACGTCCAGCAGGTTCGCCTACTTGAGGCAGAGCTTGTCGAGGAGGCCCCCTCACTGACCGTCGGCTATCGACAGCTGCGCATCGCCATCAACGCCGATAGCCTGGCGACCTGGTGGCCCCAGGCGGTGGGCGACTATCTCAAGCATCAGGCCATCACCCTCGATTTGGTCATTGAAGACCAGGACGTGGGGCTTGAGCGCATGCGCAAGGGGGAAGTCGCCGCCTGCCTGTGTGCCAGCGAAACCCCTGTACAGGGAGCACGCCTCATTTCACTCGGTGCCATGCGCTACCGAGCGCTGGCGAGCCCCGACTTTCTTGCGCGCCATTGTCCTCAAGGCGCTACCGCAGAGGCGTTGCAGCACTGCCCGGCCATCATCTTTGGCCCCAACGACCAGCTTCAGCACCGTTTTCTGGATGCCCAGGGCGTCACCGGGCCCTTCCCTCACCATCGCTGTGCCAGCGTCGAGGGATTCATAGGACTGGCCAAGGCGGGTCTGGGCTTTGGTCTGGTGCCGGACATTCAAGCCCGGCGAGAGCTGGCCGAGGGAACGCTGGTCGACGTGGTCGACGGCTGGTATCTCGATGTGCCGCTGTTCTGGCATTTCTGGCGCCACGGTGGCGATCCACTTGAACGCCTGGGACATCAATTGGCACAGGCTGCAGCCCATCACCTCATTCCTCTTACCTAAGCCTTAGGAAGGACGGAGCACGAGAACGTGCCTAGTGACTACTGCAACAGCACAGCCGACATGGCGCTGGCGAGCCTTTTTAGAGCGCGCGTCATCGGCGCAAGAAGTTCCTGTAACACAATGTATTACATACACATTTGTCACAGGCGCCCGCAGCATCCAGATACTGCATACCTGTAAAAGCAGAAAAACGTCGTTTTTTCTTAGCCCTTAAGGCTGATATACCCCTTTCGGCTAGCCCTTAAGATGGTTAGTTAAGCCCGATACCTCGGGTTGATCACTCTTCCTGCGGCCAAGGACTGCCTGACCATGGATGACTGCGCTAACACTTCCGCGACCAAGACGCATGCCGATGCGCAGCGTCTTGCTTGCCTACAGCGCGTACCCGGCGTGCTCTTCACTCTTCAACGTGACGCCAGGGGTCGTCTGCAGCTTCCTGCCTTGACCGGCGACGACCCGATGACCCGACGGCTCGCTCCCCTGGCCACTGCCAATGACGTGCGCCAGCGCCTCGGCGACCTGCTGGGAGAAGCCTACGGGGAATTCATCCGCGCCATCGAGCATTCCGCCCATTGGCTGTCTCCCGTGTCCACTCGGCTGCGCCTGCCCGTGGGTGAACTCAACCCCCACTGGTATTCCCTGGAGGCCCTGCCCGAGCGCAGTGACGACAGCATCCTGTGGCATGGGCTGCTCATCGACATCGAAGATCAAGTCGCGGAAGAGCAGCGCCTGCGCTACCTCTCTGGTACCGATGAGCTGACAGGACTGGCCAATCGGCGCTCGCTGGTCAGCCAACTGGATAAGGCAGCGTCCATGTCCAACCGCCACGGCGTGCCGTTATCCCTGCTGTTCGTCGACCTGGACCATTTCGCCCTGATCAACGACACCTGGGGGCGGGGGCTGGGCGACCGAGTGCTCTGCCAGATCGCCGCGCTGGCCTCCAGCCAGCTGCGTCAGGAGGACTATCTGGCGCGCATGGGCAGCGATGAATTCGCCCTGCTGCTGCCCATGACCCCCGCCGGCCGGGGGCGCGAGCTGGCGGAGCGCCTGCGCGAGAACATCTCACGCCATGACTTCGGTATCGGCCGGCACAAGGTAACGGTCAGCGTAGGGGTCAGTGACTATCAGCGAGGAGTCACCGGCGCGCAACTGATGCAGCAGGTGCACGCCAATCTGGTAGAGGCGAAACAGCAGGGGCGAAACCGGGTCATCCAGCGCTGGAGCCCACAGCGTAGCGATTAACCCTCGGCCCTTTCTGTACGCTAGCGAGTGTCACCCAGCGTGTTCCCACGGTGTCACCGCTGTGGGCCGGCTGCCAACCTGTACTTCATCCCCGGCCCACAACACGGTAGCCTGTCACCCTGCGAATACCGCCGCGTCACCCCTCCCTGTCCGCTGGGTGACAAGGCCACATATTAGAGACTACCCATATTGCCTTCTGCCTCTCCCCGCATCGATGACACCTTGGCATCGGTCTTTGGATATCGTGAGTTTCGTCCCGGCCAGCGCGAGACGATCAACGCCCTTATCGCGGGTCGCAGCGCTGCCGCCATTTTCCCTACCGGCTCCGGCAAGTCACTGTGCTATCAGTTACCCGCCCTGCACCTTCCTCATCTGACGCTGGTCGTGTCGCCGCTACTGGCGCTGATGCAAGACCAGCTCGCGTCCTTGCAACAGCGCGGTATCGCTGCTGCCAGCATCGACTCCAGTCAATCGCCAGAGCAAACGCAGCAAGTCATGTCGGCGGCTCGATCGGGCCACCTGCGTGTGCTGATGGTATCGGTCGAGCGTTTGAAGAATGAGCGCTTTCGCCACTTCTTGCAGGACGTACGGGTATCGTTACTGGTCATTGATGAAGCGCACTGCCTGTCGGAATGGGGACACAACTTCAGACCCGACTACCAGAAGCTGCCGCACTACCGTCATGAATTCGGCATCCCTCAGGTGCTGCTGCTGACCGCTACCGCCACGCCCAAGGTGATTGACGACATGCGGGCCGCGTTTTCCATTGCCCGTGAAGACGTGATCACCACGGGCCTTTATCGCGCGAACCTCGACCTCACCATCGCTCCCGTGCCCGCCGATGAACGGCCCCGATATCTTGCCCGCTGGCTGATCGCCCAGCGCGACCAGGCCCATGGGGAACATGGCAGCACCGTCATCTATGTCACGCTACAGCAAAGTGCACAGCGGCTCGCTGCCTATCTCAAGGCCGCCGGCCTGGAAGCGACGGCCTACCACGCGGGCCTGGACGCAGACACCCGTGCCCAGCTTCAAGCGGCGTTCATGTCAGGCCAGTTACCGATCATCGTTGCCACGATTGCCTTCGGTATGGGCATCGACAAGTCAGACATTCGCTGCGTCGTGCACTTCGACCTGCCCAAATCCATTGAAAACTACAGTCAGGAAATTGGTCGAGCAGGCCGCGACGGTGCCCGCGCCGAGTGCCTGATGCTCGCCGGGCGAGAAAGCCTCCCTGTGCTCGAGAACTTCGTCCATGGCGATGTACCACCCCGGGCAGGCATCCAGGCGGTACTGGATGATCTGGCGGCGGCGCCGGGTGCCTGGGAGCTATCGCTCAATGCATTATCGCGTCAGACGGATATTCGCGAACTGCCGCTGAAGACGCTATTGGTCAAGCTAGAGCTGATGGGCATCATCCGCGCCAGCCACAGCTATTTTGCCGAGTACCGTTTTCGCCTCGAGATTGAGCAGGAAGCGCTTCTCGCTCGCTTCCCTGGAGAAAGAGGCGCTTTCCTGTCCGCCATCATCGAGGCGTCCGACAAGGGGCGCAGCTGGTATCGCCTGGACTTTGAACGCCTGTACCAGCTTGGCCAGGCGCGAGGCCTGGACACCTCCCGGGCAAGAGTGCTGAAGGCGCTGGACTATCTCGACCAGCAACAGTGGATTCGTCTCGAGAGCAAGCAGATCACTGAGGTGTATAGCGTCCTGTCCGACGTGGACTCCCAGCATCTGGCCAGCGAACTCCATCAGCAGTTCGTGACCCGTGCCGACATGGAGCTTCAGCGCCTGGAGGCCATGCTGGCGCTGTTCGAATCCACCACCTGCATCAGCGCTGGTCTTGCGGACTGGTTCGGAGATAGCGACGCGCCAAGGGCGTGCGGACATTGCTCGGCCTGCCGCGGAGAGCGGGCGAGCCTGAGCGCCGCCTCGCCGACGCTGCCTGCCGATGAGCAAACCTTGCATGGCTGGTTGACGGAGCTCAGCGACGCGCTGAGCGCAGCGAAACCGCCCAGAAAGCTGGACGCTGACCTGGCCACACGTTTTCTGTGTGGCATCGTCAGTCCTGCGCTAAGTCAGGCAAAGGCGCGTAAACTCGCCGGCTTTGCGAGTCACGAACAGGTTCACTATCCCCAGGTGCGTGCCGCCGTGATCCAGGTCATAGGATCCTGACACGCCCTGCTCAGGTGCCCCCCAGCCCGTAACGCTTCAGCTTGTTGGCAATGGTGGTGTGGGAGACGCCAAGCCGTCGTGCTAACTGCCGGCTGGAGGGATGCAGCGGATACAGCGCGGCCAGCACCCGACGCTCCACGTCGGCCAGAATATCGTCGAGGGTGCCGTCCAGCTCGATGCCGGCCAGATCGCCAGAGGCCGGCCCCTCAGGCAAGCGCAGGTGCTCCGGCTCGATGCGACCGCTTTCACACAGCGATACCGCCTGGAACAGCACGTTTTCCAACTGCCGCACATTGCCCGGCCAGTCATAGCCGGCCATTCGCGCGACAGCGGCGCTGGAAAGCTCGGGCAACGGGCAGCCAATCTGCCGGGCAGCGCGGTCGACGAAATGCTCTGCCAGTGCCTGAATCCCGTCCAGGCAGTCTCGCAATGGCGGAACGTTCAAGGACAGCACGTTCAGGCGATGGTAGAGATCCTGGCGAAACAGCCCCTGATCGCATAGCGACAGCAGGTCCTGCTGAGTGGCGCACACCACCCGCACATCAAGATAGGTCTCTTCGTCAGCGCCGACTCGACGGAAGCCGCCGTCCTGCAAGAACCGCAGCAGCTTGGCCTGAAGGCGCGGACTCATCTCTCCCACTTCATCGAGGAAGATGGTACCGCCCGAGGTCAACTCCAGCAGACCCAGCTTGCCCTCTGGCCTGGCGCCATCAAAGGCCCCCGGTGCGTAGCCAAACAGCTCCGTCTCGGCCATGGACTCCGGCAGGCCAGCGCAGTTCAAGGCCATGAAGGGTGCCTGCCCACGGGGGCTGGCCAGGTGACACGCCCGCGCCAGTAACTCCTTGCCAGTGCCTGTTTCACCGAAGATCAGCAGCGGGGCATCCAGCGGCGCCATTCGACGAGCTTCATGAATCAGCGACGCAAGCCGGGGGCTTGCGGTGAACATCGCCTCGAAACCGCGCATTTCCTGGCGCTGTATCTGGTAGATCCGCTCGCCAATGCGATCAGCGCTATGCAGTGTCACCACCGCCCCCGCCAATGACTCGACATCGTCATGATGCTCACGGTGCAGCGGAGCGATATCGGCAAGAAAGGTGGCGTTCTTCAGGCGGACTCTGAGTCCGTTGACCCTGGCATTGTTGCGCCGAATCACATCGGGCAAGTCACAGTCCGGCAGATATCGATCCAGGGACAGACCTGGCACTTCATCTACCCGCACCCCCAGCAGCTGACTCGCCGCGCGGTTGGCCGCGACCAGATGCCCCTCCATGTCGATGGACATGACCGGGTCTGTCAGCGATGAAAGCAGCGCCTCGAGCTCCAGCTGGTGACGCTCACTCGGCATCAGGCTGACCTTGCGCACGCCAAAGACGCCAGACACGTCTTCCAGACGAGGCTTCAACGTCACCCATTGCGCGTTAAGCAGCAATGGCACGTGGAGATAGATGGCATTGCCGCGCTCGCCACCCACTTCGCCACGCGCCACGTTGGCGCCGTAGTCAGCAAGAAGGGACACGATGTCACGCAGAATACCGATGCGGTTCTGGCAATGTACTCTCAGGCGCATGCTGGCTTAGCGCTCCTTATCGATAGGCAGAAGACCCACGGGCAGAAATTTGCTGTCACGGCGTCCGACCTCCATTGTCACGTTTTCCTTACAGCTTATCGAAGTCATTGCACACGAGACCTGCCTCTTTGGTCGAGCTATGGCCATGGGCTAGTGCCCTTGCGGCCCTGCTGTCACGTTTTTCTTACACTCGCCTCCCCTTCGTCACCAGATCGACCCGGTTTCTCTACCACAACCCCCTCGCACATGGCCTGCACTCGACCGACACTCTGTTGCAGGACAACACCCGCCTTTTCCGCTCACCATTATCTGGAGGCGCCATGAGCGCACCGTCTACGCACTCGCCTCTCGTTGGCTCACCCCACTCTCCTTCGAACCACTCCGCGGATGCGTCCGTCTCTGGCAAAGCGACGGCCTACGAGGCTCACACTCCTGACCACGATGGCAAGATCCACTGGAGCGAGACGGAGCACCGCACCTGGCAGACCTTGATGGAACGTCAACTGGCGCTGATCGAAGGACGTGTTTGCCACCAGTACCTGGAGGGGCTGGAGCGCCTTGCCCTGCCCACCGATCATATCCCGCAGCTCGATGCGATAGATCGGGTGCTGGACGACGCCACGGGATGGCGAACCGCCGCAGTCCCGGCGCTTATCCCCTTCGATACCTTCTTTGAGCTGTTGGCCAACCGGCGCTTCCCCGTCGCGACCTTCATCCGCACCCCGGAAGAGCTGGACTATCTCAAGGAGCCGGATATCTTTCACGAGATCTTTGGCCACTGCCCCATGCTGACCAATCCGGCCTTCGCTGAGTTCACCGCCACCTACGGGCGGCTGGGCCTGGCAGCCGAGCCCAAGGATCGGGTGTATCTGGCCAGGCTCTACTGGATGACGGTTGAATTCGGCCTGGTGGACACGCCAGAGGGCCGACGCATCTATGGGGGAGGCATCATTTCATCGCCACGGGAGACGCTCCACGCGCTTTCCGACGCACCGGTCACGCATCGCTTCGATGCCCTCGATGCACTGCGTACACCCTACCGCATCGACATCCTGCAACCGCTTTACTATGTTCTCGACAGTCTTGACGACCTCCAGACACTGGCCCAGCAGGACCTGATGGCGCTGGTGGAACAGGCCAAGGCGCTAGGACTCTTTGCCCCACTGTTCACGCCCAAGGCGCGGACACCCCGCGCCTGACGACCGGCAATTGCTGCCCTACCACTTGCATTTGGAGCTATCCCATGAGCGAACACTCATCGTCCCTGTCACAACAATCCTGCGAAGCCTGCCGCTGGGACGCCCCTCATGCCAGCGAGAGCGAGATCGCCAGCTGGCAAAAACAGCTGCCCGAGTGGCAGATCGTCGAGCGCGATGGCATCATGCAACTGGAGCGGAGCTATCGCTTCCGCAACTTCAAGCAGGCCCTGGCGTTCACCAACAGCGTCGGCGAGATCGCTGAAGAGGCTGGTCACCATCCGGCGCTGTTGACCGAGTGGGGCAAGGTCACCGTGACCTGGTGGTCCCACGAAATGAAGGGCCTGCACAAGAACGATTTCATCCTAGCGGCTAGAACCGACGAGGTAGCAAGTTAAATGTTCGAGAAGATTGAGCGGGTTCCCGGGGATGCCATCCTCGGGCTCATCGAGGCCTTCAAGAAGGACACCAATCCCCAGAAGGTCGATCTTGGCGTCGGCGTCTACCGCGATGCAAAGGGCAACACTCCGGTGATGCGTGCGGTCAAGGAGGCCGAGGCCCTGCTGCTCAACAACGAGACCACCAAGACCTACATCGGCTCACACGGTGCTCCCGAGTACGGTGCCGTGGTCTTGCCCATGGTGCTGGGCCAGGACTCACCGGTGCTGGAAGCTGGGCGTGCCAGTGCCACCCAGTCTCCCGGTGGCACCGGCGCTCTGCGCCTGGCGGCCGACTTCGTTGCCAGCCAGCTGCCTGGCAAGGGCATCTGGGTCAGCGATCCCACCTGGCCAAACCACCACGGCATCTTCACCGCCGCCGGTATCGCACTGCACAAGTACCCCTACGTGGATGCCGACAACCGTCTCGACTTCGACGGCATGCTGGCGGCTCTGAAGCAGATTCCCCAGGGCGACGTGGTGGTCCTGCACGCTTGCTGCCACAACCCGACGGGCTTTGACCTGAACCACGAGCAGTGGCAACAGGTGCTTGAGGTGCTGCAGGAGCGTGACCTGCTGCCGCTGGTGGACTTCGCCTATCAAGGTTTCGCTGAAGGCCTGGATGAAGACGCCTACGCCGTGCGACTGTTGGCCGAGAACCTCGACAATGTGCTGATCACCAGCTCCTGCTCGAAGAATTTCGGCATCTACAACGAGCGTACCGGTGCGCTGATCGTGGTCGCGAAGAACAACGAAGAGATGGAAAACGTTCGTTCGCAAATCGCCATTGTCGCCCGCGAGAACTATTCCAACCCGCCCGCCCACGGCGGAGCTATCGTCGCCGAAATTCTGCACTCGGCCGAGCTCGCAGGCGTCTGGCGTGAGGAACTCACGGAAATGCGTGACCGCATCAACACCCTGCGTCGCGACTTCGTCGAAGCACTGAAGCCTTACGGGCTGAGCGAGAAATACGCGCACATTGCCGAGCAGCGTGGCATGTTCTCCTACACCGGTCTGTCACCGGAACAGGTGGATCGCCTGCGCGATGAGTTTGGCATTTATATGGTGCGCTCCGGCCGTGCCAACGTGGCGGGCTTCTCTCAGGAAAACCTGCCTTACCTGGCCAAGGCGGTTGCCGCGGTCAATAGCTGAGACACCACTGACGCCTCGCCACTACCGCTAAGCGGTGAGGCGTCATTGGAGAAAGCGATAACGCCCGGGTCCAGCCCGGGCGTTGTCGTATGCAGGTCAGCGCAGCAATGCCGGTAGCGCCGTTCAGCCCAGGCCATGCTTGGTTGCCCACACCGCCGCTTCCACTCGGGAGCGCAGGTCCAGCTTCTTGAACAGATGCTTGACGTGCACCTTGACGGTGCCCTCGGCGATGTCGAGTTCACGGGCGATCATCTTGTTGGACAGCCCCCGGGCCAGGGTGCGCAGAATGTCTCGCTCTCGCGCGGTGAGGCAGGACATGCCATCGTCACCCCCCGCCGGCAGCTCGCCCTTGACCACGCTGGCCAGCAAGGACGCCATTTGCGGCCCCAGCACCACCTGCCCCTGCGCGGCCTCGCGAATCAAGCGCAGCACCTCTTCCGGATCCATGTCCTTGAGCAGGTAGCCGTCGGCACCTTCCTTGAGCGCCCGCACCACATCATCGTCGGCATCGGATACGGTCAGGATCACGATACGACTCTTGACCCGAGCGTCACGCATCCGCCTCAGCACCTCAATCCCATCGATCGGATGCATGTTGAGGTCCAGCAGGATCAGATTGGGCTGAAGGTCAATCGCCTTGCGCACCGCTTCCGCACCGTCGGAGGCCTCGCCCACCACCACCAGGCTCGGGTCCATGTCCACCAGCTGGCGAACGCCACGCCGAAAGAGAGGGTGATCGTCCACGATCATCAATCGAAGCATGCTCATTGCCAAATCTCCTGAGTGAGTGCGTCCGACCTATGCCGGACGACACGTTCAGCTGACCGCGACAGGTAGCTGTACCAGCAGGCGCGGCAGAAAGCGGACGGTCACCACGGTGCCACATGGCTTGATGCCATTGACCGAGAGCTTTCCACTCAGGCTCCTCGCCCGCTCTTCCATGATGGCCATCCCATGGGAAATGGATGGATCTGATTGGGGACCGATACCGACCCCATCGTCCTTGATCGACAGCTGATAATGACCCGTCTCTTCTGCGGCAAGACTGACCGTACAGTGGCGGGCCCTGGCGTGGCGCGCCACGTTGGACAACGCCTCGCGCACGATCTGCAGTACATGAATTTCTTCGTTGGGCGTCAGCGCAAGCCCGCTCCATTGCCCTTTCAAGGTCAGCTCGAAGTCGCCCCGCTTGGAATACTCCTGCACCGTCTCATCCAGCGCCGCCTCCAGGCCCGCCTCGTGGATGCGCAGACGGAAGGTATTCAGTAGTTCTCGCAGCTGACGATAGGAGGAGTTCAGCCCATGCCTCAGCTCGGCCACCACTTGCGCGACCTGTTCGTGGCGCTGCTGGTCCAGCTGCATCTGCAATCGCGTCACCTGAATCTTCAGGTAGGACAATGATTGCGCCAGGGAATCGTGTAGCTCTCTGGCAATGACGGCGCGCTCATCCATCAGCGCCAGCCTGCGCTGCTCATCGGACTTTTCCGACAATGACAGGGCCGCTGCGATCAGCCCTGCCACGGTCTCGACCAGCTCGATCTTCCACTGTGCCAACATGTGCCCAGGGGGCTGCTGGACCCGCAGTTCGCCGAAGTCGCGCCCTGCCTCGCGCACGCGCACCGCATACTCATTGCCGCTGCCTGGCGATGGAGAAGATGTCATGCGACTGCACGACTCCGATCGCGCTGTCGCAGTCTCGGCTTGATGATGGGCCGCGGGCCGAGGCACAAGGCGAATCATTTCCTTGCCGGCCCCACCGGTAGTGAGCCTCAGCTCGAACGGTCCCTCGTCGGTGACCGCCTCCAATTGACGCAGGACGTCTTCAAGTTCCTCACGGGTCAATGGCGTCACGCCATTCAAACGTCGCGCCGTCAGGTAAAGCATCCGCAGCGCATCATTACTGCGCTTCAACTCATGCGTCTTGGCCGCCACTCGCTTTTCGAGCTGCCCATACATTTCCGAAAGACTGGCATTCATCTTGTTGATCGTACGCGACAAGAGGCCAAGCTCGTCATTCCCACGGTAGGTCGTTCTACCGGAGAAGTCACCCACCATTACACCATTTACCACCCGAATAAGATCTCTAAAAGGCGGCATGACGCCACACACAATTCTGTACACCACCATCACCATAAAAACAACAAGAATGGTCAGCGACACACCCTGAAAAACTTCCAGAAAGACCACCTTAGACTCCGCATATTTTTGCAGACTCCCAACTAGAATATCCACTTTATCGACGAACTCTGCCACCTGGTCATCGAGGCGAAAGGCATTGCCGCCGTCAAAGGCATGGATATTGGGTCGCAGGTTTTCGTGCCAGCATTCGACCACTCTGTCATAGGCATCTCTCAGGGGGTCATCCACATCGCCAGGAATCAGACTGACAATGGCTGGGCTGGCAAGAGTGGCTTCCATCTGTTCCTGCTGCCAACGGCGCCGGGGATGGTCGGCAGGCAGCAATTCACTGGTCGACAGCAATCGGTAGGCCTGCATCCTCAGCGACCCCGCCTGATTGATGGCATCGGCGTAGCCACCCGCGCTCTGGGCGATAACGATCGAGCCCAGCAGGCTGACCAGCGCCAGACAGGCAATCGCGGCCATCGCGACCAGCATGCGCAGCATCAGAGAGCGGCGCAGGTAAAAGGCGCCGTTCATGGCTGCCCCTCGTGTCTTGTCTTCCACCACCCACTTCTATTGACCCAGATCAAGGGAGTTATCACCTAACCAATATCAGAATGTCTCATTTATGTTTCGAGGCAGATAATACGTGACGAATCTCTTAAAAACACCCGCATACCCCCATGGAGGTAAGAGATCAACGACGCTGGATATACCCTCCCATTCTGTTGATCACAATCAAGTGCCTTGCAGATACATTGTAGCAATGTTTAAGGGGACAAACCGGCACCCCTACTGAGGAAAGCATATGCTTCAACATGACTCCGTACCGCGGCGTCAGCAGAATCAAGCGCTAGGTCTGGCCACCCTGGCCTTCACTCTCTGCTTCGCCGTCTGGACTCTCTTCTCGATTCTCGGCATTCAAATCAAGGAAGACTTCGGTCTTTCTGACACTCAACTCGGCCTGTTGATGGCCACACCGGTGCTGACCGGCTCCATTAGCCGTCTATTCCTCGGCGTACTGACTGACCGTTTCGGTGGCCGTTGGGTGTTCGGCCTGCTGATGCTGATCACGGCCACCTGCGTCTATCTGCTGACCTTTGCCAACAGTTACTCGATGCTATTGGTCGGCGCCCTGGGTATCGGCCTTGCGGGCGGTTCCTTCATCGTCGGCGTCGCCTACACCTCCGCCTGGTTCGAGAAGGAACGTCAGGGTACCGCTCTGGGCATCTTTGGTGCCGGTAACGTGGGCGCTGCCGTGACCAATTTTGGCGCCCCTTTCCTGCTCCTGGCACTGGGCTGGAAGAGCACCGCGCTGGTCTATGCCACCGTCATGGCCATCATGGGCGTCGCCTTCATTGTGCTGGCCAAGGAAGATCCCGGCAGTCGATCTCGCAACGCCGTGCGCCAGCCGCTATCCGAGCAATTTGCGCCGCTGGCCGATCTGCGCGTGTGGCGCTTTTCTCTGTATTACTTCTTCGTCTTCGGCGGCTTTGTGGCCCTCGCCCTGTGGCTGCCCCACTATCTGATCGAGGTCTACGGACTCAGCCTGGGAGCGGCGGGTATCGTCGCGGCGCTGTATACGATTCCAGCCTCGCTGTTCCGCATCCTCGGCGGCTGGATGTCGGACCGCTACGGCGCTCGCCGGGTGATGTACTGGACCTTCCTGGCCTCGGTCATCTGCACCTTTCTGCTGAGCTATCCGCCGACTCACTATACCGTTGCCGGTGTCCATGGCCCGGTCGAGTTCACCTTCGCCATGCCCCTGGTCGGCTTTATCCTGCTGACCATGGTGCTGGGCTTCTTCATGTCCCTGGGCAAGGCCGCCGTGTACAAGCACATCCCGGTCTACTATCCCAAGAGCGTGGGTCTGGTGGGCGGCGCGGTAGGCATGGTCGGCGGACTCGGCGGCTTCTTCCTGCCACTGACCTTCGGCATGCTCAACGATGTCATCGGCATCTGGCAGAGCTGCTTCATGCTGATGTTCGTCGTGGTCGCCGCAGCGCTGCTGTGGATGCATCACGCGATTCGTAAAGCCGAACGCATCGAGGCTCGCGACCGCTGCGAATCCACCGATCTGCCGGAGCTTTCTACCCCCAGCAAGTTCGTGCTGCAGGACTGGCGCCCGGAAGACGAGTCTTTCTGGCAGACCACCGGCCGCAAGATTGCCAGTCGCAATCTATGGATCTCGATCCCCTGTCTGCTGCTGGCCTTCAGCATCTGGATGGTATGGTCCATGGTGGTGGCCAAACTGCCCCAGGTGGGCTTTGACTACAGCCCGAACCAGCTGTTCTGGCTGGCCGCCCTGCCGGGACTGTCCGGCGCTACGCTGCGCATCTTCTACAGCTTTACCGTGCCGATCTTCGGCGGGCGTCGCTTCACCGCTTTCTCCACGGCCTCACTGATTCTGCCGGCACTGTGGATCGGGTTTGCGGTACAGAACCCTGACACCCCCTACCTGGTGATGGCGATCATTGCCCTGCTGTGTGGCTTCGGTGGCGGTAACTTTGCCTCCAGCATGGCCAACATCGCGTTCTTCTATCCCAAGCGCGAGAAAGGCAAGGCACTGGCCATGAACGCCGGTCTTGGCAACCTTGGCGTATCGGTGATGCAGTTCCTGGTGCCCGTGGTGATTTCTACCGGCAGCTTCGTGATGTTTACCGGAGACGGCCAACCGCTGTCCGACAGCGGCATGCTGTGGCTGCAGAATGCCGGCTTCGTGTGGGTGCCGTTCATCGCTATCGCCACCGTTGCCGCCTGGTTCGGCATGAACGACATCGCCAGCGCCAAGTCCTCGTTCAAGGAACAGTCGGTCATCTTCCAGCGCAAGCACAACTGGCTGATGTGCATCCTCTATACCGGCACCTTCGGTAGCTTCATTGGTTTCTCTGCCGGCTTCCCGCTGCTGACGAAGACCCAGTTCCCGGCCATCGACGCCTTGCAGTATGCCTTCCTCGGCCCGTTTGTCGGCGCCCTCAGCCGTGCCTGGACCGGCGGTCTTGCCGATCGCTTCGGCGGCGCCCGGGTCACCTTCTGGACCTTCCTGACCATGATCGCCGGGGTCATCGGCGTGCTGTTCTTCCTGATGAACAAGACCATGCCGATGGCGTTCTACGGTTTCTTCGCTTCGTTCATGCTGCTGTTCTTCGCCACCGGCGTCGGCAACGCCAGCACCTTCCAGATGATTCCGTCGATCTTCCGCAAGGAAGTGCCGCGTCTGATGCCCAACCTGACCAGTGCTGAACAGCTGGTCCATGCAGAGCGCGAATCGGCCGCCACCATTGGCTTCACGTCGGCGATCGCCGCCTACGGCGCCTTCCTGATCCCGAAGTCCTTCGGCACCTCGATTTCGCTGACAGGCGGACCGGAAGCCGCCCTGCTTGGCTTCATCGTCTTCTACCTGCTGTGTACCGCCCTGACCTGGTTCTACTACAGCCGCAAGGGCGCAGAAATCGAACTCAATCTGGACGCCGGGCCTGCCTGCAAGGGCCGCAGCAAGGACCATCCCAAAGAGGCTTCGGACGCATAGCACTGACATTCAGGGCTGACGTTGAGAGCTAGCTCTGAGCTTCAAGACTCCACCAGACCGTGACATTCGAGTCCACAAGGACCGCCTAGCATGGCCCCCGCAAGGGGGCCTTTGAGGAGACCCCCCATGAGTCACTTTCTCGATCGGCTGAGATACCTGACCAAGCGTCCTCCCCAGTTTGCCAATGGACATGGCGAAACGAGGGAAGAGACCCGCGACTGGGAAGATGGCTATCGCGCTCGCTGGCAGCACGACAAGATCGTGCGCTCCACCCACGGGGTGAATTGCACCGGCTCATGCAGCTGGAAGATCTACGTCAAGAACGGCCTGGTGACCTGGGAAACCCAGCAGACCGACTACCCCCGCACCCGCGCCGACCTGCCCAATCACGAGCCACGTGGCTGCCCGCGTGGCGCCAGCTACTCCTGGTATCTGTACAGTGCCAACCGCCTCAAGTACCCGCTAATCCGTCAGGAGCTGGTCAGCCTGTGGCGTCGGGCGCTGGACAAGCACGAAGACCCGGTGGAGGCCTGGGCCTCCATCGTCGAAGATCCGGTCCTGGCCAACCAGTACAAGCGTGCCCGTGGCATGGGCGGCTTCGTTCGCGCCGACTGGGACGAGGCCCAGACCCTGATCGCCGCGGCCAACGTCTATACCGCCAAGACCTACGGTCCCGACCGCATCATCGGTTTTTCACCGATTCCCGCCATGTCGATGGTCTCCTACGCCGCCGGGGCCCGCTACCTGTCGCTGATCGGCGGAGCCTGCCTGTCCTTCTATGACTGGTACTGCGACCTGCCGCCGGCCTCCCCCCAGACCTGGGGCGAGCAGACCGACGTGCCGGAGTCCGCTGACTGGTACAACTCTGGCTATACCATCGCCTGGGGCTCCAACGTGCCCCAGACCCGCACGCCGGACGCTCACTTCTTTACCGAGGTGCGCTACAAGGGCACCAAGACCGTGTCCATCACCCCGGACTACGCCGAGGTGTCGAAGCTCACCGACGAGTGGCTGTCAGCCAAGCAAGGCACCGACGCCGCCCTGGCCATGGCCATGGGCCACGTCATCCTCAAGGAGTTCCACCTCGACTCCCCCAGCGCTTACTTCACCGACTACGTCAAGCGCTACACCGACATGCCCTTCCTGGTGGCGCTGGAGCCCCGGGAAGACGGCAGCTACGCGCCCGGCAAGCAGCTGCGTGCCGCCGACTTTGATGCTTCGCTTGGCCAGGACAACAATCCCGAGTGGAAGACCGTCGCCTGGGACGAGAAGCGCGATCAGCTCGTCGTGCCCCGTGGCTCCATCGGCTTCCGCTGGGGGGAAAATGGCGGCGAGGAAAAAGGCAAGTGGAGCCTTGAGTCACTCGACGCCGACGGCCAGGAGGTCGACCTGCGCCTGTCCCTGGCCGATGCCCACGACAGCGTCGCCAAGGTGGCCTTCCCCTACTTCGGCGGTATCGCCCACGAGCACTTCGACCACGTCGAAGGCAACGAGGTGCTGCACCACTGCCTGCCGGCCAAGAAGCTGGCCCTGGCAGACGGCAAGGAAGTGCTGGCCGTCACCGTGTTCGACCTGATGTGCGCCAACTACGGTATCGACCGTGGCCTTGGTGCTGACGGCGAGGACGACGGCGCCACCTCGCTGGACCAGCTGCGTCCCTATACCCCGGCGTGGCAGGAAAAGATCACCGGCGTGCCGGCCAGCCAGTGCATTCGCATCGCCCGCGAGTTCGCCAGCAATGCCGACAAGACCCAGGGTCGCTCCATGATCATCGTCGGTGCCGGGATGAACCACTGGTACCACATGGACATGAACTACCGTGGCCTGATCAACATGCTGGTGCTGTGTGGCTGCATCGGTCAGTCCGGCGGTGGCTGGTCCCACTACGTGGGGCAGGAAAAGCTGCGGCCCCAGACCGGCTGGCTGCCGCTGGCCTTTGGCCTGGACTGGCAGCGTCCGCCGCGCCAGATGAACGGCACCTCGTTCTTCTACAACCACTCGAGCCAGTGGCGCTACGAGAAGCTCGAAGTCAAGGAGCTGCTGTCACCGCTGGCCGACCCCAGCAAGTACGATGGCAGCCTGATCGACTTCAACGTGCGCGCCGAGCGCATGGGCTGGCTGCCCTCCGCCCCTCAGCTCGGTATCAACCCGCTGCGACTGGCGGGCCCCGCGCTTGAGGCCGGCATGTCCACCGCCGCCTACACGGTCAACGAGCTGAAGGCGGGACGGCTTACCTTTGCCGCAGAAGACCCGGACAACCCCCAGAACTTCCCGCGCAACATGTTCGTGTGGCGCTCCAACCTGCTGGGCAGCTCCGGCAAGGGCCACGAGTACATGCTCAAGTACCTGCTGGGCACCCGTCACGGCTTGCAGGGCAAGGACCTGGGTGAGTCCGGTGGCGCCATGCCCAAGGAAGTCACGTGGCACAAGGAAGCCCCGGAAGGCAAGGTGGACCTGTTCACCACCCTCGACTTCCGTATGTCCACCACCTGTCTGTACTCCGACGTGGTGCTGCCCACCGCGACCTGGTACGAGAAGGACGACCTCAACACCTCGGACATGCATCCCTTCATCCACCCGCTGACCGCCGCCACCGATCCGGCCTGGGAGGCGCGTAGCGACTGGGATATCTACAAGGGCATCGCCAAGAAGTTCTCCGAGGTCTGCCCCGGCCACCTGGGCGAGGAAACCGACCTGGTCACCCTGCCACTGCAGCACGACAGCCCAGGCGAGCTGGCCCAGCCCGAGGTGCTCGACTGGAAGCGCGGCGAGTGCGAGCCGGTGCCCGGCAAGACCATGCCGAGCCTGGTCGAAGTCAAGCGCAACTACCCCGAGACCTATGAGCGCTTCACCTCGGTGGGGCCGCTGCTCGAAAGCATCGGTAACGGTGGCAAGGGCATCAGCTGGAATACCGAGAAGGAGGTCGAACTGCTGCGCGGCCTCAATCACGTCAAGCTGGACGGCCCGGCCAAGGGGCAGCCGCGCATCGAGACCGCCATCGACGCCGCCGAGGTGATCCTGTCACTGGCACCAGAGACCAACGGCCAGGTTGCGGTCAAGGCCTGGGACGCGCTGTCGAAAATTACCGGACGGGACCATACCCATCTGGCGATTCCCAAGGAAGAGGAAAAGATCCGCTTCCGCGATGTGGTGGCGCAGCCGCGCAAGATCATCTCCAGTCCGACCTGGTCGGGCCTGGAAGACGAGCACGTGTCCTATAACGCGGGCTACACCAACGTCCACGAGCTGATCCCTTGGCGCACGGTCAGCGGACGTCAGCAGTTCTATCAGGACCACGCCTGGATGCGCGACTTCGGCGAAAGCCTGCTGGTCTATCGTCCGCCCATCGACACCAAGGCCACCAAGGCCATGGCGATGCCGCGTCCCAACGGCAACCCGGAAATCGCGTTGAACTGGATCACCCCGCACCAGAAGTGGGGCATCCACTCCACCTACTCCGACAACCTGTTGATGCTGACCCTGTCCCGGGGCGGCCCCATCGTCTGGCTATCCGAGGATGACGCCCGCGCCATCGGCGTCGAGGACAACGACTGGATCGAGCTGTACAACGCCAACGGCGCCATTGCCGCCCGTGCCGTCGTCAGCCAGCGGGTCAAGAACGGCATGGCGATGATGTACCACGCCCAGGAGCGCATCGTGAACGTGCCCGGCTCCGAAGTCACCGGCACCCGCGGCGGCATCCACAACTCGGTGACTCGGGTATGTCCCAAGCCGACCCATATGATCGGCGGATACGCCCAGCTGGCCTACGGCTTCAACTACTACGGCACCGTCGGCTCCAACCGCGATGAGTTCGTCATGGTGCGCAAGATGAAGCACGTCAACTGGTTGGACGGGGAAGGACAGGACAGCGTTCAGGAGGCAGTGAAATGAAGATCCGTTCACAAGTGGGCATGGTGCTCAACCTCGACAAGTGCATCGGCTGTCACACCTGCTCGGTGACCTGCAAGAACGTGTGGACCAGCCGTGAAGGCGTGGAGTACGCCTGGTTCAACAACGTCGAGACCAAGCCGGGCATCGGCTACCCCAAGGAATGGGAAAACCAGGCCCGCTGGAAAGGCGGTTGGCTGCGGCGCGAGGACGGCACCATCGAACCGCGTATCGGCGGCAAATGGCGGGTGCTGGCGAACATCTTTGCCAACCCGGACCTGCCGGAGATCGACGACTACTACGAGCCGTTCACCTTCGACTACCAGCACCTGCACCAGGCCAAGCGGGGGCGCCACCAGCCGGTGGCCCGTCCGCGCTCGCTGGTCTCCGGCCAGCGCATGGAAAAGATCGAGTGGGGCCCGAACTGGGAAGAAATTCTTGGCACTGAATTCGCCAAGCGGCGCAAGGACGTCAACTTCGATCAGATCCAGGCGGACATCTACGGTCAGTTCGAAAACACCTTCATGATGTACCTACCGCGCCTGTGCGAGCACTGCCTGAACCCTGCCTGTGTGGCCAGCTGCCCCAGCGGTGCCATCTACAAGCGCGAGGAGGACGGCATCGTCCTGATCGACCAGGACAAGTGCCGCGGCTGGCGGATGTGCGTGTCCGGCTGTCCGTACAAGAAGATCTACTACAACTGGAAGACCGGCAAGTCCGAGAAGTGCATCTTCTGCTACCCGCGTATCGAGTCCGGCCAGCCGACGGTGTGCTCCGAGACCTGTGTCGGCCGCATTCGTTACCTCGGCGTGCTGCTTTACGACGCCGATCGTATCGAAGACGTCGCCGCCTCCAAGGACGACCGCGACCTCTACCAGCGCCAGTGCGAGATCTTCCTCGATCCCCACGATCCCGAGGTCATCGCCCAGGCCAAGCGTGACGGCATCGATGACAACGTGATCAAGGCCGCCCAGGAGTCCCCTGTCTACAAGCTGGCCATGGACTGGCAGCTGGCCCTGCCGCTGCACCCGGAATACCGCACCCTGCCGATGGTCTGGTATGTGCCGCCGCTCTCTCCCATCCAGTCGGCGGTGGATGCCGGTCACGTGGAAAGCGATGGCGTGCTGCCCAAGGTCGAGTCCCTGCGCATCCCGGTGAAATACCTGGCCAACATGCTGACCGCCGGTGACGAAGCCCCTGTGCTGCGAGCGCTCAAGCGGATGATGGCGATGCGCGAATACATGCGTGGCAAGCACGTGGATGGCGAGGCTCGCCTCGACGTACTGGACGAAGTCGAGCTGAGCGTGGCCCAGGTCGAGGAGATGTATCGCTACCTGGCCATCGCCAACTACGAGGACCGCTTTGTCATCCCGACCAGCCATCGCGAACTGGCCCGCGAGGCCTTCCCGGAGCGTGGCGGCTGCGGCTTCACCTTCGGCAATGGCTGCCAGGGCGGAAGCGACGATGTCAGTCTGTTCGGCGGACGCAAGCAGACCACCACCCTGGTCGACGTTGAGCAGTACGATCCCGCTCATCCGGAGGTCGAGCATGACTGATGCCGCCACTCAAGGGCCACTCGCCCAGGGCCTGCGTGCCCTGGCCCGGCTGCTCGACTATCCCGACCGAGAGCTGATCGCGGCTATCGATGAGGTCAAGGCCGCCATTGCCGCCATGCCACTGCCGGGGGGAGCCCCCCGGCAGGCCTTGCTTGACTGGTGCGATCGCCTGCGTGATGCCCGCCTGCTGGACGTCCAGGCGGCCTATGTCGCCCAGTTCGACCGCGGCCGCGCTACCTCTCTGTTGCTGTTCGAACATGTCCATGGCGAGTCCCGAGACCGCGGCCAGGCCATGGTCGACCTGCTCAGCGAGTACGAGGCGGCTGGCTTTGCCCTGGACAGCCGCGAGCTACCCGACCACCTGCCACTGCTGCTGGAATTCCTGTCTACCCGCAGTGCCCACGACATCGCCAGCTGGATCGGCGATGTCAGCCATATCCTGGCGCTGCTCACGGCCCGCCTGGAGAGCAAGCAGTGCGATCAGGCGCTCATCACGCGCACGCTGCTGGCCATGATCGGCGCCGAGGATCAGGTGGATGCCCATCGCGAGGCGGTCGAACAGGAGTCACCCGATAACACCCCTGCTGCCCTGGACGCCGTGTGGGAAGAAGAAGCCGTGCGCTTCTCGGCCGAATCGGATCAGGACTGTGCACTGACCTCGGCGGAAGGCAGGCGTCTTGCCGAACGTCGTGGCAGCGTCCAGCCCGACACCATTCGTCTTCCCGATGCCATGCCCTCTCGACCCACTGGAGGTCTGTCATGAACTACCTGCATACCCTGCTGTTCGGCCTCTACCCTTACCTGGCGGGCAGCGTCTTTCTCATCGGCAGCCTGCTGCGCTTCGACCACGGTCAGTACACCTGGAAGACCGGTTCCAGCCAGATGCTATCGTCCAAGCGCATGCGCCTGGCCAGCCCGCTGTTCCACGTTGGCATCCTGGTGATCTTCTTCGGCCACCTGGTCGGCCTGCTGACACCACACTGGGTCTACGCGCCCTTCATCAGCGCTGGCACCAAGCAGGTGTTTGCGATCCTGGTGGGGGGCCTTGCCGGTATCGCCTGCCTGATCGGTGGCGCCATGCTGCTTCACCGCCGCTTCACCGATCCCCGGGTCAAGGCGTCGTCCAGCGTCATGGACAACCTAATCATCGTGCTGCTGGTGATCCAGGTCACCCTGGGCCTGTTGACCATCCCTGCCGCCATGCACCACCTGGACGGTGGAGTGATGATCAAGCTGGCTGAGTGGGCCCAGGCCATCGTGTTCTTCCAGGGGGGTGCCGCCGCCCATCTCGAAGGCATTGGCTTCATCTACCACCTGCACATCCTGGTGGGACTGACCATCGTGCTGATCTTCCCGTTCACCCGTCTGGTGCACGCCTGGAGCGCCCCGCTTGGCTATCTGGGCCGCCGCTATCAAATCGTGCGGCGACGCGCCTGAGGACCCTGATGATGAAAACCATTCCCTTGGAAACCTTGCCGGCCACACCTCGCCTGAGCATCCGCGTTGGCGGCGCCGTCATCGATGAGGCAGATATTGCCGGGGAAATGCAGTTTCATCCGTCATCGGATCGCGAGGCCGCCGCCAAGGCGGCGGCCCGCGCCCTGGTCATCCAGGCCCTGCTGCGACAGCGCGCCGAGATTCTGGGGATCGAGACGGGCACCCTGCATGAACCCGACGAGCGCGCCATTGCCGTCATGCTGGAGCAGGAATTGCAGATTCCGGCACCCGATGACGACGCCTGCCTGCGCTACCACGCCGCTCACCCTGAGCGCTTCTGCGAGCCCGCTCGCTACAAGGTCAGGCACATCCTGCTGGCGGCCGCCCCGGATGACGTAGCGGCCAGGGACGCCCAGCTGGCCCAGGCGGAAACCCTGATCAAGACCCTTCGCCAGCGCCCTGAGCGCTTCACCGAACTGGCCCAGCGGCATTCTCAATGCCCGTCCAAGGACCAAGGCGGCAGCCTCGGCTGGGTGGCGCGGGGTCAAACCGTCAGCGAGTTGGATCGCGCCCTGGACACCTGGCCGGAGGGACTGCATGACCGCGCGCTGCCCTCACGCTATGGCTGGCATGTGGTGTGGGTCGATGCCCGCCTCGATCGTCAGCCACTGCCCTACGCCGAGGTGAAGGAAAGCGTTCAGCATGAACTGACCGAGCAGGCCACTCGAGTGGCCCTGCGCCACTACCTGCTGGCCCTGGAAAGCGAGATTGGCGTGGAAGGCTTCACCCTCGCCGACGAGGACGCCGACGGACCGCTGATGCGCTGAATTCAAAGCGTCTAACTCGCAGCGCTGAACTCGATGCGCTGAACTCGAAGCACCGTGCTCCCGGACGGATGCGCACCCGTACCCTTTGCATGCTTCACGGAGGCCTTGCATGTCACATACGTCAACGAGCGCCGTCTTCATTCCTCTGGATATTGCCCTGCTGACCGTGTCGGATAGTCGGGGCCTGGCGGAGGACGACAGCGGCGACTTGCTGGCTGAACGTCTTGCCCACCACGGCCATCGCCTCACCGAACGGGCGCTGGTCCCGGACGACATCTACCGCATCCGCGCCCAGGTCAGCGCCTGGGTCCTGCGCGAAGACATCCAGGTGGTGCTGGTCAACGGCGGCACCGGCTTTACCGCACGGGACAATACCCCGGAGGCACTGACGGTGCTGTTCGATAAGGTCGTCGAAGGCTACGGCGAGCTGTTCCGCCAGCGCTCGTTCGAGAGTATTGGTACCTCGACGATACAGTCCCGTGCCATCGCCGGCATCATCGACCGTACCCTGGTCTTCGCCATGCCCGGTTCCCCCAGGGCCTGCGCCATGGCCTGGGATGAGATACTGGCGGCCCAGCTCGATGCCCGCACGCGTCCCTGCAACTTTGTGGCCATGGTCGTCAACGACCCCCAGCGCTGCGCCAGCCGCCAGTCCTCGCTGGCGATGGACCACCGTCTGGAGGAGGTCTGATATGAGCGACACCTGCAGCTGCGACACTCCCAGGGAATCGCGCCCACTCATCGACCTGTGGCAGGCCCGGGATCAGGTCATTGCGCTGGCCACCCCGGTGACGGGAACAGAATGCGTGCGCAGCCATCACGCGCGAGGCCGTGTGCTGGCGACGTCCCTGCATGCCCGCATGGACGTACCCAACGTCGATAACAGCGCCATGGACGGTTACGCGCTGCGCCTGGCCGACCTCAAGGACCATGTGGGGCTACCGGTACTGCTGCGAGTGCCCGCCGGAAGCATGCCTGAACCATTGCCCTTCGGCGGCTGCGCTCGGATTTTCACCGGGGCTCCCATTCCCCATGGCGCCGACGTGGTGGTCCCCCAGGAACACGTGCGACTGGACGACAAGGGGCAGATCTACTTTCCCAAGGACCTGCGCCAAGGCCAGCACATTCGCCGTCGCGGCGAAGAGCTACGCGAGGGCGCACTACTGCTGGACGCCGGTGAGCGTCTGGACGGCATTCGCCTGGCCTTGCTGGCCGCGCAGGGCTTGACCGATGTGCCCTGCCGTCGGCGTCTGCGTGTGGCGATCATCAGCACCGGTACCGAGCTGGTCAACCCGGGGCAGGCGCTGTCGCCCGGGCAGATCTATAACTCCAATGCCGAGATGCTGCATGCCCTCGCCCAGGACCAGCATGTCGAGCTGGTGGATCTGGGTAACATCGAAGACACCCGTCAGGACCTCGAGAGCGCCCTGCGCTATGCCTCCCGCCAGGCAGATCTGATCGTCTGCTCCGGTGGCGTATCCGTGGGTGAGGAAGACCATGTCAGGCCCTGCCTGGAGCAACTTGGCGGCATCAGCCTTAGTGGCGTTGCGATGAAGCCGGGCAAGCCCTTCACCCTGGGCTACATCGGCGAATCCCAGGCTAGCGGCACCCCATTGCTGGGACTGCCCGGCAACCCCACCGCAGCGCTGGTGTCATGGCACCTGCTCGGGCTTCCGCTATTGCAGCGGCTGCAAGGGCGCAACCTGGCGCCCCTCGCCCGCTTTCCCGTCCATGCAGGGTTTACCTTCCGCGCCAATCCAGCACGCCACCAATTACTGAGGGTATATCTCGACCACAGCGATGTGGCCCCGGTGGCACGCATCGCCGGCGCCCAAGGCTCCAATATGCTGAAATGTGCCGCCCACGCCGACGGCTATCTGGTGGTACCACCAGGCCTTCAGGTGGTGCCCGGTCAACGCCTGGACTACCTGCCCCTAAGTCAGTTTGCGCGTTGATGCTGACACCGCAGCAACACCGCCAACAGAGGGGCTGAGCATGGACCGTGGCCTCTCTCTATCAGCACCCGACAATGTGATAGCGCCTGCGTCGGCGCCTGCACCTATCGGTGTCACAAACCATATTCCCGCTCTACCCGGGAGACTCGGACCTTGTAGCTGGCATACCAGCGCTCGCGCCCCATGGCCTGAGCTTGACGATGATCGAGCTGGGCCTTCCAGGCGCGGATGGACGCCAGGTCGGCCCAGTAGGATACGGTGATGCCGAGGCCATTTTCGCCGTCCTCACGGGCCGATTCGATGCCAAGAAAACCCGGCTGCTGCGCGGCCAGCTCGACCATCTTGTCCGCCATGTCGGCGTAGCCGTGATCGCCGGCAGTGCGTAGGGACGTGAAGATGACCGCGTAGTAGGGAGGCGTGGGGGTAGCGGCAAAAGGGCTCACCGGGGAAGGTCTCCTTGGGCTGTCTGATCGTTCACTCGGGCCATGGAGTAGGCGCTGACGTAGGTCCCGTTTCTGAAGGCAAAATGTCGCGACTCGCCCTCGATGTCAAAGCCGAATCTTTGGTACGGGGCAACCGCTCGCGCATTGTCGACGTAGACCGTGAGCTCGATGCGTGTCACTGCCAGCCAGTTGTCGCATAGATCCAGCATGCTGGCCATCAGCGCGCGGCCCACCCCCTGTCCCTGGACATCATCTCTCACCCCCATGCCGAAGGTCGCCACATGACGTCTTCGCGGAGAACGACACTGCTCGAGCCCCAGGCTACCGACAAGCTCATCGTTGAGGGTCGCCGCAAGGAAGTGGAAGTGATCATCGAACGACGCCAGGCGTTCCTTCCACAGACGGGTGCTGGGAAATGGCAGTTGCAAGGTGTCGGCAAAGACAGGGGCTCGTTCATAGAGGCTCTTGAGGCCTTCAGCATCATCGGGCTCTGCCCGCCTGACGACAACGTCCATATGGCTAACCTCCCTTCAAGCCATGCTCATTGACGTACTCATCGACGCGACGCCATTCATTGCTATCGATGCTCTGCAGATCGACTTCCTCGACGCTGTCCCAGAGCAGACCTGGCGCCACTCTTACGGTGCGCCTCAAGTAACCCCTCGCCCCAATGTCTTTCATCTGCAATTCGATCACGACGTCCGGATTATCGACATGCCGATAGAGGATCGTCTGTGTTTTATAGGGCGTGACGAGCTCGAAAAGACGCAGCGTTGTCGTCGAGTGGATACTCTTTTCGATGCCAAAAAACACACTGACAAGCCCGACAACCAGCACAACAACAACGAGAAACCGTTTCACATGACGTCACCTCGCGGTACTTTAGCTTGCAGAGGTTTACCCCACAGCGCCTTTTCAACGCCTCAGCTCCTCTGCCGCGGCTGTCCCGAGACACATGACTTGCGATGATCGCCAAGGGGCCAACGCAGTCAGCTTACCTGCGCTCAGTAGTAAACGCCCCACCGTGCCAGTGCCGAAAACGGCACTGGCACGGTGACCTCGGGTCGTTGCCAGGCCCCTAGGCGCTGGTGTCTAGTTGATAATACGTCGGCAGCACTGCGAACAATGGACGCCAATCGGCAAGGGCGGCGGCCACCGGCTTGAAATCGAACGCGACGTCCTTGCGGGTGGGATCACAGGGCCTGCAGCGCCTCTCGATGCCGGGCTGGTGGAGCTGGATGCAGGTATAGAGCTCCCGGCCATGGGCGTCGATGGCGCTGACACACAGCTCACAGTCGATCGACTGGGCCCTCTGTGTCTTGATCTCCAGGCGCCTGCCCTTGAGGCGGTAGACGATCGCCCCGGAGGCGTGCTCTACCTTGCCGTCCCCTTGTTCCAGTACCTGTCCACACAGGCACCACTCATAGTCGACCGGAAAGGCCACGAGCCTCGGCCAAGCCTCGAAGATACCCCGTCGACTCACCGGCCAGGCGCGACAGGACGCGCAATCGCGAGTGGTATACGTGCTCATCTTGCCGCGCTCACCCACCGTCCATCTTGCCGCGATATCCAAAGAGGGTGTCGGTGTATCGAAGGTCACCCAGCTGAGGTTCAGGGCCCCAGCCTCGATGATCGAGCGCCAGGCACGTAGCTTGGCCAGGCGACCCTCGCTGGTGCGCATGCCGAAGACGACATCATGATGCGGCAGGACGGGGAACCCCGGCGGATAGGTGAAGGGACTCAGACCAAGCGGGATCTGCTGGGTGGCCAGCGGCAGTCGGGAGATCTGTACCGGCGTCAGCGCCCCGAAGGAGATGCCCGTCACCGAAAGCCCGCTTCCACCGGCGGCACTCAGGCCGCTTTGGGGGTGCCAGGCCAGGTCTGCCCCTGGTCGAAGCTCGGGACTAACGATGCCAGTGTCCAGGTCCAGCGAGAAGCCACCGGCTGCCACGTGCCCGCCTTGGTGCTTCACCGGTACCGATACCGAGCGCACGATGTTTGAGCGAAGCTCCAGGTCATCGAGCACGATATCGGTCAGCGTCAGGCCACCACCAATGGGGCCCAGCGGGATGGCTGGCAGTCCACCGATCGCTCCGCTGAGGCCATCCGATATCAGGCCATCGGCGATACCCTCGGCCACCGCCTCGACGATGGCCAGCACCACGGCGGCGACGATGACCCCGACAATGCCGCCGAACAACCCGCCCAACCCAAGGGAGGCAAGCCACACCCACCAGGCCAGGTCCACGTCGGTATCCACCACTGGGGTGGTAGCGGTAACGGTGATGGCACCGCCATCGAGCCCGATGTCGATGAAAAACGAGAAATTCGACTCCGCCAACCAGCCGGTACCGGAGTCGGTGGCACGCCCGGTGACGGATATACGATTGCCGATGATCCTCGCCTCGAGATTGCGCAGCGTCCCCTCGCCTCCCGGCGCCGGGATACTGCGATTGAGCCTCAGCGGCGTATCGAAATCGCTGACAGGTCGCCCCAACGACGCCGCAATACGCGTACGCATCACCCTGGCCAGCAGCCAGAAGTTGCTCATCATCACCAGCGACTCGCTGCCGGCAGGGATCATGCTCGATGTGACGTTGTTGATATTACCGCCACCATCGCTGGACATGCGCACACCGAATGCCAGGCAATCTCGGTCCAGTGCCGAGGTGTCGTTCACGGTGGTGACATCGATATCGAACACGGTGGTCGCGTCGTCATCGTCGACCACCGGAATCGGAGGCGTTAGATCAAGCCGACCGATACTGGTCTGAAGCTGGTCGAGGACGATTCCCGCCATCATGTTTTGTGCCTGCGCCAGACTCAATCCTGCAGCACTCAAAAGCGGCCCCAGTAACGTCGCTGACGCAGGGTCGAACGCCACACTGACCGCCGGTGCACCCGCATTGAAATCCATGGTGACCAGCTGATTACTGCCCTCGGTCATCACGGCGACCCTGTCCACCACTGTGATGGCGCCGCCGATCGGGGCCACCGTCAGGGGCAAGGGCGCGGTGATCTGCAGCTGAGAATCGCTGAAGGGAAGCGTCAGACCCACGGCCGGACGCGGGCGGTCCAGGTCGGCCACGGGAGTATCGAAGTTGAGATCGGCGCTCCCGCTCACCCCGCCCGCGTTGACCGGCACGCTGATACTGGGGGGAAAGATGCCACCGGCAAGAAAGGCGGTGGCCAGCTGATTGTTGAGCTCGTCCTCGGACACCTGAACGAGCATGTCGAAGCCGGCAGTTCGATCGAGTGCCATGACCTAGCCCTCCTCGCGTTGTGCATCGCCGTCATCGTCCTTCGGCATTTCGTCCGGCGATATCTGGCCGACTCGACCGCGGGGAAAGGTCGCGATCTTGAAACCCGCCACCTTGACTCCGGGACCGATGACTGCGGCCTGCTCGACCTCGCGGTGGACCCGATGGATGGACTTCAGTTGCTGCCGTGACAGCTTGATACCGGCCTTGAGTAACGCCTCGGCGGGGCGCGCCATGTACAGCAGGGCGTTGGCCTCACTCTGGGACAGCCACTCGATCACCGCCTGGTCAGCTTTCTGGAGCATTTCCATCACCTCATCCGGCAACGCCAAAGGCTCGGCGTCTCGACGTGGCGCTCCCTTGCGCGGTCGACAGCGCAGCGGTCGTCGGGGGAGAGCGAAGTCCTGTCCGGGAACGAGACGAATACTGATGTTGGTATCAAACCCCTGGGGCACTTTCGCGACCACCAGTTCTTGCGCCTTGCCCTGGCCCAACGCCACCTTAGGGCTGCATTGGCAGGGATCATCGTCACTTGGCTTCTTCATGGGTTGGCTCCTTGACGAGAGATTGACATCAGATACTTCGCGGAGCAGCGCGGTATGAGTCGTCAACAAGAAGCATGGCGAGAAAGAACGCTACCCCTGGCCCATCGCTCGCGCTGGACAGCGGAAGGTGATCAGTCTCCCCCACCCGTCTCCTCATCAGGGGCGACGTTGTGGGGGCCGACGATGGAACAATGCATGAAAAGGCGGGCACAGCCCATGGCTGGAAGTGGATAGTCTGCACCAAGCGCAGGTCTCGATGCTGGTGCACGGTTCGCCTCCGAAGCCTCGCATCCAGCAGCCTCGGCTCCTCGGCAGCATCGTCAACGCACTAAAGCACGCACAGACGCCATGGACCATCACCCCACCGGTTGCCTCAAAATAACTTTCTACCAAGTTCTCCCTGTTGTTATCGCCGGATTGACCACCCTCCCAAAGGCCTCTTCTCCCTAAGTAAACTTGGCCTTTTCAGCATAGACCTACATCTTCGATCTGACGACAACGAGTCACAATCCCTGGCTTTTTCACCCCATAAACGACGACACCCCAACGGGGGCCGTCGGGGTGTCCAGGTGAGTACTCAGGTGATGAAAGCCAGTGGCAGCCTGTAATGCCCCCCCGGTTTCTGCACACCCTACGCCGCTAATGACGGGTGTGCTCGGGGTGCCACATAGCCTAGAGACTGATGTGGCCGCTCTTCGTTGTAGTACCGAATCCAGCGGCTGATCACCGCTCGGGCCTGGCCCAACGACTCGAAACGATGCTGCCAGATGCATTCTTCCTTCAGGGACCGGAAGAAGCGCTCAACCAGGCCGTTTTGCTCCGGGGTGTAGGGCGTCGTGAATTCCTGTGTGAGCCCGTAGGCCTTCACTGTCGCCGTATAGTGCCGACTGCTGAAGACGAGGCCGTTGTCAGAGCGAAGGGCCAGCGGTTGATGAATCCGACCCAGTGCGCCGAATCGATGTACCAGAGCCTCTTCCAGCGCGGCTTCAGCCGTCTTGCTGCTGCCGTTGTCCGACAATCGCCAACCAAGGATCTCTCGGGTGCAACAGTCGATGATCACCGCCAGGCTGGCCCGCCGATCCTTACCGCACCACACATGGGTGAGATCGGTGGCCCAACGCTCATCAGGCCGAGAGGCAACGGACGGCAGGCTCCGGGCACGCGGCCGGAAGCCTTGGGGCCGCTTGCGCACCTGCCAACCTTTGAGCTGCAAGATGCGTTGGATCGGCTTGCGGTTCTCCCCCAAGACACAGGCTAGACGGCGATAGCCGTAGGTGGGGAACTGCTCCAGCGCAAGCTTCACTCTGGTGGTTAGCTCCGTATTGACCGTGCGTCGCCGCGGCCTCGGACGGTAATACAATGTCCGCCGGGGAAGCCCCAGCCACTGACAGAGTTTGACGAGCGACACCACGTGGCCCTGCTGGACCATTTCCGCCTGCAGCGACCTTACGAGTTCTCGTCCTCGTCGAGCAGGCGGCGAAACTTTTTTAGCGCATAGAT
>NZ_JAHVIN010000010.1:0-213951 GCF_019801685.1 Halomonas sp. DP8Y7-1 | reverse complement strand
CCCCGCGCGTCGCTGTCCGCCGCGGACGCCGGCCACTACATCACCGGTGGTGGTCAGGCGCTGCGCTGACAGCGCGATATCCCCGCCGCTGGTCAGCCGGCCAGAGATGTCCAGGGCATTGTCGGCCTGAATGTCGGCCCCTTGGTCGGCATGCACGTCACCCCCAAAGCTAGCGTCACTGGACTGGGTGATCAGGCGCGTCGGGGTCGAGGCGTCGGCAAGCCTCAGCTGGCCATCGGCGGTGATGCGAATGTCGCCGGCACTGGCGGCCATGTCACCGGCCAAGCGCACGCCGACTCCGGCGTCGGTGCCGACCAGGCGGATGCGCTCGGCGTACATGCCGCCGAGCGCCGAGGAATCGATGGCCAGGGCCGGGCGCGTGCCCTTGCCGGTACGCGGCGTGGTGCTGAGACTCGCGGCGTCGACATCGTTGGCGCCTGCGACAATCGTCAGGTCCTGGGCGTGCAGCTCGGCATTGAGCGCCGCGGCCCGGGTAAGGATCTCGAACTGATCCACCTCACGGGCGTCCAGCCCCAGCCCCTCGATGGCGACCTGCCCCTGGTCCACCGCGTAGTGGTCCAGCCGGCCGTCCTCGATCACCGGCGCACCGGTGGTCAGGGTGACCCGGGGGCTGTTGATGAAACCGCAGCCATCGCAGGAGATGCCGTAGGGATTAGCCACCACCACCTTGGCGGCCTGGCCGGCCACTTCGGTGTAGCCCGCCAGTCGGCTCGGATTGCCGCCATTGACCTCATTGAGGATGACCTGGGCCGCCTGACCGCGCAGATTGGCGTTGCCGACCACGATGCCGCCAAGCTGGGTCGACTGGGTCTTGCCGGTGGCGTTGTTGAGGATGAGCCCGCGGGCGTCCACGTTGTAGTCGCGAAAGCGGTTGTGGGAGAGGCCCTTGTCGTTGGGGGTGGCGATGTTGACCACCGGCACGCCGTTGCCCGCCTGATCGAGCCGGGTGTTGCCCCCCGGCGCCACCACGATGCCGTCTGCCAGCACCACCACGGGATGCCAGAACAGGGCGTTGATCATGACGATAGCCAGATGGCGAAACAGCGGACGGCGTGGGTTCATCAAACGTCCCTCCTGGAGGGCATGGCACGTATCTGGCGCAGCCACTAGAAGCGCGCCTGAACGGTGAAGTAGACGGGACTTTCGCGATGATCGATGGCATCGGCCTGGATGACGCCCGCCTCATAGGCAAGGGTGTCATCACGCCGGTCGACCAGAGCACTACCGGAGGGGGGACGTAAAACGTCGTCTTCATCCAAGAAATTTTGGCAACGGTTTGTCCCGGAATTTACACTCAGTGATCAAACGCTATAGCCATAATTTCTCTGGCATGTCGCCGATAAAAATGCGCTGCGCCACTGCCTGACTACCATGTATTTTTGAAATAATATTACTCATAGCTAAACTTAACTCTGCTTATTACTTTGCCACTTCATACGGCGTAGCAATGGCTACCGCAAGACCTCACTCAACGGCCGTGATGCCTGAATATGGTGACCCTGCTCAACGTTTCCAGACGTATATTTATCGTCACCTAGCGTCACGCCAATTGGCTGACAAGACATGCTGAGGAGACTCGATATTATCGAGATACTACCCCAAGAAAAGGAAGTGAAAAAATGCAGCAGAAATGAATGTCGTAGCGGAAAAGCACAACGATAGGAGAATTGACATAGGAAGGGTGAAGAAAGGAAAGCAGTTAGGAAAAAGAGGTCATTCAACCACATCTTGAATTGTCCAATATTTCCTACAAAGAAAACTCTTATTTCCTAACCTCACCTGATAGGCAGATAGCAAGTGTAGACAGAAAGGGCTGATAGGAAGGGCTGATAAAAAGTGGGGATAGAAAGTGCCGACAGAAAGCGGGAAAAATGAGCAAAAAATCACCACGCCCTGTTTTACGACACGCTCATATGACCCAACCACGACACAGCCACACCCTTCGAAAGGGGGTGATGCAACACGCCCAGCCCTGGCTGTGCCAGCCAGCTTCTGCCCGCCTCGGCATAAAGTATTAGCCCTGACGCATCACAAATGCTATACAAGGGGCGCTCGCTGTATAATTCTTAAGTCACTGATACTGCAGGCGTTGTAGCCATGGTCGGGAACCTCCTAGATCGGCCGGGCCCTCAGCGCCGCGGAGGGTGAGTGAGCACCGCAGGGAACAGGCGTGTGAAGGCACTACGCCGGAAGGAAACCAACCAGGACGAGACATGAACTACCGATTGATGTTCCAACTCACAGACTCCCTCAACACAAAGTCTCTCGAACCCCTGACGCTGAAACCGTCACCGCTGGACATGCCCGAACATCAGATCGATACCTTGCTGGAAGTACCCGGCACAGACGAACTGCTTGAACTGCCCTTCACTGCGGAAGAAGAAGGAAAGACAAGCCTGGTCTTCGTCCAGGGTCGTGTTGTATCGACCAAGAAGACCTACACCATCTCTGACGGTGGCGAGAGCGCCAGGTGCCTCGTCACCTGCTTTATCGAACCCAACCGCGTGGTAAAGCAAGGCACTGGCGAGCTCATCCTCGAGCCCACCGTCGACAACATCGAAGAGCTCATCTAAGCGTTACCGCTTGCTCTCCGAGCCACCGGGACGACTCAACCTGTCTTGAGCCCCGGGAGACCCTTAGAGGCCCTGGGGCACAAGGAAGGGGCACAGGAAGTCCTCTTGCCTGGTGATTGATCGTGACGCCAGCTCTGGCATTATCGACCCCAGGCAAGCGGGTAAACAGCCCCAAGCCATCGCCCCTGGGCAACCTGACGCAGTCCTTCGCTGTTCACGTCACGGATGACGTGAAGACACCGCACAAGGAGCCATGATTCATGCTAGGTGCACTCTCCGACTTCCCCGAATACCAATACACCGATCACGTCCACGACTTCGAAGTGAAGGACGTGAGCCGCCCACACCGGCCTGCGCATGCGGTCATGTGCTACTCTGCCGGCACCTTGTTCAAGGTCATTATCGTCGGCGGCGAGGTGGGAAATGCCTTGAACCTATGCCGCGGGCTAGGCGCACAGCGTAACGCCATGCAAGGCCAGCGCTTTACCCGCTGGATCGAATCGCACTTTCCTCTCGAGGTGTGTCATACCAACCAACGAGAGATACAGCGTGCTTTCCCGCCACCTCCAAAAGAGACCGACTAGCGCGGGTGCGAGCATTCTGTGCACGATGGCTGTGGTGCCTGATGGCTGCGGTGCATGACGACTAGGGTGCACAAGGTGCCCCTAGACATGGCAGGAGAATTCTTCAGCCCATATGGATATGACGAGGCGTAAATGCAGGACAAGGCACCGTCGGTGGTCATCACCGCACTAAAGAAGCTCGCGCAAGGCATCGCTCTCTGCTGGTTCCCCGTGCTTCTGCTGTTCCTCTTTGTCAAAAACGACTTTTCCTTCAAGGTACTGGCCTACGGCCTGGCCATTCCCCTCGTAGTCTATCTGGTCGCCGCCCTATGCATCTGGCTGTTCTTCAGTGAACGCCAGCGTCGACGTGACCCGAAGTAGCCGACGACCTGTCGCAGCGTGACTGCCCGCAGATGATCCTTGGCGCTGCATCTATTAGGCTATGCCGAGACAGTCACGACGCAGGCCTCCGCCACAGGCCTTCCCGCGCCGCAAAGAGAGCAAGCCATGACCGATACAGCCGCCTCCGGGATGATTGTCCTGCAGGGCAACCGCATGGAAGACCTGCGCGATCTGACGCTGAAATGGCTCGGCCGCCGCCCCCTCCATCCGCTCGCACGTACGCTTTTCCTGGTGCAGAGCAACGGCATTGCACAATGGCTCAAGACCTCTATCGCCGAGCGTCAGGGCGCTCCCGGCTACGGTATCTGTCTGGGAACGGATGTGGCGCTGCCGGCGCGGCTACAGTGGCAGGCCTATCGTGCGGTCATCGAGGATGTCGAAGGACCAGGTACGGTGCCCACGACGTCGCCCTTCGACAAGAGCCGACTGCGCTGGCGTCTGATGGAGCTGTTGCCCAAGGCGTTGATGGATCCGCTGTTCGCCCCTCTGGAACGCTATCTGCGCGACGATGATGAGCGCCGCAAGCACTACCAGCTGGCGGAACGCCTGGCCGACCTGTTCGACCAGTATCAGGTATACCGGGCAGACTGGCTGAGCGCCTGGGAAAAGGGTGACGATAGCCTGATTCTGCCCGGCAATCGCCGCATACCGGTACCAGAAGAGCAGCTCTGGCAACCCGCCCTGTGGCGCATGATCGGCGACTCCCTGGAGGACGGCCTGCGTCACACCCATCGCGGCGCCATTCATCAGCGTTTCAAGGCCGCCGCAGAGACCCTGCAGCAGCGTCCCGACGAGCTGCCGCCACGTATCGTGGTGTTCGGCATCTCGTCGCTGCCACAGCAGACGCTTGAAGTTCTCGCGGCGCTCTCCGGGGTCTGCGAGGTGGTGCTGTGCCTGCTCAATCCCTGCCAGTTCTACTGGGGCGAGATCATCGAGACCCAGGAAGTGCTGCGTCGCCATGTGCGTCAGCGCCGGCGTGAAGGCATGCCCGCCGACCTGCATCAGTCGCTGGAACACCTGCACCTGCACGCCCACCCATTGCTGGCGGCCTGGGGCAAGCAGGGCCGCGACTACCTGCAGCTGCTGAGCGAACATGACCATACCGATGTCGAGGCCATGAGCGCCCTGCTCGATGGCGCCGTCGACCTGTTTCTCGAACCGCCTACCGAGCACCTACTGGGCCAGTTGCAGGACGACATCCTCAACCTGCGGCCACTGTCCGAGACCCAGCAGACATGGCCGGCACTGGATCCTGAGCAAGATGGCTCGATCCGCTTTCACATCTGCCACAGCCCCCAGCGCGAGCTCGAAGTCCTGCACGATCAGCTGCTGGCAAGCTTTGCCGCAGACCCGACGCTAGAGCCCCGTGACATCATGGTCATGGTGCCGGACATCAACGACTACGCCCCTTACATCGACGCCGTCTTTGGGCAATTCGCCCCGGGCGAACGTCGTCATCTGCCCTACCACGTCGCCGACCAGCAGCAGCGACATCGGGAGCCCTTGCTGGTCGCCCTGGAAACGCTGCTGTCGCTTCCGCGCATGCGTTTCCGTGCCAGCGAGATTCTCGACCTGCTCGACATCCCGGCGGTACGCGAACGCTTTGGCCTGAGTGAAGGCGACCTGCCCACCCTGCAGCGCTGGATCCGCGAGGCCAACGTGCGCTGGGGCCTGGACGCCGCCCAGCGGGCCGAACTGGGACTGCCGGAGCACGACGAACTGCATACCTGGCGTTTTGGTCTTGAACGCATGCTGATGGGCTACGCCGTCGGCGAGGCCGAAGACAGTGGCGACGACTGGCTCGAGGTGGTGCCCTACGACGAGGTGGCAGGCCTTGACGCGGCGCTGGTCGGCCCCCTGTACCGGCTGATCATGACCCTGAGTGAGCTGCGCCAGTTGCTGTCCGCACCCCGTCCGGCGGCGGACTGGGACCGCGTGCTATCGACCATGCTCGAACGCACCCTGACCCCCAGCACCAGCGCGGAGCAGACCCTGATGGGTCGCATCCAGGCCTCCCTCGAGACCTGGCAGGAAGAGATCACCTCGGCAGCGGTGACCACCGATCTGCCCCTGGCCGTGGTGCGCGAGAGCTGGCTATCGCGTATCGATGACCCGCAGCTGTCCCAAAGCTTCATGATGGGGCGCATCACCTTCGCCACCCTAATGCCGATGCGTGCCATTCCGTTCCGACAGGTGGTGCTGCTGGGAATGAATGACGGCGCCTACCCGCGCCAGGCCACCGCCATGGACTTCGACCTGATGGCCATGCGCGGTCACTATCGCGCGGGAGATCGCTCACGCCGAGACGATGACCGCTACCTGTTTCTGGAGGCCTTGTTGTCCGCACGGGAGCGCCTGACCATCAGCTGGTGCGGTCGCAGCCCACAGGACAACGGTGAAAAGCCCCCCAGCGTGCTGGTGGGCCAGTTGCGCGACCACCTGGCCAAAGGCTGGCGCCTCCCTGATCAGCCGCCTCACGCCCAGCGCAGCCTGGCCGACGATGCCAAGATGGCCGAAGCTCTGCTTGAAGCGCTGACGGCCCAGCACCCGTTGCAGCCCTTTGGCGCCGCCTACTTCCAGGCGGATTCCCGACTGTTCACCTACGCCGACGAGTGGCAGGACTTGCACGCCGCCTCTGGCAGCACCATGGACACTGCCGCTGGGGCCGCTACTGGCGCGACCGCTGACTCGCCGGGGTCGGCAGTCGACTCGACGGATCCCCACGGGCCGCATGGAGCAGATTCCGCGACCAACGGCCTGGGCCCATGGCAACCGGAAGGCCCCCTTCAGCTGTCGCACCTGGCCGGGCTGTTGCGTGACCCGGTCGAAGCGCTGTTTCAGCAGCGCCTGTCCACCAGCATGCGCGATGACAACGTGCTGAATGACGACGACGAGCCCTTTGGCTTTGCGGGTTTGGCCGCCTGGCAACAGCGCGAGGCCCTGGTCCAGCCTATTGGTCAGCAATTGGCGCACCGGCCAGACGACGCCGCCTCACTGAGCGAGTTGATCGACCGCCAGGTCCTGCGCCAGCAGCGCGCCGGCCACTATCCACCGGCCCCGGTGGGCCCGGTCATTCGACAACGCCTGCTGGAACGGATTCCCGCTGCCCTGGAGGCCTATCGGGCGCTGCTCGCCCGCTATCCCTATGCCCTGGAGATCGCCCCACGGGTCAGCCACGACAGCGGGCTTACGCTGGATGCAAGCCGACTGGCCGCTGATGACGACACGCAGGCGCTCACCCTGCGGCTGGAAGACACCCTGACCCAGCTGCACGCCGACCGGCCCCTCTCACTGGGCGAAAGACAGGGAGAGAAACTGGGAGAAAAGGCCAGCGCAGATGCCTCTGCCGAAGTGGCCCGCATCGTGCTGTTGACCAGTCAGATCCACCAGGGCGAGCACTTCAACTGGCGCCAGATCCTGCGCCACTGGCCTGCTCACCTGGCGCTGCAAACCCTTTATCCGGGGGCCGTCACTCACCTGGTATCGCCCAGCGGCCAGCTCACCATACCGGGCATGACCCGACCCCAGGCCGAACAGAGGCTGAACCGGCTGATGGAGCGGTGGCAGCATGCCATGCAGCATGCCACCCCGACCCATCCCGATATCGCCTTCAACGCCCTCGAGGCCTATCCCGCGGCGGATGACCCTGACTGGCCACCGCCTGACCTGGCGTCCGATCCCAAGCTTCGCACCTCATGGGAAGACCGCTGGGAACGCCTGGCCGAACGCAGCCCGCTGATGTTGCGGGAGTTCCCTACCCTGGAAGCACTGGTCACCGCCCCAGACTTTGCCGACGCCACCCGGGAGCTGTATGCCGACCTGCACACCTGGATCAGCCGCGCGCGTCAGTCCCCCCTTGCGGTTGCCCCTGCAACGCAAGGCAACCGTCACTCCACCAAGGGGGCCAAAGCATGAGCTCAGCCAAGACCACCGCTGACGGCCCCCTGGTGTCAGACGCACATCAGCCCCCGTCAACCAAGGCGCTACCGCTGGCCCTGCCACTGACCGGCTGCCAGTTGATCGAGGCCAGTGCCGGGACCGGCAAGACCTTTACCATCGCCCTGCTCTACGTGCGCCTGGTACTGGGCCATGGCCAGCCGGGGCGCAGCGACTGTCGCGCGGACAACGGCTTTTCACAGCCGCTGGTGCCCCCGGACATCCTTGTGGTGACCTTCACCGAAGCCGCCAGCCAGGAGCTGCGAGAGCGCATTCGGGCGCGCCTGGTACAGGCCGCCGAAGCCTTTCGCGCCGACCCTGCTCACGACGACGACCTGGCCGGCCGCGACCCGCTACTGGCCGAGCTGCGCAATGACTTCGCCCCGGATGCCTGGCCTGTCTGCGCCCGCCGCCTGATACTGGCCGCCGAATGGATGGATGATGCCGCCATCTCCACCATTCACAGCTGGTGTCAGCGGATGCTGAAGGAACACGCCTTCGACAGCGGCAAGCTGTTTCGTCAGGAAGTCATTCAGGACATGAGTGAGCTGACCCAGGAGGCCGTCAACGACTACTGGCGCACCCGGGTCTACCCCCTCAGCGAGCCGCTGGCGGCTTCGGTGGTCGAGCTGTTCTCATCGCCTCAGGGGTTGTACAGCAACGTCCGCAACCTGCTCGCCCGGGATGACGCCGCGCTGATGTTCTGCGGCGAGCCGCTGGTCAGCACCGACCTGACCGCTACCCTGACCACCTTCAGTGACCATCGCGCCAAGGCCGACAGCCTGGAAGCGCAGGCGCGCAAGCGCTACCTCGACGAAGCGCAGGAGGTGCGCGACGCTTTACAAGCGCTGCGCCCAAGCCTCAACGGCAACAGCTTTCGCGGCAAGGACAACGACGAGACCTTTGCCGGCTGGCTGGAAGAGCTCGACCACTGGGCCCAGGGCGGCATCGCCACCGGCGACACGAAGTTCGTGCAGAAACTGGCGCGCTCCCGCTTGAAGGTGAAGAAAGGCGTAGAGGTCCCGGACATCGCCCTGTTTGCCGCTCTGGAGGAGTGGGGCACCTATCAGCAGCACGCCGATGACCTCAAGCGTGAGCTGCTCCCCCAGTTTCTTGCCGATGCCAGCCGCTGGATCAGCCAGCGCCTGCGCGAGCAGCTTGAGGCCAGCGCCCTGATGGGCTTCAACGACATGATCACCGGGCTTGCCGAGGCCCTCGATGGCGAGGGCGGAGACGCCTTGGCGCGGCGGATTCGCCAGCAATTCCCGGTGGCGATGATCGACGAATTCCAGGATACCGATCCGGCCCAGTACCACATCTTCGAATGCATCTACCGCATCGACCAGGCGAACGCGAAGGCGACCGAGGACGCCAGCATCGACGACGCTGACGACCCTAGTGCGCTGGTCCTGATCGGGGACCCCAAGCAGGCGATCTACGGCTTTCGCGGTGGCGACATCTATACCTACCTGGCGGCCCGCCAGGCCACCCTGGGTCATCACCACAGCCTGGACACCAACTTCCGCTCAAGTCAGGCCGCCGTCGACTCGGTGAACCAGCTGTTCGCCTTCGCCGAGCAGCACCATGAGCGAGGGGCCTTTCGCTTTGCCGACGCCACCGGGCAGGCCACCAACCCGCTGCCCTTTGTCACGGTCAAGGCCAACGGCCGCAAGGAAACCTTGATGCTGGATGGCCAGCCCGCCACGGCCCTGACCGGCTGGCTGGTCAGCGATGACGACAGCGACAGCGGCTGCCTGAACAAGGAACGCTATCTGCGCGAGGCCGCCCATCACTGCGCCAACCGCATCGCCGAATGGCTCAACCAGTCCCATCCTGAGGGTGGCGAGCCCCGCGCCGGCTTCGCCCGCCCGGGCGACGACCGCCTGACGCCCTTGAACGCCTGTGACATTGCCATTCTGGTGCGTGACCGGGTCGAGGCCACCGCCATTCGCCGGGCGCTCAGCCAGCGCGGCCTTGCCAGCGTCTACCTGTCTGACCGGGACAGCGTCTTCGCCACCGCAGAAGCCCGTGACATGCTCTACTGGCTGAAGGCCATCGCCCACCCCGAGTCCGTGTCCACCCTGCGCACCGCCCTGGCTACCGCCACCCTGGGGCTCAGTCTGGTGGAGCTGGATCACCTGCAGCGCGACGAAAGCGCCTGGGAGCGCGTTCAAGAGCGCTTCATGGCCTACCGCCAGCGCTGGCAGCGGCGCGGCGTTCTGCCGGCATTGCGCAAGCTGATGCACGACTATCGCATCCCTGCCCGCCTGCTGAATGCCGACCAGGGCCAGCGGCGCCTGACCAACCTGCTGCACCTGGCAGAATGGGCCCAGCAGGCCAGTGATACCCTGGATGGCGACCACGCCTTGATCCGCCTGCTGTCGGAGCATGTGCAGGAGCCCGCCGACGACGAACAGATTCTGCGCCTGGAAAGCGATGCCGAGCTCATCCAGGTGGTCACCATCTTCAAGTCCAAGGGCCTGGAGTATCCGGT
This sequence comes from Halomonas sp. DP8Y7-1, assembly GCF_019801685.1. NCBI lineage: Bacteria > Pseudomonadati > Pseudomonadota > Gammaproteobacteria > Oceanospirillales > Halomonadaceae > Halomonas > Halomonas sp. DP8Y7-1. The sequence continues at coordinate 203,962 of NZ_JAHVIN010000010.1, read as the reverse complement.
GGTATGCCTGCCCTTCCTGTGCACCTACAAGGAAGTCAGCGGCAAGACCGGGACCCCGCTCTACCACCTTGACGACCGCCCGGTGCTGGAACTGGCGCCCAAGAAGGAGATGGCCAAGGAAGGCTTCGAGCTGGCCGATGATGAACGGCTGTCCGAGGAAGTCCGACTTATCTATGTGGCCCTGACCCGTGCCCGTCACGCCAGCTTTATCGGCCTCGCGCCCCTCAAGTACGGCAATGGCAAGGCCGCGACCCTGCACAAGTCGGCCCTTGGTCACCTGCTGGCCGGGGGCGCGAATATCCCGGACGAACAGAGCCTGCGTGCCTGCTGGCAACAGATGCAGGGGGACAGTGGCGACGTCCTGCTGGAGACCGCCCCTTCAAGCGTGGCTTCTCCCATCATCAACGTCGTGCCCCGGCAGTCGACGCGAGCCCACAAGCCGGCGCTTTCCGCCGCCCACCAGGCCTTTGCCCCCTGGTGGATTGCCAGCTATTCGGCACTGGCCCAGAAGGGCGCGGCGGCACCAGAAACACCTGCCGCCGAAGTGCTGGAAGAAGAAGACAGCGACCAGCGTCAGGCAGTAAGTCGCGCCGACACCCGCCAGCCCGAGCCCGGTAGCCTGCATGCCTTTCCTCGTGGACCTGGGCCCGGTACCTTCCTCCACGGCGTGCTGGAAGCCATGGCCGAACATGGTTTTGCCGCCGCCGTGGACGACACCACACTGCAGGCACGCATGGCACAGCGCTGCCGACGGCGAGGCTGGGACGACCACATCGACGCCCTGACCCAAGGCATGCAGCGCTGGCTGACCACCCCCCTGTCGCCTGGGGCCATGGAACCCACGGGTGCCACCTCGTCCACCGCTGAAGTGGCGGCTGAAGCGACGGCTGGACTCACAGACGGGCTGACGCTGTGCGAGCTATCGCGCTACCGGGCGGAACCCGACTTCTGGTTTGCCACCCACAATGCGATTACCCCAGCGATGGACCGACTCACCCGGGACCATCTTTTCCCTGGCGCCCCACGGCCGCAGCTCGGCTTCCAGCGCCTGAACGGACTGCTCAAGGGGTTTATCGACCTGCTGGCGGAACACGATGGGCGCTTCTACGTCATCGACTGGAAGTCCAACTGGCTGGGCCCCGACGACGCTGCCTATCACCCCGATGCCATGCGCGACGCCATGCTCGACAAGCGCTACGACATGCAGCTCGCCCTTTACCTGGTGGCGCTGCATCGACACCTGCGCCAGACGCTGCCGGACTATGATTACGAGCAGCACGTGGGCGGCGCCATGCTGGTGTTTCTGCGCGGTATCGATGCCCCCTCACGAGGCGTTGCCGCGATCAAGCCACCGCTGGCCTTCATCGAGGCGCTGGATCGCTGCCTGGCCGGGGAACGCCAAGAGGAGACTCCGGCATGAACGAGACGCTGCCCCATGACCGCCCTGGCGCGGATACCGCCGCTGACAGCCCCAGCGTCAGTGAGGCCCTGGCCGATCCCCAGGCCATGTTGCGCCTGCAGTTCGCCTGGGCCGAACACGACTGGATTCGTGACCTCGACGCCGCCCTGGCCCATCGTCTTGCCGCGCTGGCACCGGACGCCGACGCCTGCTGCCTGGTCGCCGCGATGCTGGTCAGCCACCAGGCCGGCCAGGGCCATCTGCTGGTGGACCTCGACCAGGCCAGGCGGCACCCTCAGTCGCTGATCGCGGTGGAACCCGACGACACCGCTCCAGCCCCACCGGATGAGGTGCTGGCCGCCATCGGCGACGACTGGGCCCAGCGCCTTGAGCAGTGGTCCGCGGTGGGCCAGGGCCCCGGCAGCACGCCGCTGGTACTGGACGGTAACCGCCTGTATCTGCGCCGCTACTGGCGTCACGAGCGCCGGGTCGCCGATGCCATCTCGGATCGACTGGCAGCGGCCTATCCCGCCCATCCCAGCACGAATCAGACCAGCGTTAGCGGCGCTGTTCCCCAAGCCAGCCAGCTACGCCCGGTACTGGACAGCCTGTTTCCACCACAGGACCCTCGTGCGCAACAGGCACAGTCCCAGAAACTCGCCTGCGCCCTGGGCGCGCGGACGCCCTTCTCGGTCATCACCGGCGGTCCCGGTACCGGCAAGACCACCACCGTCATCCGCCTGCTGGCGCTGCTGCAGGCCCAGGCCATCGCCACACGAGGCGTGCCGCTGACCATCCGCCTGGCTGCCCCCACCGGCAAGGCCGCCGCTCGCCTGAGTGAATCCATCCGCGACCAGATCGCCGCCCTGGCATCCCTCGACCTGCCCAACGCCGAGCAGGTCCGCGAGTCGATTCCCGCCGAGGTCACAACCCTGCACCGTCTGCTCGGGGCGCGCCCGGATACCCGTCACTTCCGGCATCATCGTCTTAACCCGCTGCCGCTGGACATGGTGGCGGTGGATGAGGCCTCGATGGTGGACATTGACATGATGGCGGCAGTGCTGGAGGCACTGCCCCCCAGGGCGCGTCTGGTCCTGCTGGGCGACAAGGACCAGCTGGCCTCCGTCGAAGCCGGGGCCGTGCTGGGCAACCTGTGTGCGCGAGCGGAGGAAGGCCACTATCAGCCGGACACCGCCCAGTGGTTGCAGGACGCCACCGGTATCGAGTTGCCGCCAGCGCTCTGCCTCCCCCCGGAACAGGCCAGTAGTGGACGCCCGCTGGATCAGTCCATCGCCATGTTGCGTCACTCGTTCCGCTTCGATGACCAGAGCGGCATCGGCCAGCTGGCTCGCGCCATCAATGCGGGAGACAGTCGACAAGCCATGGCGGTACTGGATGCCCCCTCCTTTACTGAGGCCCAGCGCCTGAGTCTGCGCCGTAACGATGAACGGGCCTTGATGACGCTGGTGCTCGAAGGCCGTGGCCACGACAACGCCTGGGGCTACCGCTACTACCTTGACGCCATTCGCCCCCGTGAAGCGCGCAGCGATGCAGGAACTGACGCCGCCAGCGGTAGCCGCGAACGCCCAGCGACAGCGGCCGACCGCAGCGAGTGGGACCAGTGGGCGGCAGAGATTCTAAAGGCCCACGCCCAGTTCCAGCTGCTGACACCGCTGCGCAGCGGGCATCATGGGGTCGAGACACTGAACCAGCGCATCGAGCAGGCACTGGCGCGCCACGGCCTGATCGACAAGCCCGACCTGTATACCCATTGGTACGAAGGCCGCCCGGTGCTGGTCACCGGCAACGACTACGCCTTGAAGCTGATGAACGGGGATATCGGCATCGCCCTGCAGGTACCGGCGGAGTTCGGCAACCCCGAAGCCGGCACCATCTTGCGCGTGGCGTTTCCTGCGGGTGACGGCCAGGGCGGCATTCGCTGGGTGCTGCCCAGTCGTCTGCAGCGGGTCGAAACGGTCTTCGCCATGACGGTGCACAAGTCCCAGGGCTCCGAGTTCGTGCATACCGCGCTGGTGATGCCCGACACCCTCTCGCCTATCCTGACACGAGAGCTGGTCTACACCGCCGTCACGCGAGCCAAGAAGACCTTTACCCTGGCCAGCGCCAACGACCAGGTGCTGGCCCGCGCCATCGAACGCCGGATTCAGCGCCAGAGCCGGCTGTTTCAGTAGACCAGCAGCAGGAATTCCACCCAGACGCAGCCTAAATCGCCCACAGCCGGAGAGCCCATGTCGACACAGCGAACCCGCTCACTCATCCTGGAGCGCGCCCACCTGGCGTGGGACCTGGCGATCATCGTCCTGGTGGTGATCAACCTGGGACTGCTGCTGTTCGACAGCCTCTACCTGCTACCGCCCTTGAATGCCGCCTTCGAGGGTATCGCCCCTGGCCTGCACGCCGCCTACGACCGCTACATCCACGCCAATTTCTTTACGATCGACCTGGCCTTCGTCACGGTCTTCCTCTTGGATGTGCTGCTGGGCTGGGCAGTCGCCATCGCCGAGCGTCGCTACCATCGCTGGTTCTTCTACCCCTTTGTGCACTGGTATGACGTGCTTGGCTGTATTCCGCTGGGGGGCTTTCGCCTGCTGCGTGTGCTGCGGGTCATCTCGCTGCTGCACCGGCTGCAGCGTCTCGGCCTGATCGATGTGCGCCGCTGGTACGTCTACAGCGTTGTCGCCAAGTACGTCGACATCCTGATGGAAGAACTCACCGACCGTATCGCCACTCGCCTGCTCGACAATGTCCAGCGCGAACTGACCAGCGGCGAGGGCCTGGCCTCACCCGCCATCGACAAGATCATCACGCCGCGCAAGGAGGCGCTGGTACGGGAAATCAGCCAGCGCCTGGAGAATATGGTGGGCGATATCGCCTACCGTAACCGCTTCGAAACCCTGGCTTACGTGCGCGGACTGGTGGCCCGCACCCTGGCAGAGACCCCAGAACTGCAGCGCCTCAAACGCCTGCCCATGGGTAGCCAGCTGACCCAGGGCCTGGAAACCTCCCTGTCCGACCTTGCCTGCCATATCGTCGACGAAGCCCTCGCCGGCCTGCGCTCCCCCCAGTTCTCGACCCTCGTCGAGCATATGGCCGAAAGCGGCCTCGACGCCTGGCTGCGCACCGACCCCGAAACCGAGCAGATCACCGAACAGGTACTGGTCGATATGCTGGAACTGTTGAAGGACCGAATCGCCATCAAGCGCTGGCAGGAAAGGTATGAGTGAGGGGGCGTAGATGAAACGGGTGCAGTTAGAGCGACGCAAGCGCATATGGTGAGCGAGATATGCCCCGTAGCCGCTGCCCCCTGCACTGCCTACGTCGCCCTCTGTGAATATCCCCCAACTATATTTGCACAGACCGCTTGAGCGATGTTGACGCTGGAGATGGTGATAACAACTAGTGCTTTTTAGTTCCCACACCGTATTCGCCCCTAGGCCCCCGAATGAGTCAACTCTGTCTACGGCGATAGGGCGTTACAAAATTCAATCGACTAGATCTACGGTGCAAGGTCGACTGATATTGCTTTAGAGGGACTAGCGTAATAAAAACCGACGATCACGCCGCCTGAGCGGCGTAATGACAGCTATCGGCCAGTAACGGACATTCAGCCAGAGCTGATATAACGCCAACAGCACGCGCGGCTGCTGAATGGAGGCGAAGCCGCAATGCAGCAGCCGTCGCCGTGCCTGTGGTTGTTAAATTCGACCTCGTGCTCCACCACCTGTGGCACGGGACCCTTCTACATATTCGAGATTCAGATCGGCTTCAATCCGAACAGGAGGCATACCAAAAATTTCACTTTCTAGCCTCGACTTTGCGTAGTCATTAAGTACAAACCGCTCGCACAGGTGCCCATCTTCACGCCATTCTGATTTTGAAAGTCCAAGTAAAGTGACCAATCCCGAGCCAGCCTGATAGATTTCATGGGGCATTAAGTTTTGGCTTTCTCTCGTGCCATGAACTATCGACTCTTGCCAAAAAAGCTTCATAAACTCTCGCTGCGGCTCAGTAAGGTTGGAAATCGTTTGATCCACCATCTCTTTAAATCGATTTTCTTCGAACTCAATAAAAAGTTGGCTGACCACAGGGCTCAGCTGGAAAACAAACTCAGTAGCGGATGCTTGATGTATTTTTGAGATCCAACCCGACTTGCTCAGCCAGCTCACTCCTTCACGTCGGATATCCATACGCTGCTCAGATTCAACCAGTTCCCGTAGTACCCTAAGTTCCGTGGGCTTTAGGTGTGGCAGGGATGTTCTTACCTTTTTTTCAAAGCTGGCCAGATCGCTCTCTCTTTTTATCCTGGCTTTTCGATCGTTCTGCATATTTGTGATCTTTAGGCATCCAACCTCAAGCGACCTAACTACAAGGTAAGAAACGGAGAGCGCCCCAACTGTAAGAAATAGAATTGTGTAATCATCGGGAAAGCCAATGTTAGAGAATACTTGCGAGGCTGGCTGCCAAACAAATAGAACAAGCAAGACCGTCCCTAGAGCTCTTGCTGCTGATTTCACAGATGAGATCGAACCAAAGAACTTAATGGCCCAGTCAGGCACAAATCCCCCTGAATTTAACGCCCGGCTCACGCGCCGGTTTGGAGCTGCGAAGCAGCGGAAAACCGGTCGCCGTGCAGCCGATTGTTAAGTGCTTTAGAGAAGTCCATTTTGCTCCCGATACTCATCTTTGGTTTTAGGTAGGATCACTTGCCGACGGATTACGACAAATTTTTCAACCTCAGGAATGCAAACTTCTTTTCCACCGTTGGAAATGTAAGAGCACAGACCATCTACCGCTAGAGCATCAATATGCGATTTCAAGGTACTTTGAAAGTGGTAGCTCAGCTCGTAGCCAAGCGGAACATTTGGAAAACACTCAGCCAAAAAAGGTGGCCAGTTTGCACCATCGAGCCGATGCGGACACTCAATAGCTAAATGCTCATGAGTCACTTCAACTTCCAAACGCAAAGTCTCACCAACATCTGGACGACTCCAGTGCCATGCGTATTCTCCCGCGTAAAATGGATCGGTTGAAAACCATTTCTCACCAGATATGATGCCACTCTTCAAGTCCAACCCGAGGTCACCATCCCGACACCCATGGAATAAAACCTTGGGTACTGGCTTAGTGGGCCAAGTGTCCATTTCAGCTAATAGCTTCTCCGATATTTCCATAACTGATCCTTGTGTACTCATGCGCTGACTCGTTCACTTAACGCTGAGCTAAGCGGCGCCCTGACAAAGGCGTCCGGTGGACGGCCGATAGGCCGGGAACGAACTTAAGCGGCTTGTTAAGCATTGAGCTGGTGGACGAAACCGGCTTCATCTCTGACACCTACCCGGTTACCATCGGGATCGCTGATATTGATAGTCCGGCCCCAAGAACTTTCCTGGATTTCGGCCTGAATACCCCATGCCCTTATTTCCGCCAGAGCCGCCTCCAAATCCTCGACATTAAAGCGAAGTTTGAAACTACCCTCAGTCGCTGACTTAACGCCGCTCTTCGCCCTGCCTCCTTGCTCAATCATCAAGTAGCCGTGCCCATACTCGAGACAGGTGAGCTTGAAGTCACCCTCCTTTTTCTCGAATAGCTGACGCAATCCAAAGAGGTCTCGATAGAACGCCACGCACTCCTCGAAATGTTCCGTATTCAGAATTATTCCGTAGCGGGCTATGTTCGCGTGCATGAACCTTCCTTGTGCTTAACAGGTATTAGACAGCGCGCTCGTTTATTGACTTGAACGAGCACGCGCGTTCAACATTCTTATACCGCCACACCAACCCATTTACTTTTATGTGAACTTTCGTCGACGTGGCTACATAACACCAATAAACGCGCTTGCTGCCTTTGCAGGCATGACCGCTTAGGGTCGAAAGCGGTCACCTCACACCACTCCTCTGTATCTCAGCCCGCATGCGCCCGGCCCCCACTACTCCAATTACCAGCCAACCACTACACATCCCATTGCCAGCCTTCTCGGCACAAACACACCACCAAAATCAGCACAGCCTATCGAAGACTACTGCGAAACAGGCCATATCGCCAGTTTTCGCAGACTCCCTTTTGTCTTATTACGACCAAAAAATTTCGGAGTAGCTGAAACGTTAAAATCTCGTTTGTCACCGATAAAAACAAGCGACCTCCAGTTATATCGCTTCTCACAGACTTAACTCCGTGAAAAGTACTGCGAAACAATCTCCTCCACAGGTAAGCAGTCGCTTATCCAACACCTCCGCTCTCGCCATCAGTTCAGATGATTCCTACGCCACCTCTTCCCACCTTGCTCTCCAGTCCTCTCCTGCCATCCGACTCTCCCTCCCCACCCACCCCGCCGGGACACACCAAAGGGCCACCAAGCCAACTTTGGTCCGGGTGCTGCCTGGCTGGCGGAGGCTTTCTGCTGCTGATACTGTACATACGAACAGTATCTATCCGTTGCGGGAGGCACCATGCACCACATCAACCTTGTTGCTCGTTTGGCTATACCGATGAGGGCGGAACCATGACGGTGCATCTCGAGGTGCTGGGCCGGGTGGATGAGCGGGCGCCGGGGGCTCCGCTGCCGTTGGCGGCTGGCGAGGTTCGCGCGGGCTTTCCATCGCCGGCGGATGACTATCTGGAAGGCCAGCTCGATCTGGTGGCGCACCTGGTGCCCCACCCCAGCTCGACCTTCTATCTGCGCGCCAAGGGCGAGTCGATGAAGGAGCTGGGCATCTTCGACGGCGACCTGCTGATCGTCGACCGGTCGCTGGAGCCGCGCCAGAGCGCGGTGCTGATCGCCAGCGTGGACGGTGAGCTGACCTGCAAGCAGCTGGGCAAGCTGGGCGACCGGCCCTATCTGTTGGCGGCCAACGAGGCCTACCCGCCGATTGCCCTGAACGGCCACGACTGCGATGTATGGGGAGTGGTGACGCACAGCATCCATGCGCTGCCGCAAGGGACGTCCCGCCGTCATGCCAGCTCGGCCTACCAGGGCACGCCGTCATGATCGCGCTGGTCGACTGCAACAATTTCTACGTCAGCTGCGAGCGGGTGTTTGATCCGCGCCTGCGCGGCAAGCCGGTGGCGGTGCTGTCCAACAACGATGGCTGTGTCATCGCTCGCAGTCAGGAAATCAAGGATCTCGGCGTGCCCATGGGCATCCCCACCTTCCAGATCGACCAGCGCCTGAAGCGCCAATGCGTCCTGCTGTCGAGCAACTACACCTTGTACGGGGACATGTCACGACGAGTGGTGGAGACCCTGAACACCTTCTGCCCCCAGGTAGAGGTCTACAGCATCGATGAGTCCTTTCTGGACTTCGAGGGCTTCGCCAGCGATCGCCTGATCGGCCACTGTGTTGAATTGCGACGCACGGTGCAGCGCCATACCGGGATTCCGGTAGGCGTGGGTCTTGCCAGCAGCCGCACCCTGGCCAAGATCGCCAACCATCGCGCCAAGAAGGACCCCAACGGCCATGGCGTCTGCCTGATGGAAGCAGACAGCACAGACACCCAACGCTGGCTGGAGCACTTGCCGGTGGCCGAGGTGTGGGGTGTGGCCGGTCGCAGCGCGGCGCGCTTGGCAACGCTTGGTATCCACACGGCCTGGCAGTTGCGAGAAGCAGACCCGAAGCACGTGCGCCGCCACTTCAGCGTGGTGATGGAGCGCACCGTGCGCGAGCTACGAGGAGAGTCTTGCCTGGCCCCGGAAGACAGCGATGTCCCCAGGGAGCGCATCATGACCAGCCGTTCCTTCGGGCGCCCCACCGGGGACCTGGAGCAGCTTCGCCAGGCCGTGCGCGCCCACGCCACGCGCGGAGCTGAAAAGCTTCGCCGCCAGGGCAGCGTTGCCCGAGCGGTGCAGGTCTTTCTGCGTACCAATCGCCACCGCCCCGACCAGCCCCAGCATCATCCGTCGCTGGTGGTGCCACTCCCTACCGCCAGCGACGACAGCCTGGCCATAGTGGCCACCGCGACCCAGGCGCTGGCACGCATGCATCGCCAGGGCCACCAGTACATGAAGGCGGGGGTGATGCTCCTCGACCTGCAGGACAAGGCCACCCTGCAGCATGACATCTTCGCCAGCGAAAGCGCCGATACCCAGCGCAATGAACGCCTGATGGATACTCTGGACGCGATCAACCGCAAGCACGGACGCGGGGCACTGAGCCTCGGCAAGGCCAGTGACAACGCCGCCTGGCAACTGAAGTGCGAACACCGCACACCCCGCTACACCACCCGCTGGGACGAGCTGCCGGTCGCCAGGCTATAGGCAGTCCCAGGGGCAGAACACAAGCGGGCCAGGCCTGTTATGGCCTGGCCCGAACGTGCGGCGACAGCGATGTTGGCTTACGCCACCGGTGGAATCACCCGCTCCGCGATCAAGCGGTCGAACAGGTCGAGGAAGACCGCCCGGGTCTCGCGATGCTCGTGGAAGCCAAACTCGCGGCTCTTGTTGATATCGTTCACGCACTCCTGGGTGCGGCCAAGGTCGCCGTCGGTGTGCCACCAGGACGCCAGCTTGCTGACATCGTCCTGGACCAGGTCATGGCGCTTGGCAATGTCCTTCCAGGTGTCCTCGATACCGGCCATCTGCTCTGCCAGAGGCTGTGGGGTCTGGGGGCATTCGCCCACCTCGAGGCCGAAGTACTCGCCAATCTCCCGCCACATCCGGCGCCAGCGAAAGGTGTCCCCGTTTACCGTGTTGAAGGCCTGGTTGGCCGCTCCCGGCGCCAGCGCGGCCCATTCCATCTGGCGGGCCAACAGCAGGGCATCGGTCAGGTCCGTCAGGTAGTTCCACTGCTGCTGGGACCCCGGGAAGATGAACGGCTGACCGGTGGCCCGGCAGATCGAGGCATACACCGCAAGCGTGGTGCCCATGTTCATGAGGTTGCCGGAGGCGTAGCCAATCACCGTATGGGGACGGTGCACGTTCCAGCGGATGCCGTAGCGTTCCGCCACCTCCAGCATGATGTCTTCAAGGGTGTAGTAGAAGTTGGGACCCGGCACCCGCTCAGCGGACTCGCGAAACGGTGTCTCCACCTGGCCGCTGCCATAGGCTTCGAAGGATCCCAGGTACTGCTTGGTGCCCGTCACCAGAGACACGTGCTCGAGGCGCGCAGGGTCCAGCGCGGCGAACAGGTGGTTCATCATGGCGCCATTGGCCTCGACATTCTCCCGCTCCGTGCTGCGCTGTGTCCAGGTGCAGTAGAACACGTGGCTGATCGGCAGCCCTGCCAGGGCGTCGGCGGTGGCCTGCGGATCGAGCAGGTCAGCGGCGACCGGGATGACGCCGCTGGTGGTGGTGCCACTGCGCGACATGCCGTAGACGGTCCAGCCACTGGCGACGAGGTACTGGGCGAGGTTGCCACCGGTGATGCCGGTCGCACCGACAACAAGTGCGTTGCCTTTCTGCATGAAGATATCCCTAGACGGTAGCCGTCGTTGTGGATTGACGGTGTCCCATTGTGGACCTATAAACACTTGCGACAATCGCTATGATGGCAAAGGTTTATTGCATGAAAGGCAACGTTGACCTGAACGCGCTGCGCACCTTTCGGCTGGTCGTGGATGCTGGTGGCTTCACCGCCGCGGCACACCGCAGCCATCGTGCGGTGTCATCCATTTCACGGCAGATTCAGACGCTGGAGCGCAGCCTGGGGCAAGCCCTGTTCCACCGTCACACCCGCGCAGTGGAGCTGACCGAGGCAGGCAAGCACTACATCGAGGCGATTCGTCCTGTGCTTGCCGACCTGGACGCCGCCACGGAGAACATCACCGCGGCCAAGAATGAACCGGCCGGCACCCTGACCATCAACGCCCCGGTCGCCTTTGGCGAGCGCCAGGTCGTGCCGTTGATTCGTGGCTTCTCCCGGCGCTACCCCAAGATCACGACAGAACTACGCCTGACCGACCAGTTCGTCGACCCGGTGCGCAGCGCAGCCGACGTGACCTTTCGCGTCGGCCCACTGACCGACTCCAACCTGGTCGCACGCACGCTGGCGCCCATGCGCTATATCGTGGCGGCGTCTCCTGACTATCTTGCGACAGCTGGCACCCCGACATCTCCGGCCGCCCTGCTCGACCACGACTGCCTGCGCTACCAGGGTGAGTACGGCCGCCAGCGCTGGTTCTGGCGCCAACCTGGCACGGCGGACTTTCAGCGCCTGGACGTGGACGGCTCGCTGCACAGTGACGACGCGCCGAGCCTTCGCCACGCCGCGGTACTGGGCCAGGGCATCGTGCTGTTTCCCTCCTGGATGATCGCCAAGGAGCTGGATGAAGGCAGCCTGGTAGCGCTACTTACCGAATGGCAGTGGGAGGTGGCCCCGGAAGAGCGGTCCATTCACCTGCTTTACGCCGCGTCTCGCCTGGGGCCGCGCAAGGTGGCGCTGTTCGTCGACTACGTCACGGAACAGGTAGGGGACCCGCCGCTATGGGACCGCCGTCCCCTGTCCCAGGAGCCGTAGGGCTCGTCTGAAAAGTGCCTGCGCTCGGTAATACAGCGTTAAAAATAGGATCAAAATGCTCATTTACACCCCGTAAACTGCGCTTTTTCACCGATTTTTGCCTTGTCTAACCTTCGCTCGCCGACTTTTCGGACATCGCCTAGCCATAGCACGGAATTGCGCATCTTCCGCGAGCAACGCTCGTTTGACGACAGTTAAAAGCCTTCATGGCCGCCATTCTTGCCTAAGATTTACCTGAACTAAGCGCCTGTCGAGCACAGTTTGACAGGCAGCCCCAGGAGCAGGCCGAGGAAGAGGCACCCCTATGAAGACACCCGTCGTAATGACAGCGCTGCTGCTCTCGGTTTCCCTGCCGACCATGGCCAAGGAAGTGACCGGGGGCGTCTATGTCGCCACCAACCATCAGCAACAGAACTCGCTGGTGGCCTGGCGTCAGTTTGATGACGGCACCCTGGAAAAGATTGGCGAATACCCCACCGGTGGCGCTGGCAACGGCATGGATGGCGGCCTTGATCCTCTAGGCTCGGCCTATGGCGTCTGGCGCTCCGCCGACGACCGCAATGTGCTGGTGGCCAACATCGGCGATGGCACCCTGTCATCGCTGCACGTACAAGACGACCTGACCCTTACCCTCAACAACGTGGTTGACGCTGGCGGGGCCAAGCCCAAGGCCATCGATGGCCATGCCGGGCTGGTGTACGTCGCCAGCACCAATGGGGCCAATGACGAGCCCGGCGTGATCAAGGGCTTCACCATCGATGGAAACGGCCAGCTGACGGAGCTGGCGAATTCACTGCGACCACTGGACGACTCACCGGTCAGCATGGAATTTACCGAGGACGGCAAGTACCTCACCGTGGTGGGCTTTCTTACAGGAATGGTGCACGTCTACGCGGTCGACGACGATGGCCTGCTGTCGCAGACGCCAGTATCCAGCCTGCCGTCGCCGCACCTGTCGGAAGACCGCTTCTTTGCGCTGCCCATCGGCACCAAGCTGATCACTCGGCCCGATGGCCACAGTACCCTGCTGGTTACCGAGACCCGCTATATCACCCAGGGTTATCAGTTCCATCCATCCTCGGATGAGAGCAAGGCCAAATACCCCTTCCTGCAGGAGTACGAGGGCCAGACGGGCTCGATGTCATCCTATGACATCGACGCCGACGGCCAGCTCACCATGGTGTCGGCGGATGTGATGACGGGAACCGACATCTGGGGTGGCGAGCAGGCCGCCTGCTGGGTCACCACCTCGGCGGACGGACGCTACGCCTGGACCACCAACTCCCACACGTCCAGCCTGTCGACCTACAGCATCGATCCGGAAGATGGCAGCATCGCCCTGCTCGAGGAAGCGGCCTATCGGGCCGAGGACTACAACGAGTACTTCGCCGACATGGACCTGAGCGCCGACGGCCACTATGTCAACGTCATCAGCGGTAACACCGGCAAGACCTGGGTGTTCGAGATCGACCACGACGATGGCAGCCTGTCGGTGGTCGACGCCTATCCGGGCAGTGCCGAGGTGCACTCCTACGGGCTGGTGACCATACCGGTACCGGGCGAAAAGACGCTGGCCAGCAAGGAGTAGATTGGCGCAGAGCCCAACGGCCTGACGCCAGCGGGACGTGACTGAAGCGCACTATCGAATACGGTCGGATAGCGTCGAATAGGGTCGATTAGGAACGGATTGGGGCCATAGCGGTGCGGCCCCTATCTGCAAGCGTAGGCTGGCCAGGCGATGGGCGTCTTAAGCAGAATGCCAACAGCGTCAGCGGCGTTTATCCACGAACACTCACCCACCAGCACTCAATCACTAATAGTCCGCCGAGAAACCTCAGCCCTGATCGTCGTCGCCGCGACTGGATACCGCCGGCCACAGATCCAGCAATCGATGCAGCACGGCCATGGCCACCAAGGTCGCCATCAGGGCGACGCACATCGAGCTGAACCGGTACAGCGCATCCACCACCAGGTCCTGGTTGGGGCGAAGATACTGGCCAAACAGGATGCCCAGCGTCGTCAGCCCGCCAAAGCCGATACCCGACCCGGCCTTTTCGATAACGTGCTCGCGAGCAAACAGCAGCAGGCCAATGCCGTAGGCCAGCAGCACCAGCGGCAGGTGACTGCTCTTGGTGAACAGAATCAACTGCAGCAACAGCGCCAGGTTACAGCCCAGCAAGGTCCCTATCGCCCGACGATGAGCAGACGCCTTGGCGCCGTGATAGCCAAGGGCGAACAGAATCAGGATGGTCGCCATCTGCGCCGACAGGGAATCGCGCAGATCGAGCAGCTGAAACACCAGAAACGACAGCGTCGCGGTAATCGCGCCAATCAATGCCTGATGACGCTGCAGCGACACGCTCTTGAGCTGGGGCGGAGGCGGCTGGCGCGGGTCAACGTCAGGAAAGACGCTATGCATCAGCGCCGCGATCGCCACCGCCAACAGGCTGGCTACGGTATTGCTGGTCAGCAGGTCGAACAGGTCGAGATCGGGATAGCTGGAAAAATGCAGCATGATGCTGAGGGTCAGTACCCCATTGGCACCAAACACGAACAGCGGGCCGCGCGCCATCAAGGTGAAGCGCCCTAGAAACATCAGGAACACCAGGCCGGTCATCACTGCGGGAAGGTGCTGGGTCAGGCCCACCACCAAGCTGATCTCCACCACGTTAAGACAGGCATTGCCCAGGAACTGACGCACCACATGGGCATTGAACACGGGGATGATGCCCAGCAGAAACATCGGAAACACGGTAAAGAAGACGCCGTAGTTCCAATGCATCAACTGGCTGACCAGAAAACCGATCCAGGCGCCTACCGCGATACGCAGGCATTGGCGCAAGTCGTTACGGCTTAGTTTCGACGGCCGCGGTGCGGGCTTGTCGCTCGGCACGGGCGTATCGGACGACCGTGCGCTGTCAGAGGATCGAGAGCGATCAATAGACATAGTGAAGCCAGGACATCAGCCGCACTTGCAAGGCCCCCAGCGGATGGGCGATGGGGTGGTCACCGGGAAACAGCTGCACGGTGGCACGAGCCCCTGTCGGCAGCCGTTGAGGCACGTCATCGGTCAGCGTCAGATGCAGGCGCAGACGCTGCGCATCGCGCAGCCAACGGTCGGTGGTCGGTATGTCAGCCAGGTTGCCATCGGCGCTGACCTGGCCATCGCGGACACCGGCATCACGCTGTTCAACCCGGGCACTGAACACCTGGCCGGGCAGGCCATCAAACACGATCTTGGCATCATCACCGGCCGCGACCTTGCGCAGACTCTTTTCGCGAAAGTCAGCGATCACGTCCAGCTCGTCGGAAATCAGCGCCACCAGCGGCTGTCCCTGGGTGGCGTAGTCGCCCACTTCCAGCTGCAGGTTACTGATGATGCCGGAATGCTGGGCGCGCACCACTGTGTGCTCCAGGTCCAGGCGCGCCTGTTCCACCGCGTTACGGGCCTGACGCAGGCGCAGGTTGGCGTCACCTTCAGCCCCCAGCTCCACCTCCAGGCGCGCCACTTCCGCTTCGGCTGCCTTGACCTCTGCCTGAGCCTGGCGATCGGTGGCCACCAGGCCATCCAGCCGCTGCCGCGAGATACTGCCCTGGCCAATCAAGCGCTCGCCGCGACTGCGCTCCTGGCGGCTCTCCTGCGCTCGCGCCCTGGCGGCATCCAAGGTCGCCCTGGCGGAGGCGATACTCGCGCCCAGGGTGTCATTTTCCTGGCGCGCGGCCTCCCGCTCTAGCTGCGCCTGCTCCAGCGCCAGCTCGAACGGCGCGGGGTCCAGGCGAAACAGCACATCGCCAGCCTCGACGTGGACATTGTTGGACACGTCGACACGGGCCACCGGGCCACTGACTTCCGGCGCAATACGCACGACCGGACGCATGACTCGCGCTTCCGGGGTCATCGGCATGTAGGTATCGGCCACCACAAAATAGCCAAACATCAGGACAAACAGGCCCAAGGCCAGGCGCACTAGCCACTTGAAGCGCTGATCGGGGGTCATGGGGTTCCTCTTGCTCGAAATCGCTCACTTCGCCGTCATCCTTCCCTGGGGGCGGCGGTGATGCGCCATGCACAGGTCAACGTGCCCAATGCTTCACTCGACGAGCGCCCAGGGCGGCCGCGAAGACTAGCATTTAATTAGCATGGTAACAATAACAGACACATTTGCCCCGCCATCCTTCCCCGCCATCTTTCCTACGACACCTTTCCCCTTCGCTGCCTTTCCCCTTCGCTGCCTTCCCCACGGATCTATCGACGCATCCGCTGCTGGCGGTCACCGCGTCGACGATCTTCCCATCGGTGAACCTTTGCTGATTCGAGCAGTCGTAGCGCTGGATGCTCGGGTCTTCCCAGGCCCGTACCGCGCACTTCACAGCAGCCACCTGCTGACACGGCATTTGCTCACCACAAGGATGATGGACATGCAGCGACGTGATTTTCTGAAGGCCGCCACCGCGCTAAGCGCCTATGCCCTGCCGATTTCCCCCCTGCTCGCGGCGATGGACCAGCGCCTGAACACCACCGGCGACAAGGTGGCCTTTGACTACGCCTGGCTCAAGGGCTTTGCTCGGCACCTGTCACAGCAGCCCCACGACGATCACGAGGGCGAACTGCCTGAACAGCTGAAGTCGCTGTCCTGGGACGATTACCAGTCCATCGGCTATCGCGCCGACCACGCCCTGTGGAAGGACAGCAATGGCCCCTACACGGGACAGCTGTTTCATCTGGGCAGGGGCTTTACCACGCCGGTGAGGATCTACCAGGTCAGCGAGGGGCAGGCCCAGGAGCTGGCCTACGACCCCGAGCTGTTTCGCTTTGGCGGTGAAGACGACAGCCCCGTCGTCGATACCGACGCGCTGTCGCCGCAGCTCGGGTTTGCGGGATTCCGCCTGCACCATCATCAGGAGCCGGAGCGCGATATTGCCTCGTTCCTTGGCGCCAGCTATTTCCGCGCGGTCAGCCAGAGCATGCAATACGGCTTGTCGGCCCGCGGCCTGGCCATCGATACCGCCCGCGATACGCCGGAGGAGTTCCCGGACTTCACCCGCTTCTGGCTGGAACAGCCAGACGGCGACAATAGCGTGATCGTCTATGCGCTGCTCGAGTCGGAAAGCACCACCGGGGCCTACCGCTTCGACATCCGCCGCAATGTTGAAGGTGTGGTGATGGATGTCGCCGCCACGCTGTATCCACGCAAGGCCATCGAACGACTGGGCATCGCACCACTGACCAGCATGTACCTGGTCGGCGAGAACGACCGCGACGTCAACTACGACTGGCGCCCCGAGATCCATGATTCCGACGGCTTGAGCATTCACACCGGCGACGGCGAATGGCTGTGGCGTCCCCTGGTCAACCCCTCCAGCCTGCGCTACAACGCCTACGCCGCCACCGATGTTCAGGGCTTTGGCCTCGCCCAGCGCGATCACGACTTCGACCACTATCAGGATGACGGCGTCTACTACGATCGCCGTCCCAGCGTCTGGGTCGAGCCCACCGAAGGCTGGGGGGAAGGCAGCATCGACCTGGTGGAGTTGCCGGCCAAGGACGAAACCTTCGACAACATCGTGGCCTACTGGCGCCCACAGACACCGGTGGAGCCGGGCCAGGAGCTGCGCTACTCCTACCGCCTCAGCTGGTATGACCTGCCCGCCCGCCAGCCCAGCCTGGCCCGCTGCGTCGCCACCCGTACAGGGCTTGGGGGCGTCGTCGGCCAGCTGCGCGAGTACTTCAGCTGGCGGTTTGCCGTCGACTTCCGTGGCGGGCCTTTCCCCTTCGACGACGACCAGGAGGTGGACGTAGAGGCCGTGATCGAGGCCAGCGCCGGCGAGATCGAAATCACCTCGGCCCGCCCGCTGGCTGCGATCCAAGGCTACCGCGCCATGTTCGACGTCGTACCACCGGACGACGGCAGCGAGCCGATCAACCTGCGCCTGTACCTGCGTGACAAGGACGGCAATCCCCTGACCGAGACCTGGATCTATCAGTGGACACCGCCCCCCGCGGATCAGCGTGAACTGCACAACGCCGATCACCTCAAGGGCTGATGGCACCTCTCCCCCCGAATTGACCGCGTGGCGCCGCTTCCGGCATGATTCCTTGTGGCTGAAGACCTTCAGCCTCTAAATAAAAGCCCTTAAAAATCAAGGTGCGTTATCTTCCCGTCCGAATCATCTCGATGATTCGGCTCGGGATGAGGCGCCCTGCTTCGCTGAACACGACTCCAAGGAAGTGTCATGACACGCCATCTCGCGTCACGCCGGTCCTCGCCCTTCGCCCTCGCTACCCTCACCGCTGCCATCGCTGCGGGTTCTGTGCTCGCCGCCCCTGTCGCCCTGGCGGACGACTTCGCCGACATGGACCCGATCACTCTGCGCCTGGCCCACGTGGTCAACGAGCAGGATGGCTTTCACCTGGCCGCCACCAAGTTCGAGGAACTGGTGGAAGCCGGTACCGATGGCAAGGTCGATGTAGAGATCTTTGCCAACGCCACCTTGGGTGATGAGCGCACGCTGCTGGAAGGCATGCAGATCGGCACCGTCGACATGGGCGTGATCACCAATGGTCCGGTCGCCAACTTTGTCGAGCCCATGGCGGTGTTTGAACTGCCGTTCCTGTTCGCGTCACCGGAAGAAGCCTACTCGGTGCTGGACGGACCGATCGGCAAGGAGCTGCTCGACAAGCTGGCAGACGTCAATCTCAAGGGCCTGGCCTACGCTGAGCGTGGTTTCCGCAACCTGACCAACTCCGAGCGTCCGGTGAAGACCCCGGAAGACATCGAAGGCCTGCGCATCCGCGTGATGGAAAACCCGGTCTACGTCGACACCTTCCGCGAGCTGGGTGCCAACGCCGTGCCCATGGCCTGGACCGAAGCCCTGACGGCCATGCAGCAAGGCACCATCGACGGCCAGGAAAACCCGATCAACGTGGTCCACTCGTTCAAGCTCAACGAGACCCAGGACTACATGACGCTGTCACGCCACACCTATGCACCCGCCATCTTCGTGATGGGCATGCCCAGCTGGCAGAAGCTGCCCGAGGCCGCCCAGGAAGTGGTCGCATCGGCCGCGCAGCAGGCAGCAGAATACGAGCGCGAACAGAACGCGGCCATGGCGGAACAGCAGTTGGCCGAGCTGCGCGAGGCAGGCATGACCATCGAGGAATCGCCGGATATCGCCGCCTTCCAGCAGGCGGTAACGCCAGTGTACGAGACCTACGGCGACCAGTTCGGTGACTATCTGCCGCGCATCCAGGAAGCGCTGGGGCAGTCTGCACAGGCGCAACAGGAGTCAAACTAAGTGCTGTCCCTGCTCGAACGTCTTGAGCAGGGACTCGACGCCGTCACGCGCCCCGTGGTGTTTATCGCCATGGCGGCGCTGATTGGCGTCATTTCCCTGCAGATCGTCTCACGGGTGGCCTTCACCGCCGTCGGCTGGACCGAAGAAGTCGCCCGCTTCCTGCTGGTCTGGATCACCTTCCTGGCCGCCACCCTGGCCTATCGCTCCGGCCGCCACATCGCCGTCACTTTCGTTGTGGATGCCCTGCCCGGCGTCAGCGGCAAGGCGGCTCGCCTGTGCGCGCACCTGTGCGTCCTGGTGTTCCTGGTGGCCCTGGCCATCATCGGCTGGAACTACATGCAGCTACAGAGCTTTCAGAAGTCAGCCTCACTGCGCCTGTCGATGACCTGGGTGTATGCGGTGATGCCGCTGACGGCGGTGCTGATGGCGTGGACCACCCTTGTCGCGATACTCAACGAGATCGCCGGACGGACGACCGCCCACCATGGGGGTGACGCCTGATGCTGCTATTGCTCATTGCCTTCTTCGTGCTGATGCTGCTGGGCGTGCCCATCGCCTTCACCATCGGTGCCAGCACCCTGGCCACGCTGGTCATGCAGGGCACGCCGCTGGCCGTCGTGCCGCAACAGATGTTCCAGGGCATCAATACCTTTGCGCTGGTGGCGGTGCCGATGTTCATCCTGACCGGTGACCTGATGGCACAGGGCGCGGTCAGTCGCAAGCTGGTGGACTTCGCCGACAGCCTGTTCGGCTTCCTCAAGGGCGGTTTGTCCCTGGTCTCGGTACTCGCCGGCATGTTCTTCGCCGCCATCTCTGGCTCAGGTGCTGCCACCACCGCAGCGGTGGGATCCAGCCTGGTGCCCGAGCTCAAGCGCAAGGGCTACGATCCGGCCTCCGCGGCCAGTCTGATCGCGGCCAGCGGCACCATCGGGGTGGTCATCCCGCCATCGGTGCCGATGATCATCTATGCGGTGATCGCCCAGGAGTCGGTGTCCGACCTGTTTCTGGCGGGCTTCCTGCCAGGCCTGGCGATGGGACTCGGACTCGGCGGGATTGCTCTGGTCCAGGCCCATCGACGTCAGTATCCCCACGGTAGTCCGCTATCACTGGCGACCATTGCACGCACCTTGCGCGCCGCCAGCTGGGGACTGATGACACCGGTCATCATCCTGGGTGGCATCTTCTCGGGCATCTTCACCCCCAGCGAGGCGGCGGTCGTCGCGGTGGTCTATGCGCTGCTGGTGTCGCTGTTCGTCTATCGCGACCTCAGTCTCAAGGACGTCTACCGCGTGATGATCCAGTCGGCCATCACCACCTCGGTGATCATGCTGGTCATCGCCACCTCCGCGGTGCTCAGCTGGACACTGTCGAGTGCGCAGATTCCGGCTCAGATCGCGTCATCGGTGCTGTCGCTGTCGACCAATCCCTACATCGTGCTGCTGCTGGTCGTGGCGGTCATCCTGCTGACGGGGGTGTTTATCGAGACCGCCAGCGCCTTGATCATCCTGACACCGGTACTGCTGCCGTTGGTCACACAACTCGGCATCGACCCGGTGCACTTCGGCCTGATCATCGTGGTGGGGCTGGCCATTGGCATGATCACGCCCCCGGTGGCGATCAATCTATATGTCGCATCGTCGGTGACGCAGCTACCGCTTGAGCGCATCACTCGGGCGATTCTGCCCTATCTGCTGGGGTTGATCGGCGTGCTGCTGCTGGTGGTCTATGTACCGCTGCTGATCTAGCCCTCAGCAGGTATACTGATGCATCACGAGCCGTCCCAAGGCCTCGTCGCCTCTGACAGGGAGTCAACATGCCCGATTTCACACCGCTTCACCTGGCCAGGTCAGGCCGCAGCACTGACCGCACGCCTGCAGCGCAAGGACGTAGCGCGCGCCTGGTGTTGTCCTGCTCGTTGCTGGCCTGCGTGCTGCTGGCCAGTCTCAGCGGGTGCACCACCTACTCCTACGATGACGGCCGCAAGGAAACCGTCTGGGGGGTGCCGCCGGTGGATGAGCACAAGTCCGAGCAGGAGCGCCAGCGTGAAGGGGTGATCTACCGGGAGCCCGGGGTGGTACCGGATAACTGAGCAGCGTCTTAGGTACTGCCCCCTTCCACCAGGGTGAAGCCCAGGTCCCGCACAGGCTCCGCTGGTGTCATTCCCTCCAGTCGCTGCAGCAATAGCTCGGCTGCCTGTCGTCCCATGTCACTGCGCGCCACCGCCAGTGTCGTAAGTGGGGGCGACAGGTGCTCGGCCAACGGCAGTCCCAGATACCCCCCTACCGCCAACTCGTCCGGAATACGGATGCCCTGCTTGCTCGCCGCCAGCAAGATGCCGCTCGCCAGGATGTCGTTGGAACAGGCCACCGCGTCCGGCCGGGGAGTCATCGCCAGCAGGTCTGCCAGCGCCCTCGCCCCCACCGCGTAGGACGCAGGCTCGGCGTATTCAAGTACCTGCCCTTGTGAAAGCCCTGCCTCAGCCAGCGCCTGCTGGTGTCCCTCGAGCCTCTGGGCTGCACGATAGTCATGCCCCAGATGGGACCCGGCAAATACGATCCGGCGATAGCCCTTGTCCAGCAGGTGGCGCGCCATGGCACGCCCCAGCGCCAGTCCATCGACGCCCACGTTCATGTCGATGGGATCTTCCCCCACCTCCATGATTTCGACCACCGGACGCCCCCATTCCTTGAGGCGGGTGATCACCCGAGGGTGATGGCGCAATCCGGTCAGGATGACACCCGAGGGTGAATAGCCCAGTACGGTGTCGACCAGCCCTGCCTCGCGATCCAGATCCCAGTCGGTGGTGGCCAGCAGCATCTGATAGCCGGCGGCCTCGAGCCGTTTCTGGATGGCGTCGATGACTTCGATAAAGGTCAGGATGGCCAGCGATGGCACGATCACCGGAATCACCCGGGTACCCGCGGCGGCCAGCCCCCCCGCAATAAGGTTCGGCACATAGCCAAGTGCCTCTACCGCCGCATCCACCCGTGCCTTTACCGCTTCTGAGACCCGCCCCGGCGTGTTCAGCGCTCGCGATACGGTGATGGGCGCCACGCCAGCCTGGCGAGCCACATCCGCCAGAGTGACGCGACCCTGACCACGGTGACGCTTGCGTGAACGACCTTCCTGTCTGTCCATGGGGTTCCTCGATCTCGCTTGTCGTGCCCGCGACCGTCCGCTTTGCGGGAAAGCGGCCTCGGGCTGTAAAACACATAAGGACATCATCCCCGTCCTGCTGCGCAGTGTAACCCAAGACCAAAGTATGGGTAGCGCTACCATCAAAATGGTAGCGCTACCCAAAGTCCATCGACTACCTTGGTGGATGACGCCAGGGCATACCCTCGTTTGCCCGACTTTCCCGCTGAGCCGTCACGCCGCTCACGTCCCGAGGAGATAATCACAATGAACCCACGCCGCCTCACCCCACTTGCGCTTGTCACCGCCATTTCTCTGGCTTCCGCCGGCACCGCCGCAGCCGAGGATCTGGCTATCGCCATCCATACCGATCCTTCCCATGCGATGTTCAAGATCGGTGAACGCTTGAAGGACACCATCGAGTCCAATACCGATGGTGAGCTGACCGTCACCTTGCTGGGTACCGAGGTGGGCGGTGAACGGGACCACCTCGAGGGAGCCAGCTACGGCGAGTACGCCATTGCCCTGGGCGGTTCCATGCCCATGACGCTGTACGCCCCCGAGTTCGCTGCCGCCGACCTGCCCTTCGTCTATGACTCCAGCGACCAGGCGCGCAAGATCTATGAGGGAGAGATGGGCGAGGCGCTCAACCAGAGCCTGATCGCCAAGGGCAACATGCGCCTGGTCGGCCTGTCTGCCCGCAACCCTCGCAACCTGACCGCCAAGACAGCGGTCGAGACGCCGGAGGATGTCAGCGGCGTGCGCATGCGGGTGCCGGAGATTGCGCCCTGGGTCGCGGTGTGGGGTGAGATCGGTGCCCTGCCCAGCCCCATCGCCTGGCCAGAGGTGTACACCTCACTGCAGACCGGCGTCATCGAGATGCAGGAGAACCCGGTCGACAACATCTACGCCGGTAAGCTCTACGAGGTGCAGGACTACGTCAGTCGCACCGAGCACGTTTATTCCTTCTTCCACTGGCTGATGAATGAAGACCTGTATCAGGAGATGTCCGACGAGCATCGCCAGGTAGTACTGGATGCGGTAGCCGATGCCACCGCCTGGGGCGACCAGCTGGTGGCCGATGGCCAGGCCGAGCTGTATCAGAAGCTCGAGGAAGAAGGCATGCAAATCGTGGAGCCGGATGTGGCCGCGTTCCGCCAGGCGGCACGTCCAGCGGTCGAGCAGATCGCCCAGGAATACGACCCCGCCGTGCGTGACTACGTGCTCTCGTTGATCCAGTAATCGGGGCAGCGGCCGTCTCGCCCCGGTACCTGAAGGCTGCCAAGGCCTGGGGCGGGACAGCTGATACACCGCCTGCTGCCGCTGTCATTCGTCAGCGGCCCACGGAGATATCCATGACGACCAATTCGACCCTGGCCAAGGCGCTGGGAGCCTTCTGGTGGCTGTTGACCGCTGTCGTGGTCGGCGCCTTCGGCCTGATGCTGCTGGTCATGGGCATTCAGGTCATCTCCCGCTACGCCCTCGGCGTGGCCGTGCCCTGGACCGACGAAGTCTCGCGTTACCTGTTCCTGGCCGAAATCTTCCTGGGCTCGGTACTGGCCCTGCGCTATCAGGAGCACATTCGCATCACCATCGTCACGGACCTGCTCTCAGCCAGGGCGAAACGCGTGGCGGCGATGCTTGCCGACATCGTCAGCATCCTGGTGCTGGGCATGATCATGGGCGGCGCCTTCAACATGATGGAGCGTACCGCCGGCGTGTTCGCCAGTACCTTCGACATGAGTTTTTCCTACCTCTACCTGATGCAACTGATCGCCGCCGGGCTGATGGTGCTGCTGCTGGTAGAGGACTTTATCGAGCGTCTGACGACACCTGATCCTCGCGACGGCGACAAGGAGTAAGCACCATGGAAATATTCGCCATCATGTTCATCGGCTTGATCGTACTGCTGATGCTCGGCGTGCCGGTGGCCTTCGCGATGATTGCCTCCTCGGCTGCGGTGCTCGCCTACACTCGTGGCTTTACCGAGATTCCGCTGGAAATGATCGCCCAGCGCACCCTGTACGGGGTCAACAGTTTCACCCTGTTGGCCATTCCGGCGTTTCTGCTGATCGGCAGACTGATGAACTCGGCCGGCATCTCGGACCGGGTGTTTGACGTCGCACGCTGTGCCGTCGGCCATTTGAAAGGCGGCCTGGGCCACGTCAACGTGCTCGCCAGCATGCTGTTCGCGGGCATGTCGGGCTCGGCGGTGGCCGATGCCGGTGGCCTGGGCGCCGTCGAGATCAAGGCCATGGAAGACGATGGCTTTCCTACCGACTTCAGCGCCGCGGTCACCGCCAGTTCCGCGACCATCGGGCCGATCATTCCGCCCAGCATTCCTGCGGT
Organism: Halomonas sp. DP8Y7-1; assembly: GCF_019801685.1. Taxonomy (NCBI): domain Bacteria; kingdom Pseudomonadati; phylum Pseudomonadota; class Gammaproteobacteria; order Oceanospirillales; family Halomonadaceae; genus Halomonas; species Halomonas sp. DP8Y7-1. Next base: position 179,315 of record NZ_JAHVIN010000010.1, on the reverse strand, counting down.
CATCTATGGGGCGCTGGCCAATGCCTCCATTGCTGCGATCTTCCTTGGCTCGATTCTGCCGGGGCTGTTCATGGGAGCGGGCCTGATGGTCATGGTCGCGGTGATCTCACACCGCCGCGGCTACCCGACCCGCGCCCGCGCTACCATGGCGGAGTTCATGCGCGCGCTGTCCCGTGGACTGCTGCCGATGCTGACGCCGGTGATCATCCTGGTGGGCATCCTGTCGGGCCTGTTTACCCCGACCGAGGCGTCGGTGGTGGCGCTGCTGTACTGCCTGATCATCTCGTTCTGCGTCTACCGCTCGATCAGCCTGCGCGAGTTTTTCCAGATCCTTCGCGATACGGCCATCGATACCTCGGTGCTGCTGCTGATCATCGCCGGCAGTGCCTTGTACAGCTGGATCCTGGCGCGCTATCAGGTCACCGCGCTGGTGGCGGACTTCCTGCTGGCCACGGTCAGTGACCCGGTGGTGCTGTTACTGCTGCTGAGCCTGTTCATTCTGCTTATCGGTCTGTTCATCGACTCGGTACCGGCGCTGTTCCTGCTGACGCCGCTGCTGGTACCGGTGGTGGTCCAGTACGGCATCGATCCGGTGCACTTTGGTGTGGTGATGATCTTCAACCTGATGATCGGACTGATCACGCCACCGGTAGGCACGGTGCTGTTCGCCATCCAGAAGATCACCGACCTGCCCTTTACCGCCCTGGTGCGCGCCACCTTGCCGTTCTACATCCCGCTGGTGGCGGTGCTCATCATCATCACGCTGTTCCCGTCCATCGTGATGTTCCTGCCCAACCTGATGCTGCAATGAGTCAACCGCGGGCCTGGCCCGTGGCCTGACCGGTCACGGGTCGCCGCCCTGGTTTCAGTTCTGGTTTCAGCCTTCAACCTCATTCATCACCCCCAGTCCGCACCTTTGCGAAGGAGTTCTGTCATGGCTGTTTTGATCACCGGTGGCCTCGGTCACGTCGGTTCCTGGGTCGCCACCCTGCTCGCCCGTCGCGGCACCAAGGTCATCATCTGCGACATGGCCGCCCCCCACGTTGACCGTATGGGCCTCGACTATCTGGATGACGTTCGCGACAACATTCACTTCGAGGCGGTGGATGTGCTGGATACGCACACACTGTTCGAGACCTTCCTGCGCTACAAGGATGAGCTGGAAGGCGTCATCCACGGCGTTTCCGTCATCGCCGGCCCGTTCTTCCAGACTCGTCCGTTCAAGCATCTATCGATCAATGCCATGGGCACCCTCAACGTCTACGAGACCTGTCGGCTACTGGGCATCAACAAGGTCGTCAACATGAGCTCCGGCGCTGTCTACGGAGACGCTGCAGGCCCCCAGGTCGAGACCATGCCCTACAAGGCCACGGACCTGTACGGCGCCACCAAGATCTCCGGCGAACTCTACGGTGACCAGTACAGCGAAACCTTCGGCATGGACATTCGCCAGGCCAGGCTGTTCTTTGTCTATGGGCCCGGCAAGCGTCCCTCGCACATGCATGCGGTCTACCAGGCCATGTTTGGCCCGCTGGAGGGGCTCAGCAACGTTACCCCTGCCAATGGACGCGACCAGACCACCGACTGGACCCATGTGGAAGATACCGCCAGCGGCATCCTGGCGCTGTTCGACGCCCCCAGCGTGCCGCACCGCCACTACAATATTTCCTGTGGTGTGCCGGTGGCTCATCAGCAGATTGTCGATACGGTGACAGAGATGCTGGGGCACGACAGCGGCATGCGCCTGGGGCCTGGCCCGTTCGTGGTGCGTGGAAGCCCGCTGGATATCACCCGCGCCCGGCAGGACCTTGGCTTCGAGCCCCGCTTCACCGACATCCGCGAAGGCCTCGAGGACTACCACCGATGGCTCAACAACGCGGGTTGAAACGCCGCTTGCGCTGCGCGGACTGACCCGCATTGTGAGCGCTTCATGACAGCTGAACGTGACGAGGCCACCGCGTAGGTGGCCTCGTCTGTCACTGCCCTCGGCTGACGCGGGCGCTTATCCCCGCCGGAAGACCAGCGCCAGGTTGTTGGCCGGCAACGAATGAAGCCCCTCACGGCTCAGCCCTGCACTCGCGGCCAGCTCAGTCACCGCTTCAAGGTCGCGAATCCCCCACTCGGGATTGCGCCGCTTGAGGTCCTCATCGAAGGCAACGTTGCTCGGCGCCGTGTGCTCGCCATGAAGCCGATAGGGGCCATACAGCAACAGCACGCCACCCGTGGCCAGATGAAGAGCCGCCTTCTCCATCAGCGCAGCCGTCACCACCCACGGCGAAATATGGATCAGGTTGACCGCCACCATGGCGTCAAATTGCTGCTCTGGCCATTCACTCAAGACGTCACGGCGCTGCGCCGCCAGCAGGTTGTCACGACCATCGGTCAGCGATTCACGCCAGGCCTCGATGGACGCCAGCGCCGGCTCGGAAATATCGGTAGGCTGCCAGACCCAGCCAGGCCGGCGCTGGGTCATGTACAGGGCATGCTCGCCAGTGCCGCTGGCCAGTTCAAGTACCCGCGCCTGAGGGCCAAGGTAGTCCTTAAGGACCTCGAAGATGGGTTCACGATTGCGCAGGGCAGCCGGGCTGGAGAGCCGAGCATCGGTCATGCAGAGGTACCTCAGAGAAAATCGATGACAGGTAGGCAGGATGTACGAAGGCCGGTGCCAACGAGGCCCTGCCTCGGTACACTAACGCCATGTACTCTTGTTCACCACCAAGGACGGCACATGGCGCGTAACCAGCCCCGCTACCTCGAGATTCAACAGCACATTCTCGCCAAGATCCAGCGGGGCGAATGGCCAACGGATCATCGCATCCCCGGCGAAGAGCAGCTGGCATTGGATTTCAATGTCAGCCGCATGACCGCCAACAAGGCCATTCGCGAGCTGGTCCAGCGCGGTTACCTGACGCGCCAGCCCGGTGCCGGCACCTTTGTCACCGAGCGCAAGGCCGAGTCCTCGCTGATGGAAGTCCACAACATTGCCGAGGAGGTACAGGGTCGCGGCCATCGCTACCATGCTCGGGTAGAGGCGGCGGAGGCCATCGACGCCAGCGAAGATGTGGCGCTTCAGCTCGGCATGCGCCATGGCAGCAAGGTGTTTCACACTCGCATCGTCCACCATGAAAATGACGTGCCGATCCAGTTGGAGGAGCGCTTCGTCAATCCACGCCATGTCCCCGACTATCTGGCCACCGACTTTACTAAGCTGACGCCTCACCAGGTGCTGATACAGGCCTGGCCGATCACCGATATCGAGCACGTGGTAGAAGCGGTGTTGGCGACGCCCGATCAGGCGGCCGCCCTGTCCATTACCACCCAGGAGCCCTGCCTGCGCCTGCGCCGTCGCACCTGGTCCAACGAGCTGCTGATCAGCTACGCCGTGCTGATCCATCCAGGGGACCGCTATACGCTGCGCTCTGCCTGGAAGGACTAGGGCACCACTGCATACAGGCCTCTACGGCTGTTGGCCGCTCCCCCTAATGACGAAGGCCGGATGCATGGCATCCGGCCTTCGTCGTTTTTGAGCTACGCCATCGATTGAGGGCTACTGAAGCAACATGCCCATGGGGATGGCCAGCACCAGCGTCAGAGCCACGCGAATGGCCCATACGACCACCAGTTGCCACAGGGTGATGGGAATGCGGGTCGCCACCACGCAGGGAATCGACGCAGAGAAGAACAAAATGGACGAGATCGAGACCACGCCGGCGGCAAAGCGCGCGACGAAATCGATCCCGGCGTCGCCACCCAGCAGCAGCGCCGGCAGGAACATTTCAGCAAGTCCTGCGGCGCTGGCCTGGGCCAGTTCCTGGGCATGCTCGATGCCGAACAGCGCAACGATCGGATAGAACAACCAGCCCAGCCACTCGAAGACGGGGGTGTACTTGGCGACCAGCAGGCCAAGCAGTCCCACCGACATGATCGACGGCAGGATGCTGATCGCCATCACCAGCCCTTCTGCCAGGTTCTTGCGCACGCTGGCGCTCAGCCGCGGAGCCTGCTCAGCCACCTTGATCCCGGTGCGCCAGGCAAGGCCCAGGCGATCGCCCTTCTGGGCCTCCGGTTCGCCATCGGAGGCATGATTGTCCATGCGCGACAACGGCCAGAGCCTTGCGGTCACCGCCGATACGATGAAGGTGATGACCAGCGTCAGCCAGAAAAAGGCGTTCCACACCTCCATCAGTCCCAGGGTCTTGGCCACGATGATCATGAAGGGTGCCGATACCGTGGAAAAGCCGGTCGCAATGATCGCTGCCTCCCGGGCGGAATACTGCCCGCTGGCATAGGCACGACTGGTAATCAGCAGTCCAATGGAGTAGCTGCCGACAAAGGACGCCACCGCATCAATGGCGCTGCGTCCAGGCGTCCGCCACAGCGGTCGCATGACCGGCTGGACCAGGATGCCGATCAACTCCAGCAGGCCATAGCTGAGCAGCAGCGCCAGAAAGATTGCGCCGATAGGTACGATCAACCCGACCGGAATGACCAGCTTGTCATACAGGAACGGCAGCATGTCCGGCTGATGCAGCAATGCGGGGCCAGCGGAGGTCATGGTCAGCACCGCCGCCACTACGCCCAGGAGCTTGAGCACGGTGAACACGATATCGGTCGCGCTGCGCCGCCACTCGCCCTTGATCAACGGATAGGCGGCGCCAGCCACGATCAGCGCCAGCGCATAGTACCTCGCCCCATCACCGAGACCCGCGCGAGCCGCCGTCACCAGATGATCCAGCGGTATGGTTGAGCGCCCTGCCCAGGTCACCGGGATGAAGAAGATGAAGATGCCGATGGCACTGGGTACCAGCAGCTTGAACAGCAACAGCCCGGGCGATTGCCGGCTGGCTGAAGAGTGTGGAGTCGTCGCCATGGAGGAAGCCTCGCAGGAGTGTCGTCGACGTCGCGATGCGTCACGTAGTTTGTATATACAGCTATGGCGCTATATTGGCAAAACACCACCAGAGACCGCCTTTAGACTATAGTCCAATAAGATCCATAAGAGGCCCATGATTCACGTCATCTCCTAGCGTCCTTGCGCCGTTATGGCGCCGCTTCTGCCCTGCCGATAATTCGCCCCGCAGAGACCATTTTTTCGCTCTAGACCATGGTCTAAGCCAACCTATAAGGGGCACCCATCAGCTCTTCCAGAACCTGCCTTTCTCTTACGGTTTCCGTGACTTAGCGCTCTACTCCTAGCCAAAGGACATGACCTGACAAGCGAACGCCTGGCTTGACGAAAGGCTCCGGAGCGCTTATTTGTATATACATTACGACACGGGAGCTCTTCATGGCTACTACATCCCAACCCCAACACCCTTCACGCCTGTGGCGCGACCTCAGCCTGTTTGATGGCCTGACCACCCAGCCAGGCCGCTACTGGGTCAAGGTCGAGGACGGACGCATCGCTGCCATGGGCGCCATGGATAGCCTGGATCAGGCACAACAGGCTGACTGCATCGACATGGGCAGTGGCGGCGTGATGACGCCAGGCCTGATCGACTGCCACACCCATCTGGTCTACGGCGGCCAGCGTAGCGACGAGTTCGAGCTGCGCCTTGAAGGCGCTTCCTATGAGGACATCTCGCGACGTGGCGGCGGCATCCTTGGCACCGTACAGGCCACCCGTGACGCCGATGAAGCGGCACTGTTCACGACAGCCGCAGCGCGCCTTGGCGCCATGATCGACGACGGTGTAACCAGCGTGGAGATCAAGTCCGGCTACGGACTGTCGACCGACGACGAGCTGAAAATGCTGCGGGTCGCTCGCCGCCTCGGCCGCGAACTGCCGGTACGGGTGAGCACCACGCTGCTGGCGGCCCACGCCCTGCCGCCGGAATATCACGGCAATGCCGACGGCTACATCGACCTGGTATGCAACGAGATTCTGCCCGCGGCCCACGCCGAAGGCCTGGTCGATGCGGTGGATGTCTTCTGCGAGCGTATCGCCTTCTCGCGGGAGCAGTGTCTGCGCGTGTTCGAGGCGGCTCGGGCACTCGGCCTGCCGGTCAAGGCTCATGCAGAACAGCTATCGCTGTCGGGCGGCGCATCCCTGGTCGCCGAACACCACGGCCTGTCTGCCGACCACATCGAATACCTGGACGACGCCGGTATCGCCGCCATGGCCGAGGCCGGCACGGTGGGCGTCCTGCTGCCGGGGGCGTTCTACACGCTACGTGAGACCCAGCATCCGCCCATCGATGCCATGCGCCGCGCGGGCGTTGCCATGGCGGTGGCATCGGATGCCAATCCTGGCACCTCCCCCATCATGCTGCCGACCTTGATGCTCAACATGGCCTGCACGCTGCTGCGACTGACACCCCAGGAAGCCCTGGCCGGCATGACCGCCCACGCCGCCACGGCCATCGGCACGGCGGGTCTTGGGCGTATCACCGTGGGGGCCATCGCCGACCTGTGCGTGTGGGACGTACAACGACCCGCGGAACTGGCCTACGCCGTTCAGCCAGGAAGACTCAGGCATCGCGTGCTGGAAGGAGTGCTGACCCATGGATGAGCAAGCTGCCGTGATCAAGCCAGCCCATGCCACGCCGGACATGAGCCTGTGGCAAGGGCGTATCGACCCGGAGCCGAATAGCGAGCGCTGGCATCAGCGGATAACCGCCTATCACACGGATGCCGCTGCGGGCACCGTACTGACCGGCTTTGCCAGCGACGCCGGGGTGGCGCGCAACAAGGGCCGTATCGGCGCTGCAGCAGGCCCGACCGCCATCCGCCAGGCGCTGGGCCCCATGGCCTGGCACCATGACACCCCCGTCTACGATGCCGGCGACGTGGCCTGCCACGGCGACGGGTTGGAGCATGCCCAGCAGCGCATGGGAGAGCACCTGACCGAGCTGCTTGACCGAGGCCATCTGCCGGTCGTGCTGGGCGGTGGTCATGAGGTGGCCTACGCCAGCTGGCGTGGGCTGTCGGATCATCTGGCACAGCAGCAGCGTCGGTCCTGCGTGGCGATCATCAATCTCGACGCCCACTTTGACCTGCGCGATCCCAGCGAGCTGACGTCCTCGGGCACCCCGTTCGCTCAGATCGCCGCCGATTGCGCCAGCCGTCGATGGCCATTTCGCTACGCTTGCCTTGGCGTCAGCCAGGCTGCCAACACCCGCGCCCTGTTCGATACGGCGTCTCGCCTGAAGACGCTGGTGGTGGAAGACCGCGAATTTCGCGATAGCCGCATTGCCTTCATCAAGCGCGATGTCCAGCGACTCGTCGCCGACTGCGATCACGTCTACCTGAGCATCGACATGGATGTGTTCCCGGCCAGCGATGCTCCCGGGGTCAGTGCTCCCGCCTCACGCGGGGTGATCCTGACCCACCTGGAACCGATCCTCGAATTCCTGCGCCGTTCACGCAAGCTCCGCCTGATCGATATCGCGGAGGTCAACCCGGCGTATGACATTGACCAGCGCACCGCACGCCTTGCCGCACGACTGGTCCACCAGCTGACCCGGTCGGACCACTGACCGAGCCATCGTTTCCCCCTATCTGTCCACATTCAAGGTGACCCCATGAACCAGATCACACCCCCCAAGAACGATCGTCACGACCCGACCCGCAAGATCGCCGCGCCCACCGGCACCGAGCTGTCCTGCAAGAGCTGGCTGACCGAAGCAGCGCTGCGCATGCTGATGAACAACCTGCATCCGGACGTGGCAGAGCGTCCTGAAGATCTGGTGGTCTACGGTGGCATTGGTCGCGCGGCACGTACCTGGGAGTGCTTTGACAAGATCGTCGAGGTGCTCAAGCGCCTGGAGAACGACCAGACCCTGCTGATCCAGTCCGGCAAGCCGGTGGCGGTCATTCCGACCCACAAGGATGCCCCACGCGTCCTGATCGCCAACTCCAACCTGGTGCCGGCATGGGCCAACTGGGAGCACTTCAACGAGCTCGATAAGAAAGGCCTGATGATGTACGGCCAGATGACCGCGGGCTCGTGGATCTACATCGGCTCCCAGGGCATCGTCCAGGGCACCTACGAAACCTTCGTCGAGGCGGGCCGCCAGCACTATGACGGCAACCTCAAGGGCCGCTGGGTGCTGACCGCGGGCCTCGGTGGCATGGGCGGCGCTCAGCCGCTGGCCGCCACCCTGGCCGGCGCTTGCTCTTTGAACATCGAATGCCAGCAGTCCAGCCTGGACTTCCGCCTGCGCACCCGCTACCTGGACGAGCAGGCGAGCGACCTGGACGACGCCCTGGCACGCATCGCTCGCTACACCAGCGAGGGCAAGGCGGTTTCCATTGGCCTGTGTGCCAACGCTGCCGACGTGCTGCCGGAACTGGTCAAGCGTGGCGTCAAGCCGGACATGGTGACCGACCAGACCAGCGCCCATGACCCGCTGCATGGCTACCTGCCTGCTGGCTGGACCTGGGACGAATACGTCGCCCGCGGCAAGTCCGAGCCGGAAGTGGTCGTCAAGGCCGCCAAGGCGTCCATGGCGGTGCATGTTCGCGCCATGCTCGAGTTCCAGAAGATGGGCGTGCCGACCTTCGACTACGGCAACAACATTCGTCAGATGGCCCAGGAAGAAGGCGTCGACAACGCCTTCGACTTCCCCGGCTTCGTACCGGCCTATATTCGCCCGCTGTTCTGCCAGGGCATCGGTCCCTTCCGCTGGGCAGCCCTGTCCGGCGACCCGGAGGACATCTACAAGACCGACGCCAAGGTCAAGGAGCTGATCCCCGACGATGAGCACCTGCACAACTGGCTCGACATGGCCCGCGAGCGCATCAGCTTCCAGGGACTGCCCGCGCGTATCTGCTGGGTCGGCCTGAAGGACCGGGCTCGTCTTGGCCGCGCCTTCAACGAGATGGTCAAGAACGGCGAGCTCAAGGCCCCCGTCGTGATTGGTCGCGACCACCTTGATTCAGGATCCGTTGCCAGCCCCAACCGCGAAACCGAAGCGATGATGGACGGCAGCGACGCGGTATCCGACTGGCCGCTGCTGAACGCCCTGGCCAACACGGCCGGCGGCGCGACCTGGGTGTCACTGCACCACGGCGGCGGTGTCGGCATGGGCTTCTCGCAGCACGCGGGCGTGGTCATCGTTGCCGATGGCACCGATGACGCCGATGCTCGCCTGGCCCGCGTCCTGCGCAACGACCCGGCCAGCGGCGTCATGCGCCACGCCGACGCCGGTTACGAGTCCGCCAAGGAATGCGCACGCGAAAACGGCCTCGACCTGCCGATGCTCAAGGACTGAGCACCTGCGGGCAGCACGTACGCCGTCCGCCAACCTGCAAAAGGCCGCCCGCGGGCGGCCTTTTGCGTTGCTGTGGGATAGTTGCTGTGGGATAGAGACATGCAGCGGATGCCTTTAGCCGAAACGCCCAACATGCCGCCGCAGCGAGCACCCTCGATGCAACGACCATGGAGGTCAGGCGCAGCACTGCTTGAACTTCCGCCCACTGCCACAGGGGCAGCTGTCATTACGTCCCGGCTTGAGTCTGGTGACACTTGGCTCACCATCCAGGTAGACCCAGCGCTGCTGGTAGCGAACGAAGCGTGAGCGCTCTTCCAGCACTCCCCAGCGCTGCCGTGCCCGTGGCCCCTCGGCGAAGGTGGCACGAAAGTGCACCCAGCCCGCATCGCCCTCTTCACCGCTGCCCAGGACCTCAAGACGCTTCCAGCAGGTGTCTGAGGTGCCCATCTCCTGTGGGCAGCAGTCCGGGTGCCAGCTGTGGCGCAGATAGTCATCAAGCCCCAGCGAGAAGGCACTATAACGGGAGCGCATCAGCGCCTCGGGACTGGTCGCCGTACCTCCCTGGTGCAGTGGCTGACAGCAGTCGGCGAGTGCCAGGCCGCTTCCGCAGGGACATGCAGAGGCATTCGATGTGGCCATGTCAGGCTCCTTGTAACGATGGATCTTGGTCCATGGGGCCATCCTTCAGGCAAACACGGACCAGCCGGTCGCCTTCGACAGGCCTTCCAGTGCGGCCGTGCCCTTGAGCGAATTGCCATAACGGTCGAGCCCGGGAGACCACACCGCAATGGACGCAACGTTCGGGACGACCGCCATGATGCCACCGCCGACGCCGCTCTTGCCCGGAAACCCGACGCGATAGGCAAAGTCGCCGGAGCCGTCGTAGTGACCACAGGTCATCATCAGCGCGTTGATGGCCCTGACCCGCTCGATACCGATCATCCGCTGACCTTCGAAGCCGCCGCACAGAAATCGGGTCGCCCGCGCCAGCTGGGCGGTGGACATCTCGATCGCACAGTGGTGGAAATAGGTGCCGAGCACCCGGTCACAGTCGTTGGTGAGGTTGCCGCAGGAACGCAAAAAATAGGCCAGCGAGAAGTTGCGGTCCCCGGTGGCGTGTTCCGAGCGGGCCACCTGCTCATTGATATGGATGTCATCGTCGCCGGAGGCTTCGCGCAGAAAGCGCAGAATCTCTCCCAGGGTGTCTCGAGGCGCGTTGCGCCCGAGCACTGCGTCGGTGGTGACAATGGCACCGGCATTGATGAACGGGTTGCGCGGGATGCCGTCTTCCATCTCCAGCTGGACGATGGAGTTGAAGGCACGCCCGGAGGGCTCCCGCCCGACGCGCTCCCACAGGCCTGCCCCCAGTCGCCCAAGCGCCAGGGCCAGGGTGAAGACCTTCGAGACGCTCTGGATCGAGAAGCCGGTGTGGGCATCACCTGCGTGATATTCACGCCCATCGCAGGTACAGATGCTGATGGCAAACTGCTGGGGGTCGATGCACGCCAGTTCGGGAATGTAGCTGGCGACGTTGCCCCACTGGTCACTGGCTCTAGCCTCGCGGTCGAGGGTCTCGACCAGTGATTGCAGTTGCTTGGGCGTCAGGGTGTTCCCCATGGGCATGACTCTTGGTGACTGGGCTTGTGGTGACTGGGCTTGTGGTGACTGGGCTTGTGGTGACTGGGCGTTTGGTGACAGGGCTGGTGATCACATGGCGCTTGATCGCAAGACGTCGATACCGAGGCCACTTCTCGCAACGCCAGGCAAGACAGATTCGGCAAAGCCGGCGATGGTGGCGACAGGGCGCACGACTGTCAACGCCTCAGCGCTCTCTTGCGACCGTGATCAAGGTCGTGCCGGGTGGCGATCTGGTGGCTACCGGGTGGATGACGGAGTGGCGCCCATGCGACCAGGCATGTACATTTCCTGTACACATACTATGCAAGAAATCACTTGAATCCCATTATTGGCTGTCGCTGACAGCCTATATCTGACCCATGGCCATCCACCAGCCCAGCCCTGAGCCCTTCATCGTGACAAGGCCGGGACAGTATCGCCAGGCGACAGTGGAACAGGTCGACAGTAAAAGAGAGATACCTCAACGCCGGGCGCGCACAAGACGCCAGCCACGCACGACGCCACCTACGCACGACGCCACCCACAGAGAGAGACGATCATGCCATTCTCCGAGGACCGCACCAGCGATCTCCCCGCGGACGCCACATCCGCCGTCCACTCGCTTCCCGACACCCTGACCCTGACAGGCCTGACGGCGCTGACGGACCGTTCCCCCACCATCGAGATCCACTCCATCGATATGGGCTTTTATCTGGTCAGGATTCACCTCGACGATCAGATGGCGCTGCTGGTCGATGACGCGGGTGACCCTTGGCGTTTTACCGGTACGGCGTGGATCAGTCGCACTCTCGCTCCACTGGGGTTCACCCACGCCACCCTGACCTGGGCAGAGGTCACCGACGAAATGGTCGGTCAGACGACGTCCCCGGCGCCCTTGGCGGATGTCATCGCCCACGGTACGCGGATTGCCCTGAGCACTCACCATTGACAGCTCCTGCGGCCATCGGGCCCTCTAGCCCTGCCCACCAATGTCAGCCGCCAGGTGGTGCCGTCACGTCTTGCCCAGGCGTGCCTTGGTCAGCGAGGTAGCCTGAGCCGTCAGCGGATCCTCAGGCCAGGGGTGCTTGGCATATCGACCGCGGTTCTCCTTGCGCACCTCGGGATAGACATTGCGCCAGAAGCTCGCGAGATCCATGGTCGTGGCGAGGGGGCGACGGGCCGGGGACAGCAACTCGACACGCACCGGCACCCGTCCTTCGGCGATCCGTGGCGTCTGTTGCCAGCCGAACAGCGCCTGGAGTTTTGCGGCGAGCACCGGCACCACACGATACGCCTCGCCAGACCCATCATCTGGCTGTTGCGCAAGGTGTTGAGAAGACGGTTGAGACGGGTTCGCCTCAGCGGCTTGCCCGACCCATCCCTCGCATTCATAGCGCAGGGAAGCGCTGTCGCCACTGGGCAGCGTCAACCTGGTCGGCGCCAATTCGTCCAGACGACTGGCCAGCGGCCAGGGCAAGCGCTCGCGCAGTAGCTGCTCCCACGGCAAGGCATACACCTGCTCCATCCGCGTCAGTCCCTCCAGATGGGGCCCCAACCACTCGTCCAGCTCAGCTTTCAAGGTTTCATCGTCCAGCGCAGGCCACTGACCATCGTGGCTTTGACGCAGCAACGCCACCCGCCGCCGCAGCGCCTCGGCGGCGTCATTGAGCGGCAGGCGTTCGGCGTCGTGGATGGCCTGCAGCAACGCCTGACGACAGGCAGCGGGGCCTGGGGGGCCCTGCATCGGACGGCGCGCCAGCACCAGCGCGTCGATACCCCGTACCTGTTCTGCCTCGAGGCGCCCCGCGTCGGCGTTCCATTCGACCCGTTCACGCCACTCGGACAGTATCGGCCACTGGGCCACCAGGGCCGACTCATCGGTGCGCACTGCCCGATACAGCCTGCCCTCCCGGGCGCGACCGTCAAGCTCCACCGCGATTAGCCAGGGGGCATGGGCCAGGGGCTGATCCTGGGGCAACGTCACCAGCCCGCCAGAGCGCAGTCGAAACCGCCCCGCCGCCACCTGCTGAGCCACCCGATCGGGAAACGCGTGCAACAGCATGCGAGCCAGCGCGCCGTCACCCGCCCGTTTCGCTGCAGACAGCGAGACACCCGCGCGAGCACACAGCCGCTTGGCTTCTCGCTGCCAGTGGGGGTCTCGGCGTGAGTCATTGAGTAACTCGGCGAATACCGCTTCGAGGTCCACCTGACGGCCGTTACCCTGACGCCCTTCAAGCCAGGCGGCTAGCGCGCAGGCAAGGGCCAGCGAGGCCTCGTCACGCTGGCTCGCCCGCTCCAACATCCCCGCCAGACGGGGCGATGTGGGCCAACGGCCAGCGGCACGACCCAGCGGCGTCAGCCCATCCCGCTCATCACTGAGCTCGAGCTGTCGCAGCAGCTGGCGACCGGCCTTCAGCGAGGCGCGCCCCGGCGGCGTGACCCAGGCAAGCTGGGTCGCGTCCTTCACTCCCCAACGGGCGAGTTCGAAGGCCAACGAGGATAGATCGGCCTGGAGGATCTCCGGCTCACCGTGGGGTGGTAACGGTTGCTCTTCCGCCCACAGGCGATAACAACGCCCTGGCCCCTGGCGCCCCGCTCGTCCTCGCCTCTGGTCGGCGCTGGCCCGATTGACACGGCGGGTCTCCAGCCGAGTCAGCCCCGTGCGAGGCGCAAACACCGGCACCCGCTGCTGCCCGGCATCGATCACCGTGCGCACGCCGTCCACGGTGACGCTGGACTCGGCAATCGCGGTGGCGAGCACCACCCGGCGCAGGCCGTCCGCCCGTGGTTTTAGGGCAGCCCGCTGAGCATCCAGCGGCAGCCGTCCGTGGAGCGGCACCAGCGCGACCTGATCGAGCCGCTGGGACAGCCAGCGAGATAGCCTCTCGATCTCCGCCACGCCGGGCAAGATCACCAGTATGTCCGCCGCCTGGTCCGCTGCGCCCTCTTCGTCCGCCGCACTCTTTGCCGCCAGTGCTTCCAGCACGACACGCCCCTGGTGCTCTTCCGCCGACAGCCGCGACGAGGCCTGCCGATACAGGGTCGTGACCGGGTACTGCCGTCCTGGGCAGTCCACCACGCTGACGTCGTCGCCGAGTACCCGCGACAATGCCGCGACATCAAGCGTGGCCGACATCACCAGCAGCCGCAGGTCTTCACGCAGCCCCTGCTGGACGTCCAGCGCCAGTGCCAGACCGAGATCCGCCTCGAGGCTGCGTTCGTGAAATTCGTCAAACACAATGCCAGTCACACCGTCGAGCAAAGGATCGTCCTGCAACATTCTGGACAGCACCCCCTGGGTCACCACCTCGAGCCGCGTATCTGGACCCACGCAGCTCTCACCACGCATGCGATAGCCCACGGTCTGGCCTGGCACCTCTCCGAGCAGGTCTGCCATATGGCTGGCGGCGAGACGGGCGGCAACCCGCCGGGGCTCCAGCAGCAGCAACTTGCCCCGACCGCTGTCACCACGACACCAGTCCGACTCCAGCAGCGCCAGCGGCACCCGTGTGGTCTTGCCCGCCCCGGGCTGGGCGACCAGCATCGCGCGGTTGTCTGCCTCCAGCGCGCGACGCAGCTCGGGCAGACGTTCGTCGATCGGCAGTGGCGGGAACAAGGACATCAAGACAGCTCCGTCGGCAGGGGCAAGTGGCTCAGCGGCTGGCTCAGCGGCATGGCGCCGCGCGGACGCGGATCATAGCACGACAGCCTTGCAGCTCTCTTCGGCAAGGGTTTTGTATACATTTACGCCCAGCGTTTGTTGCCATGACGGCGCATCTTTGTCTACGCTTAGCGCCTGACCGAACGGTCAGATTTGCACCCCATGGCCATGACAACGACAAGAGGACCCCGCCATGAGTGATCCCGGTTCATCGCCCGCGGCACTATCAACCGCAGAACCATCAACCGCAGAACCATCAACCGCAGACCCCCAGACGACAGACCGCGAAAGATCCTGCCCTTCCGACTCCAGCGGTCTGGGGGCGTTGCTCGACCGATTCTTCAACGTGACCCGACGCGGTAGTTCGGTTAAAACCGAGATTCTGGCCGGTATCGCTACCTTCCTGGCCGGGATGTACATCATCGTGGTCAACCCGGCGGTTCTGTCAGACGCGGGCATCCCCTTTTCCGCTGCACTGTCAGCCACCGTGGTCATCAGCAGTCTCAGCAGCCTGGCGATGGCACTGTACGCCCGTAACCCGATTCTGGTCGCACCGGGTATGGGCATGAATGCGCTGTTCACCTACACCCTGGTACTGGGAGCCGGCTTGTCCTGGGAGGTGGCACTTGGCTGCGTCTTTTGGTCCGGCGTCATGTTCGCGGTCCTGGCCATGTTCAACGTCCGCGAGGCCATCATCGACGCCATTCCGGCGTCACTGCGCTACGCCATCACCTGTGGCATCGGCCTGTTCATTACCTTCATTGGTTTCAAGAATGCCGGCTTCATCGTGGCCAGTCCGGCCACACTCGTGAGCCTGGGACACCTGGATGCGCCGCTGGTCACCTTCCTCGCGGGCCTGATCATCACTGCGGTGCTGGTCATCCGGGGCTTCAACGGCGCCTTGATTCTTGGCATCGCGGCCACCACGTTGCTGGCGCTGCCCCTGGGCCGCCTGTGGGGAGACGAGGTCGTGGTGGTGTGGCAAGGACTGGCGGCGTGGCCGGACTTCTCTGCCCTGGGCAAGGTCGATGTGCTCGGCGCTCTCAAGGTCGCCTATCTGCCGTTTATCTTCGTAATGCTGTTCACCAACTTCTTCGACGCCCTGTCCTGCTTCATGGCGCTGTCGGAATCGGCGGGCCTCAAGGATGCCAACGGCAATCCTCGTAACCTCAAACGTTCGATGACCGTCGATGCGTTTGCCTCGATGATCGCGGCGCCATTGGGCACCAGCGCAGCCCAGACCTTTATCGAGTCAGGCGCTGGCGTCGCCCAGGGAGGACGTACCGGGCTAGTGGCGCTGGTCATTGCGGCGCTGTTTCTGCCCTTCCTGTTCCTGTCGCCACTGCTCTCTCTGGTACCGGGCATCGCCACGTCGCCAGCTCTGGTCCTGGTCGGCCTGTTCATGATGGCCCCCATCGGCAAGATCGACTGGAGTCGCTTCGAGGACGCTTTTCCTGCCTTTCTGGCCATCATTCTGATGCCGCTGACCTACTCCATCACGCTCGGGATTGCGTTCGGCTTCATGAGCTTCGTTCTGATCAAGCTGGCCACCGGCAAGACCGCTCAGATCAAGCCCGCGATGTGGGTATCTGCAGTGCTGTCGGCGATCATGCTGGCCACCGCGCAGTAACCATCGCGAGTCACCATGCCGGCCTCCCAGGGCACGCAGCCATTCAGTGCCCTGTGGATGCCGACACCACTCCACATCCTTTCAGAACGACCTGGACGAGAAAGTCGGTAACGCGCTGCATGTCGTCGTCGGTGAAGTGCTCATGGCCGGTGATACCGGCCACCTGAGCTTCGAAGTCCGCGTAGTGCTGCGTCGCCGACCAGATCAGGAAGATCAGCGACACCGGGTCCACGGGGTCCATCAGGCCGCGCTCGGCCCACTGACGGAACACTTCGGCCCGGCCCTCGACCCAGTCACGCAGCTCGCCACGCAGGAAGTCCTGCAGAAAGGGAGCCCCTTGCAGGATCTCACCGGCAAACAGCCGCGAGGCCTCGGGATAACGGCGAGACATCTCCATCTTGGAGCGAATAAAGGCGCTGAGTACCTCGGCGGGATCGTCCTCGACAGAAATATCGTCGAGCATGGTGTTCCAGCGCTCCATCACGCCTTCCAGCAGACGCACGTAGAGTGCCTTCTTGCTGCCCATGTAATAGAGGATATTGGACTTTGGCAGGCCCGCCTCTTCCGCGATCAGCTTGAGACTGGCACCCCGATAGCCGTGGCGAGAAAACACCCGCTCGGCTGCGTCGAGTATCTCGCGCTCGTTGCGCTGGCGTATGGCGCCGCCTTCGGTGTCGAGCGCCCTGTCGAGCGCTGCATCATCCAGCTGTGATCCCATGCTCATCCCGGTCGTTGACAAACCGCCGCCCTTGGCGTGAACCCACGTCACGCCTGATCAGGACAACGCGCCGTAAAAGAGTGCCTGAAGGGTCAGGGACTGGCAATTCGACACAGGTCTGTGGGTGAGGCATGGCTGCCCTGTCATGTCGTTGTCGAACTAACGCCAAACGGCAGTCCTAAGCAAATTTCACTCCTTCACCTTGAAGAAGCTGACCGATTGGTCAAGAATAACACTATCGCGGCTCACAAGACCCGGCTCAGCCATCTCCTTTGCACCATTCCCCTATACACGATTTTCTTTACATAGGGGCGCAAGGGACCCCGATCCACGAAAGCAGGGTCTAGGAAAGCAGAGTCAAAGCTTGATACACCAAAATGTGATGCATCGAAGAGTGATACATCAAGAAGTGATGGCCCGAAGCCAGATGGGCAAACGCCAGACAGGCCCGCGCTAAACAGACCTGAGCTAAACAGACCGACGCTAATACCAAGGCGACATCGACCGAAGATCGCAAGCCCCACGACAGGACGCCTCGTGCGCCCTACTGTCCAACGATAATGACAACGCCAAAGCGGGACCTCTAGCCATGATCAGTTTCTACCTCAATGGCCGGATGCAGCACGTGGATGCCGAGCCCCATCTCAGCGTCCTTGATCTGCTGCGCGAACGGCTGAACCAGACGGGCACCAAGGAAGGCTGTGCCTCCGGAGACTGCGGTGCCTGTACCGTCGCCATCGGTGAAGTGGATGCCGACGGCCGCCTGCACTATCACAGTGCCAACGCCTGCATCATGCCGGCCCATCAGCTGTCCGGTCGTCACCTGGTGACCGTCGAAGGAATCTCCCATGGCGACGAGCTCCATCCCTGCCAGGCGGCCATGGTCGAGCACCACGGCAGTCAGTGCGGCTTTTGCACGCCGGGCATCGTCATGTCGTTGTTCACCCTGCACGAGCATCAACGCCAGCAGCCCGCCCCGCTGACCCCACAGCGGCTGGAAGCCGCGCTGGGCGGCAACCTGTGTCGCTGCACCGGATACCGGCCGATTCGAGATGCAGCCCTGGCCATGCACGACACTCCGGGCTTCCGTCCTGCCTGGCTCGACGACCTGTCCCTGGCCGACGCCCTTGCCACCGACGTGGGTGGCCCTGGCGCGACTCCCGACCAGCGCAACGTTGCTTCACGCGGTGCTGAGACAGCGAACGCCTCCGGCTTCTACCAGCCCCGCAGCCTGGCTGACCTGGTGGCTCTGCGTCAGCGCTTCCCCGAGGCACGGCTGGTCGCGGGCGGTACCGATCTATGGCTCGAGGTGACGCAACAGCTCAAGGATCTTCCACAGGTCATTGATGTGACTCGCGTTGCAGAGCTTCTGACCGTCGAATCTGCGGCCGACGACCTGGGTCGCAGCGGCGTGTGGATTGGCGCTGCGGTGACCTACTCACGCCTGGAGCCACTCTTTGCCGAGCACTACCCCGCCTTTGCCCATCTGCTGCATCGCCTGGGTTCTGGCCAGGTGCGCAACCGCGGCACCCTCGGTGGCAACGTCGCCAACGCCTCGCCCATCGGCGATACCCCGCCGGTACTGCTGGCGCTGGATGCACGACTGCGGCTGACCGGGCCCGGCGGCAGCCGGACCCTGGCCGCCAGCGAGTTCTTCCTGGGCTACCGGGATACCGCCCTGGGTGACGATGAGGTGCTGGAAGCCATTTTCCTGCCCCATCTGGCTGGCGATCAGCAATTGAAGGTGTGGAAGCTGTCCAAGCGTCGGGAAGATGACATCTCGGCAGTGCTGGGCGCCTTTTCCTGGCGCCTGGTCGGCGGGCGCCTGGCCGATGTTCGCCTGGCCTTCGGTGGCATGGCCGCCATCCCCGCCAGGGCCACGGGCGCCGAAGCCGCCCTTGAGGGTAAGCCTGCGGACAGCGCCAGCCTTGGCGCAGTCAGCGAGGCCCTGGCCCAGGACTTTACGCCCATGAGCGACGTGCGCGGAAGCAGCGAATACCGTCAAGATGCCGCCGCCGCCCTGCTCGAGCGACTGCTGCTGGTGATCGCATCCTCTGCCCAGGGGGCAGCCCAGGACGCGACGTCCCCGGATCCGTCATCCACTGATGCTCGTGACCATTCCGACACCCTCGCCACGGAGGTGATGCTTCATGCGTACGCTCACTGATCTGCCGACACCTCCATCCGATACGACGGAGCGCCACAACGCCGATGCCACCGCTGCCCACGGTTTTTCTGGCTCGTCCGCCCGTCACGAGAGTGCCGTGAAACATGTCACTGGACGAGCCGCTTATATCGATGATCTGGCGTTGCCTTCCGACGCCCTGCACCTGGCCGTGGGCCTCTCGCCCAAGGCTCACGGGCGCATCACCGCCATGCACCTTGACGAGGTGCGGCGGGCGCCTGGGGTGGTCGATGTCATCAGCGTTGCCGACGTGCCGGGTCACACCGATATTGGTCCGGTCTTCCCTGGCGACCCGATCATGGCAGACCAGGAAGTGCTCTACGCCGGCCAGGTCATGTTCTGCGTGGCTGCCACCAGCCATCGCGCTGCCCGACAGGCCGTTACCAAGGCCCGCATCGAGATCGATGAGCTGCCAGTGTCTCTCGATCCGGTGGCTGCGGTCGACGCAGGCGATCTGGTGCGCCCCACCCATCGTCAGCAAAGCGGTGACTGGGAAGCGGCGCTGGCCGACGCCCACCATGTGGTCGAGGGCGAGCAATTTATCGGCGGTCAGGAGCACTTCTATCTTGAGGGACAGGCCTGCGTCGCACACCCCACCGAAGACGAAGGGGTGATGGTCCACACCTCCAACCAGCATCCCAGCGAAACACAGAAGCTGATCGCGGAAGTGCTGAATATTCCGTTCCATGCGGTCACCGTCGAGGTGCGGCGCATGGGCGGCGGCTTTGGCGGCAAGGAGACGCAGGCGTCTCCCTGGGCATGCCTGGCGGCCCTGGTAGCGCGAAGAACCGGCAAGAGCTGCCGTATTCGCCTGCCCCGTGGCGATGACATGAAGGTCACCGGCAAGCGCCACCCCTTCCATAACCGCTATCGCCTGGGCATCGACGCCGCGGGAGTGATCAGCGGGGGGGACATCAGCGTTACCGGCGATTGCGGCTACTCCCCGGATCTGTCAGACGCCATCGTCGACCGTGCGATGTTCCACGCCGACAATGCCTACTCACTGGGACAGGCCAGAGTCACAGGGCATCGAGCCCGCACCCATACTGCGTCCAACACCGCGTTTCGCGGCTTTGGCGGCCCCCAGGGCATGATGGTCATCGAGGCCGCCATGGAAGACATCGCCCGGCAGGTCGGGGAAGACCCGCTGACCGTGCGCAAGCGCAACTTCTATCGCCAGGGCCGCGACACCACCCACTATGGCCAGACGGTAGACCAGATCGCGCTGCTGCATACACTGGTCGAACGGTTGGAGGCGGACAGCGACTACTGGGCCAGGCGCCGCGCCATTGCCGACTTCAATGCGCGAAGCCCGGTGATCCGCAAAGGACTGGCACTGACGCCGGTCAAGTTCGGCATCTCGTTCACCGCCCAGCACCTCAATCAGGCGGGTGCCCTGCTGCACGTGTATACCGATGGCAGTGTGCTGATCAATCACGGTGGCATCGAGATGGGCCAGGGCCTGCACACCAAGATCTGTCAGGTGGTCGCCCGCGAGCTGGGTCTCGAGTTGTCCAGCGTACGTATCAGTGCCAGCCGCACCGACAAGGTCCCCAATACCTCGCCCACGGCAGCGTCCAGCGGTGCCGACCTCAATGGTCAGGCGGCGAGGGACGCAGCCAACAAGCTCAAGCAGCGCCTGTTCGACTTCGCCGCCGAGCACTACCAGCTCGACCGCCAGGAAATGCGCCTGGAGCGGGGTGAACTTATCGCGGGCATTGCCGGCAGCGAGCAGCGAATCGCCTGGGGCACGCTGATTCAGGACGCCTATCTCGGACGCGTCTCGCTGTCAGAGAAAGGCTTCTACGCGACGCCGCTGATCCACTACGATCGCCACAGTGGGCAGGGTCGGCCCTTCTACTACTTTGCCTTTGGTGCCGCCGTGGCCGAGGTATCGGTCGACACCTTGAGCGGGGAATACCAGGTCGACCGGGTCGACATACTGCATGACGTAGGCGACTCCTTGAACCCGGCCATCGATGTCGGCCAGGTGGAAGGTGGTTTCATCCAGGGCATGGGCTGGCTGACCAGCGAAGAGCTCAAGTGGAATGACAGTGGTCAGCTGACCTCATTCGGCCCTGCTACCTACAAGATTCCCGCCTATGGAGACCTGCCCGCCACCTTCAAGGTACAGCTGATGGAGGGACATCCCAATTCCATGGCCAGTATCTACCGCTCCAAGGCGGTGGGTGAACCTCCCTTCATGCTTGGCATGTCGGTGTGGTGTGCCCTGCGCGACGCCCTGGCGAGCCTGACCGACTACCGCCATGCGGTGCGCCTGGACACCCCGGCCACACCGGAGCGGGTCATGCAGGCCGCGCGCAAGGCACGTCACATCGCCGCTAGCACAGCCCTGCGAACAGCCCAGGCAAGTCCAGGCGCCCCGTCAGGAGACACATCACCATGACCGCCCACGCCGGACCGGACAAGGAGCCCTGGTACCACGCCCTGGCAAGGCTCAAGGCGGCTGGCCAGCCCTTCGTTCTGGCCACCCAGGTCACCAGCCTTGGCTCCACACCGCGGGAGCCGGGCGCCAAGATGGTGATCACCCCGGACAGCCTGCATGACACCCTGGGCGGCGGCACCTTCGAGTGGCAACTGATCGCCAGCGCCCGCGAGCGGCTGGCTCAAGGTCAGGCAGGCATGAGCCTGGAAGCCTTTCCCCTGGGCGGACGCAGCGGCCAGTGCTGCGGCGGTTTCGTCAATGTGCTGCTGGAGACCGACCTTGGCAGCATGACCCGTCTAGCGCTGTTTGGCGCGGGACACGTGGGCCGTGCCATCGCCGAACTGGCGGCGCCGCTTGAATGGCGCATCGACTGGTTCGACAGTCGCGACGCGGCCTTCGAAGGTACCGGTGCCCATGCTTGCGTTCATCAACACCGCTTGAACGACCCTGGCGAGGCTGTCACGGGCCTGGCGCCACACAGCCATGCCCTGGTGCTGACCCACGACCACGGCGAGGACTACGCCCTGATCGCGGCACTGTTGGAAAGAGACGACCTTGCGTCAATTGGGCTGATCGGTTCACGCAGCAAGTGGGCCAGTTTTCGCGGTCGACTCGAGCGTGCCGGCGTGGCGGCGTCACGCATCGACCGCGTGCGCTGCCCCATCGGTGACTCCGGCGGCAACAAGACGCCTCACGCCGTGGCGCTGGCCGCCTTGGCAGAACTGCTACCGTTGGCCCACCCACGACGTGACACAACGAAACGTGACGACACCTCAAGAGGTGTCGATAGCGCGACGCTGAAACGCCTGATGCCCTGATGCCACCAACGCCCTTTCGGGCGTGCAACGTCCCCAGGGATGGGGCCCACCGCTGATCCTTCCGGCCGCGCCGGCGACGACACTGACAAGAGAGTTTTCCGATGGATGCCCCTGACTCCTCACTCGGCCATGCCGCCGAGTCCATCCGCCCTGCCCGGCAGCCAGACGTTGCGGCACAGCCATCTGCCCATCACGTCATTCGCGCGCGGCTGCTGAGCTTCAATGCCGACCCAGGCGATGACGACACACCCGCCGAAGGCAGCGTCAGCTACATCGAAGATGGCGCACTATGGTGGTCCGGCGGCGTCATCCAAGCCGTCGGAGAGTACGCCCATATCGCCCCGCGTCTGCCGGCCGACACCACCCTCATTGATCATCGCGACAAGCTGGTGATGCCTGGCTTCATCGATAGCCACGTGCACTATGTCCAGCTCGAGATCATGGCCTCCTACGGGCGACAGCTGCTGGACTGGCTCAATGAGTACACCTTTCCCGAAGAGTGTCGCTTCGCCAAGCGCGAGCATGCCGAACATATTGCCGACGTCTTTCTGGATGAGCTGATGCGGGTCGGCACCACCACCGCCCAGGTGTTCTGTTCGAGTCACCCAGGCTCTGTGGACGCCTTCTTCAGCGCCGCCAGGCGCCGGGATCTCTGCATGCTGGCTGGCAAGGTGCTGATGGACCGCCACGCTCCGGACGCGCTGACCGATGACACCCTGGGCGGCATCCGCGACAGCGAACGGCTGATCAGCGACTGGCACGGCACAGCACGACTTGGCTACAGCGTCACTCCGCGTTTTGCGCCAACCTCCACGCGGGCCCAACTGGATGCCGCCGGCGGCCTGCTGCGCAACGACCCGAGCCTATGGCTGCAGACCCATCTGGCCGAGAATCTCGGCGAGCTGGACTGGGTCGCCGAGCTGTTCCCCGGAAGCAGAGACTATCTACATGTCTACGAAGCTTCTGACCTGGTTGGCCCTCGCAGCACCTTTGCCCACGGTATTCACCTGGACGATGGCATGCGCCAGCGGCTGGCTGACCGTGGTGCCAATATCGCCTTCTGCCCCAGTTCGAATCTGTTTCTTGGCAGCGGCCTGTTCGACCGTGCCGGCGCCAGGCAACAGCGCCTCAAGCTGACCCTGGCCAGCGATATCGGCGCCGGCACCGACCTGTCGGGCCTGGCCACCCTCAAGGCGGCCTATCAGGTAGGCCAGCTGCGTGGCACGCCACTGACCGCCTGGGCTGGCTTCCACGACCTGACGCTGGGCAATGCGGTGTCGCTGTCGCTGGATGACCGCATCGGCAGCCTGACGGCAGGCAAGGACGCGGACTTCGTGGTCATCGACCCGATGGCCTCACCGCTGATGGCGAGGCGCATGGGCCGCACGCGAAGCCTTTCCGAAGAGCTGTTCACGCTGATGATGATGGGTGACGATCGCGCCATCTATGAGACCTGGGCGGGAGGACGCCTGCAGCATCGCCGCCAGGGGTGACACCAGCAGCCACCACAGGGGGCCGCCAGGAGTGGCGTCAAGGATGACATCAAGGCGGACGTCAGGGGTGACCTCGAGGGTGATGCAAAAGGATCAACTTTCGCTCCTGGCCGAGGCAGCCCGCTGTCGGCCACCGGGCATGGCTTAGAAAATCGTTGGCAAGTGAGGTAAAATCCCGCCCCTCCGATTTTCCCCCATCCTGCTCCGGATTTACGCTCCGGTTCGCACGAGGCCCCTATGACGACCGATAGCACGACTTCGACCACCAGGATCACCACTTCTACCACCGCTACCACCACTGGCGCTTCGGATTACCAGGCCGACAGCGGCAAACTGGTGGTGTGTGCCCTGTACAAGTTTGTCACTCTGGAAGACTTCGAAGCGCTGCGCGAGCCGCTTCTTCAGGTCATGCTCGATCACCAGGTCCGCGGCACCTTGCTGCTGGCCCGCGAAGGTATCAATGGCACCGTGGCTGGCCCGCGTCAGAGTATTGATGCCCTGCTGACGTGGTTGCGCAGCGATGCGCGGCTGGCGCAGCTCGACGTCAAGGAGTCACTGACCGAGCGAGCTCCGTTCATGCGCACCAAGGTCAAGCTCAAGCGCGAAATCGTCACCATGGGGGTCGAGGGTATCGACCCACGACACACCGTCGGCACCTACGTCGAACCGAAGGATTGGAACGCGCTGATCGAAGACCCGGACGTGCTGGTCATCGACACCCGCAATGATTACGAGATTGAGGTAGGCACCTTCAAGGGCGCCATCAACCCTTCCACCGAGGCCTTCCGGGACTTTCCGGACTATGTCAGAAATACGCTGGACCCTTCACGCCACAAGAAGGTCGCCATGTTCTGCACCGGCGGCATCCGCTGTGAAAAGTCCACCGCCTATCTCAAGGAACAGGGCTTCGAAGACGTCTACCACCTCAAAGGCGGCATTCTGAAGTACCTGGAAGACGTGCCCAAGGAGCAGACCCTGTGGCAGGGTGAGTGTTTCGTGTTCGATGACCGCGTCACCGTCGACCATGACCTCAAGCCAGGGCGCTACGATCAGTGCCACGCCTGCCGCATGCCGATCACTGAAGATGACAAGCAGAGTGGACACTACCAGCAGGGGGTCTGTTGCCCGCGCTGCTATGACAAGCTCAGTGACGAGCAAAAGGCGCGCTTTGCTGAGCGGGAACGCCAGATGCAGCTGGCGCGGGAGCGCGGTGAGTCGCACCTAGGGGCCGACGCCGTCGCCCGAATGGCGGAGCGTCGTGAGGCCAAGCAGCGTGCCCGCGAAGCGGCCCGACAGGCCAACAGCGAACAGGGCTAAGCCGCTGGGACTGGGGCTGGGTCGGCAAGCGACCCAGTCCTTTCCTCGCCTTTCCTTTTCTTTCATTTCCCCACCACGCCTCGGCACGTCGGCCATATCACGACGTGATCAGCTAGGCGTCCGGTCTACCGGGCGCCTTTTTCATGAGCGCTCGACAGCACCGTCTGCAGCCCTTTCCGTATCGCTTGCTCCCCAAGCCTGCGTCATTTCAATCGCGTGGCTTATCGCCAGCGACGCTGGTCCGCAACGTCGCAACTCTCTTCACACTACCGACAAACAGCCAGTCAATCTCGACAGATGCGTGCCCTAGCAGCCATTCGGGACGATCGTTGCCCCAGTGGCGGTGGTCTTCACGTTAGAAATAACAGGCGTGGGCGGGCGCGTTCGACTCGACACTCTGCTCGCCCCGTTGGGCTCGTGCGCCGCCGTCGGTTCGCGCCCATGTTCTTTCGCAGCGTGACCGCCGGACCAGCGGCTGCACTGCGGGACACAACGACGGTTACCCGTGACGCAGTAACGAGACGAGAACATGCCAACAACCCGATACGCCTCCCCGTCGCTGCTGGTTGGCGCCCTTGTGCTGACGCTGACGACCTGGGCCAATGCCGCTTCATCCGCCGACGCCCAGGCCGCCACCGAGTCATCCAGCGCTGGCACCACCGCAGACGACTACCGCAAGTACTTCAGTCCGCTATCCGCCCTTCCGCCGATCCCTTCGAACAATAGCCTCACCGCGGAGAAGATTGCGCTGGGCAAGATGCTGTTCTTCGAACCCAGGCTGTCACAGAGCAGCAACATCAGCTGCGCCTCCTGCCACAATCCGGCGCTGGCCTGGACCGACCGTTTGCCCACGGCGGTGGGCCATGATGGACAGGTCGGCAACCGAAACTCCCCGACGGTGCTCAATACCGGTTTCCTGACCGCGCAGTTCTGGGATGGCCGCGAACCCGACCTGGAGAGCCAGGCCCTGGGTCCCATCCAGAACAGCGTCGAGATGGCCCATGACCTGGATGGCGCACTGGCGCGACTGTCATCCCTGCCGGGATACATGGCACCATTCCGCAACGCTTTCCCTGACAGCGACGAGCCGCTTTCGGCCGATCATCTCGCTGCGGCCATCGCCAGCTTCGAACGTACCCTGAACACTCCCAACGCACCGCTCGACCGCTATCTAATGGGGGATGATGAGGCACTGACGGACGAGCAACAGGCAGGCATGATGGCCTTTGTGGACCAAGGCTGCATCGCCTGCCACCGAGGACCCAATTTCAGCGACAGCGGATTTCATCCGATTCAGGTGCCTGGCTCCGATGACCCAGGGCGCTTTGCCGTCACCTCGGATCAGGCGGACCGCCAGGCCTTCCGAACGGCGTCACTACGTAACGTGGCCTTGACCTACCCCTACTTCCACGACGGCTCCGCTGCCACCCTTGAGGAGGCCGTCTCGGTCATGGGGCGCGAGATGTTGGGTAAGGAACTCGACGATGCCACCATCACCCAATTGGTGGCCTTCCTTGGGTCGCTGACCGGCGATCAGCCAACGGTCACAGTACCGGCGCTGCCCTGAGGATCGTCAGCCACCGTCAGCCCACACCCCCGCCGGATTGGCGGGAGTGTGGTGTCGTACTACAGGTTCAGCAGTCGCTGGCGCAGTTCTTCCCGGCGAGCATCGTCCATAAAGGCTGCCTCGATGGCGTTGCTGGCCAACCAGGTCAGTGTCTCGTCGGACCAGGCGAAGGCCTTTTGGCAAGCGGCGAAGTTCTCGCGCATGCCGCCGCCAAAATAGGCGGGATCATCAGAGTTGATCGTCACCACCAGGCCAGCGTCGATCAGCGCCGGTAGACTGTGGTGCTCAAGCTGCTCCACCACCTTCAGGCGAACGTTGGACAGCGGGCACACGGTCAACACTGTCCCTTCATCTGCCAGCCGCTCCACCAGCTCGATGTCCTCGATGGCGCGAACGCCGTGATCGATACGACACACCTGCAACTCGTCCAGGGCTTCGCGAATATAGCTGGGCGGGCCTTCCTCACCGGCATGCGCCACGCGCTCGAGGCCCAGCTCCCTTGCCCTGGCGAACACTTCACGGAACTTGCTCGGCGGATTGCCCTGCTCGGCGCTATCCAGGCCGACGGCACTGAAGTGTTGAAGATATGGCTGAGCGTCCTCCAGCAGCTGCATCGCATCTTCTGCGGGCTGATCCCTCAGGAAGGCCAGGATCATGGCGCTGGACAGGTCCAGCTCGGTGCGGGCCCTGGCGCAGGCTGCCGTCAGCCCCGTCATCACCTGGTCAAGGGTGACACCACGGGCGCGGTGTGCCTGGGGATCCACGTGCAGTTCCACATGCACGACTCCCTCGGCGGCAGCGCGACGAAAGTAGTCCATCGCCAGGTCTTCGAAGTCCTGAGCGCTGACCAGTACGCTCATGCCCTGATAGTAGAGGTCGAGAAAGGACTGCAAATCGCTGAAGTCGTAGGCCTTGCGGGCGGCCTCGATCGACGCATAAGGCAGCGTCACGCCATTGCGCTCGGCCAGCGCAAACATCAGCTCGGGCTCGAGGGTGCCTTCGATATGTAAATGCAGCTCCGCCTTGGGCAGGCGGGTGAGAAAGTCGTCGTTCATGAGGTCGTGGCCCTGTTCTATAGCACGGTGTGGCGCGGACACGGAGTGATGCCGGTCACATGAGGTCCATGGTGCCGGATTGGCGAGCCTTGCGCCATGCTGATGCTGCCTCCAGGGGGATCACCCGGCCGACAGCCTGCATGCCCGGAGCAGGGTCGCGAGGGTCGTGGTGGTGCACCAGCATCAGTACGGTGCGCTGGCTAAGCCAGGGCTCGATTCCGCGCGCCACCCTCGAGGCGGTGGCAGCATCCAGCGCCGCGAAGGGTTCGTCCAGGATCACCAGTCCTGGGTCGGTCAACCACAGCCGGGCCAGGCCCAGTCGCCGAGCCTGTCCCCCAGACACCTGGCGCCCGCCCTCACCCACCCGAGTGTCCAGTTGGCGCGGCAAGGTTTCCGCCCAATCGGCAAGATCGACCGCCTCCAGCGCCTGCCATAGTGCCTCATCGGAGGCATCAGGCCGACCGATGCGCAGGTTTTCCGCAAGGCTGGTATCGAACAGCTCGACCCGCTGCGTCAAGCAGCCGACACGCTGGGCCAGCGCCTTGCGTGGCCACTGGACGAGGTCGGTGCCGTCCAGGGTCAGCCGGCCACGATACCCCGTCAGCTCACCCGCCAGCAGCGCCAGCAGCGTCGACTTGCCTGCCCCGGAGGCACCGCACAGCGCCACCCGCTCGCCACGGTCGACATAGCCGCTGACAGGTGCCAGCGCATCATCCAGTGCGGCGGGATAACGAAACGCCAAGGCGTCGAAGGCCACGCCAGCGGGCCCACCACTCCCCGACGTGGCATGATCTGCCGCCGTCTGACGGGCATCGGTGCCTGCCTCCGCCGGGGGTGTCGCGGTCGACTCGATCTGGTTCAGGCGCTCAGCCGCCACCAGACTCGCCCCGGCGTGGCTGAATGCCGCCGGCAGGCTTGCCAGCCCTTCTGCCAAGGCCAGCGCTGCCAACGGCAACATGACCAGTACCGGCGCTGACAACTGCCCGCCCTGAAACGCCAGCAAGCCACAGACGAGCAGCCACCACCAGGCCGCTCCCATCACCATGACGGATACGGCATTGCCCCAGGCGGTGACCACACTCAGCCGCCACTGTGCCTTCAACACGTCGTCTTCCAGGGCTTCCAACTGCTGACGGCGACGATCCAGCGCCCGATAGGCTTCAAGTTCGCACATTCCCGTCACGCTCTCCATCATGGCCCCGCGCAGACGCTCCAGCGCCACCATACGCTGGCGACAGGCCTGCATACCGGCACGCGCTTGCCCCAGCGTCAGCCAGCCCCATCCCAGCAGCAGCAGCGCCGATAGCGCCAGCGCTGCCTCAGGCAGCCATATGGCCACCAGACCGACCACCGCCAAGCACAGCATCAGCGCCATCCCCGCTGGTGCGAAAAGACGCAGATACAAGGCGTCCAGGGTATCGATATCGGCGGTCAGACGGTTCAGCCAGTCACTCGCCCGCGCCGTGGCGAGACGCCTGCCATCCATGGCCACCAGGCCAGCAAAGCAGCGCGCGCGCAGCTTGGCCAGCAGGCGCAAAATAGTGTCATGGTTATAAAGTCGCTCGACGTAGCGCGACACCGTGCGGCTGACCGCGAACAGGCGAATCCCTGCTCCCGGGGTGTACACATCCAGCGCGGCCGCGACACCCGCGGCGAGGGCGACTCCGGTAAGGGCACTGGCGGTGATGAACCAGCCCGACACCGCCAGCAGACCCAACGCCGACAGCGCGGTCAGCACCATCAACAGCAGGCCGACCAGCAGCCGACCGCGTAGTTCGTCGTGCAAGGCCAGCCAGCCCTTCAGCGTATGCCAATGGGCCAGCATAGACGGCTGTTGCGAGCTCATGGTTCTCTGCCTGCAGCAGTCTTTCACAAACACCCCGCCTCACGTTGATGTCGGTCCGCCAGAATGGTCACGGCATCTTCATCTATTCGATATCGCACGACATACCCACTGTCACCAAAGTCGATCGGCCACTCGCGGAACACTTCGGGAAGGTCATCCACAAGTCGACCGAGTCGGGCGTGAGCACCCAGCACCTGCACGCCCTGTCGGATGGCTTCACCAGCGCGACGTGCGGCATCCGGGTTCCTTGCGCGCAAAAACTCACGAAGACGCTGTAAATCCCGGATCGCTGCCGGGGCAAACTTCACTTGTGACATTCAGGAGCGGGAAGTTCGTCATTCCCTCCCCAGCTCTGCAGCCACCGCTCAACCTCTTCGGCAGTCGCGTGTACGCCAGTCTCCTGAAATTCCGCCCAGGCCTGCAGGGTGTCGCGCCGCAAGGCCTCACGCTGCTCTTCGCGCTCAACATACTGGGCAATGGCTTCCCGCATGATCCAGTGCGGCGACCGTTGCCGGACTTCGGCAAGCTTGCGAACGCGCCCCTTCATATCCTCATCCAGCTTGATGGACGTTGCAGATGCCATATAAACC
Source organism: Halomonas sp. DP8Y7-1 (assembly GCF_019801685.1). NCBI lineage: Bacteria > Pseudomonadati > Pseudomonadota > Gammaproteobacteria > Oceanospirillales > Halomonadaceae > Halomonas > Halomonas sp. DP8Y7-1. The sequence goes on along the minus strand of NZ_JAHVIN010000010.1, from coordinate 149,157 downwards.
TCCCAACCAACAGGTAATACCTTTGACTACTATAGAGTACCCATCGCGACCCTGCCCCGGGGCAATCCCCTCTATGCCCCTATCAGGGTCTACTCTCTATCTCTGCACTTTCCTCCAGAACGCTCTCTGTGTTGGCGCTTGGCGAGTACGCTGCCAGCTGCACATGACGCCCTCCCAGGGCTAGCAGCTGCGGATGATGGGTCGCCACCAGCAAGGTACGGCCTTCTGCTGCCAGGCGCCGGAAGCCCTGGATCAAGATGGCCTCGGTATCCCTGTCGAGACTTGCCGTGGGCTCATCCAGCAACACCAGGCGAGCATCGCTCAAAAATACCCGTGCCAGGGCCAGACGCTGGGCCTGACCGCCCGACAAACCGACTCCATGCTCGCCGATGGGCGTGGCGAGTCCCTGCTCCAGGGTGTTCATCAAGGTGGCCAGACCGGCATCGCCCAGGGCTGACCACAACGCCTCGTCATCCGCTTCGGGAGCGGTCACCCGCAGGTTGTCGGCGATACTGCCATGCAATAGCCAAGGACGCTGGTCCATCCAGGCAAGGGACAAGTCGCTGCGCACATGGCGAGTCCCGTCACCAGGCCCGGCAAAGCCGGCCACCAGCGCCAGCAAGCTCGACTTGCCGGAACCAGAAGGACCACTGACCACCACCGTCTCACCCTCATGCAGGTCCAGGTCGAGGGGCCCTACCGCGCGGCCGCGTCCCGGATGGTCAAGACAGGCGCCGCGCAGGCTCACCAGGACACCCGGCTCGGTGACTTGCCCCGACGACTCCATGGCATCCCTGCCCGACGCTAGCTGGGAGCGGCGGCGGCCCGGCGGCGCAGGCTCATCAAGCAAGGCGGTCAGGCCCTGGGCTGCGGCCAAGGCTGAGGCTCGATCATGATAGAACTGGGACAGCGTACGCAGCGGCTGAAAGAAGTCCGGCGCGAGCAGCAGGATGGTCAAGCCACTGGCCAAGGTCAGCTGGTCGGCAATCGACAACGGCAGATCACCCAGCAGACCGAAGCCGATGTAGATCGCCAAGGCCGCGATGGCCACGGAGGAAAAGAACTCGAGCACGGCGGATGACAGAAACGCCAGGCGCAGCGGGCGCAGGCTCCGCCGACGATAGTCGTCAGCCACCTGGGCAACGTCGTCCGTGGCACGCTGACCAGCCCCGAACAGACGCAACGTCTGAATGCCGCGCACGCGATCGATGAAATGCCCCGAGAGTCGACTGACCGCCTCGAACTGATCACGGTTGAGCGCCTCTGCGCCCATGCCCACCAACGCCATGAACAGCGGGATCAGCGGCGCTGTCACCGCCAGCAGCACCGCGGCCAGCCAGTTGGTCCAGGCCACGACCACCAGGATCACCAGCGGCACTACCAGCACCACGCGGCTCTGAACCCAGAAGCGCTCCACGTAGCCGTCCAGCGCATCGACCTGTTCGACCCATTGATGGGCCAGTCCTGCACTATGGTGGTTGGCCACCCGCAGGGGGCCAAGCGCGGCCAGATGATCCAACAACTCGCGGCGCACTGCGCGACGCAGGCGTTGGCTTGCGGCTTGGGCCAGCAGGTCTTGGGCGATACCGCTGAGCGCTCGCAACAGCACCAACACGGGCAACCCCAATAGCCATGGCCACAGTCTGTCCATGGAGGCGTTACCCTGAATGGCCATGGCCAACACCTGCGCCAGCACCAGCCACTGCGCGATACCGATCAACCCTGACAGGATGCCACAGGCCGCCGCTCCTCCAAGCCAGGCCCGGTGCTGGCCGACATGAGCTGCCAGCCAGCGCCGCGCCCGCGTGCCAGGGCGGTGTGTGGACTCAGTGATAGCCCGCCCCCCGCACCTTGCCGCGGAAGACCCAGTAGGACCAGGCGGTGTAGCCCAGCACCACAGGAATGACGAACAGCACCCCAAGCAGCAAGAACAGCTGGCTTTCGGGGGCTGACGCTGCCTCCCACAGGGTGATGTCGGGGGGAATCAGATACGGCCACTTGCTGGCGACCAGACCGAGGTAGGTAAACAGGAACAGTCCCATGGTCGCCACGAACGGCTGCCCCTCACGGCGCTTGGCCACGGAGCGCCAGATCAGGCCGGCACACACTAGGGCGAGGAAGGGGAAGATCCAGAACAGGGTCAGATGATCGAACCAGCGCTCGCGCACAAAGTCATCGACGAAGGGCGTCCAGATGCTGATGATGGCGAAACCGACGAGCACCAGCAGCAGCAGCTTGGGGGTAATCCGATAGGCCCATTCTTGGACGTGACCCTCGGACTTGAGAATCGTCCAGGTTGCGCCCAGCAAGGCGTACCCTGCCATCAGCGCCAAACCAGTGATCACGGTGAACGGCGTCAGCCAGTCGAAGGGACCTCCCACGTAGACGTTATTGGCCACTTCGAAACCCTCGATATAGGCCCCTACCACGACGCCCTGGCAGAACGTGGCCACCATCGATCCCCAGCAGAACGCCCGATTCCACCAATGACGGTTGCGCCGCGACTTGAAGCGAAACTCGAAGGCAATTCCCCGGAAGATCAAGCCGGCGAGCATCAGGAACACCCCCAGGTACAGGGCCGGCAGCAGAATGGTATAGACCAGCGGAAAGGCTGCCAGCAGCCCGGCCCCACCCAGCACCAGCCAGGTCTCGTTGCCGTCCCAGATGGGCGCCACCGAGTTCATCATCACATCGCGAGCGTGTTCGTCCGGGGCAAACGGATACAGAATGCCCACCCCCAGATCGAAGCCGTCCATCAGGATGTACATCATCACACCGAACCCGATAATCAGGGCCCAGATGGCAGAGAGGTTGATCAATTCCATGTCATCAGCTCCCGAACTGGCGGCCGGCATCGGCCTCAAGGGTGGCGTGGGCGGCGGACAGCGGGCGCTTGGCCGTCTCGACCTCGTCATCATGGGGCTCTTCCGCCAGCATTCCCTGACGCACCACTCGGGTCAGGTAGTAGCCGCCGGTCAAGAACACCACCGCATACACCAGCACATAGCCAATCAGGGTCGCGAGCACCATCCAGCCGCTAAGCGATGGCGTCACCGCTTCGGCCTGGGTCATCATGCCGTAGACCAACCATGGCGCGCGCCCGGCCTCTGTCACAAACCAGCCGCCAAGCACCGCGATAAAGGGAGCCACGCTCATCAGGCGCAGCGTCTGCAGGAACGGACGGCTGCGGTAAAGCCGGCCACCACGACGCAGCCACAGCCCGACGAAAGCGACCGCAATCATCAGCATGCCCATCGCTACCATGGCGCGGAAAGACCAGAACACGAACCACACCGGCGGCTGTTCTTCCTTGGGTACCGCCTTGAGCCCCGGCACCTCGCCGTCGAGATCGTGGGTCAGGATGAGGCTGGCCAGCCGTGGAATACCGATCTCGAAGTGGTTTTCCTGAGCCTCCTTGTCCGGCCAGGCGAACAGCAGCAGAGGCACGCCGGACTGGGTCTCCCAGTTGGCCTCCATGGCCGCCACCTTGGTGGGCTGATGTTCCAGGGTATTGAGGCCATGGGCATCGCCGACGACGGCTTGCACCGGCGCCAGTACCAGCAGCAACCACATGCACATGGACAGTGCCTTGCGATTGGCCTCTACATCGCGGCCAATCAGCAGATACCAGGCGCTGACACCAGCCACCACGAAGCCGCCCGTGAGGAAGGAGGCCAGGGCCATATGGGTAAAGCGATATGGGAAGGAAGCGGTGAACATCGCCTCGGCCCAACTGGTCACATGAAAGCGGCCATCCACCAGTTCCACCCCGGCGGGGGTCTGCATCCAACTGTTGGTCGAGAGAATCCAGAACGCTGAGATGAAGGTGCCTACCGCGACCATGATGGCGGCAAACAAGTGAACGCCTTCAGGCACCTTGCCTCGGCCGAACAGCAGCACGCCTAGGAAGCCTGCCTCGAGGAAGAACGCCGTGACCACCTCATAGCTCAGCATGGGGCCCAGGAAGTTGGAGGTGGCCTGGCTGAAATTGCTCCAGTTGGTGCCGAACTGGAATGCCATGACGATACCGGACACCACCCCCATGCCGAATACCACGGCAAAGACCTTCACCCAGAAGGCGGCGAGCCGATCCCAGGCAGGGTTGCCTGTCTTGTAGAACAGCCCGTGCAACACCGCGACATAAGAGGCAAGGCCAATGGTGAACACGGGGAAGATGGCGTGGAAGGAAACAACGAAAGCGAACTGTATGCGTGACAGAAGCACGGGATCCAGTTCCATGAGCGACTCCTCGAGGCAGAGATGATCGGCGTTGGTGTCCCGCCATCCACCCAACCACTGCGGACCGGACCCCAGCTGAACCGAGCTGGATCAGACGCCGAGGGGCTCACCACATCCCTGGTGGCCCATCGTCGCACGCAATATGCAAAAGTTTGCACATTCGATCCAGCGCTGCACCCAGCATAGAATGCAGATCGGCCTCTGTCGCATGGCTAATTGTCGCACGCCGCAGTCGTCAATCGCCTACTAGCGCGTCAGTCAACGACGACAACGGCGCAGCCTGCCTGTTCTTCGCCTCCAGGCATCAAGCGCCCGAGGTCGTGCTCAGCACCAGCGATACCAGGTAGCCGGTATACACGGCGTAGACAGCCACCAGCACGCCCCCTTCCAAGCGGTTGATACGCCCCGCGCGCCCTTTCCAGCCGAGCGCAAATACCGCCATCATCACGGTCATGGCGGTCATGATCGACCAGTCGCGCAGCAGCACTTCACGTCCGGCCTCGATGGGCGCAATCACGGCGGCCAGGCCAACCACGCCAAGGGTGTTGAACAGGTTGGACCCGACGACATTGCCGAGCACCAGATCATGCTCCTTGCGCCGCAGGGCACTGATGGACGACGCCAGCTCCGGCAAGGACGTGCCCACCGCCACCACCGTCAGACCGATGATCACGTCGGACACGCCCAAGCCCTGAGCGATGTCGACGGCGCCCCACACCAGCAAGCGCGAGCTGACAACCAGCAGCGCCAAGCCACCAAGCGTCAGAGCGAGTCCCTTGCCCAGCGACATCGCATGGGCATCGAGTTCCTGTACCGTGTCCATCGCCAAGGCATCGGCCCTGGCCGCCGCCTCTTCACGGCGGCTCTGAATGATGCTGACGACCATAAACAGCAGCAAGCCGAGTAGCAGCAGGCTTCCTTCCAGCCGGCTGATCACCCCGCCCCACATCATCAATGCAGACACCAGGGTGGCCGCTCCCAGCACCGGCAACTCACGCCGGATCACCGAGGAGTGCACCGCCAGCGGAGACACCAGGGCCACCAGCCCCAGGATGAGACCGATATTGGCAATATTGGAGCCGTAGGCATTGCCCAGCGCCAGGCCGGGGTTCCCTTGGGCGGCAGACAGTGCTGAAACGGTCAATTCAGGGGCCGACGTACCAAAGCCGATCACCAGCATACCGACCAGCAAAGGTGACAGACCCAGCCGATTGGCGGTGGCTGCCGCCCCCTCGACGAACCGCTCTGCGCTCCACACCAGTACGACCAGACCGCCCACGACGGCAGAAACCGCTAGCAACATGTCAACTCCTCAGCCCATGATATCGGTCGCATCTTTGTCTATGGTGTCACCCACGTCAACGTGCCACACTATTTTAATTCGCAGGATCAGCTTGTTACGAAAGCGCTGACGTCCAGTACCCGCACAGCGCCTCGCTGCTGCCACCCACGGGAGGATATTGACGACCGTGCCTACATCCCTTCGCGGCCATATTGATCGGCTGCGCCAGACATCCGTCACCCAGCATCTTCCACCCGAGGCACACGTCAAGTCGCGCCGGCGCCTGCGCGCCTGCCACGAGTGTGACTGGGTGATGGCACTCCCCCCGCTGAGCCCCGGTGAAGAAGCCGACTGTGTACGCTGTGGCCATGATCTGGTCAAGCGCCATGCCTTCCCCGCACAGCGCAGTCTGGCGCTGGCGATCAGCGCCTTGGTGGCCATGGCGGCGGCCCTGGCCTTCCCGTTCATCGGCTTTCGTGCCAAGGGCGTCGGCAATGAGATCGAGGTCGCTCAGACGGCGACCCAGATGCTCGAGCATCATCAGCCAATCGTCGCCATGATGGTGCTGATGTCGATCATCGTGCTGCCCGCTCTCTATCTGATCACCGTCGTCTATCTTCAGCTCAGCCTGACGCTGCCTCGTCGGCTGCCCTACAGTCGCACGCTGGCACGGGGACTGTCTCACATCGCCCCATGGCTGATGGCCGACGTCTTTATCGTCGGCACCATGGTCGCGCTGATCAAAGTGGCGGGGCTTGCCGAGATCACGCTCGGAGTGTCGTTCTGGGCCTTCATCATCTACGCCGTACTGCTGTTGGCCACCACCCTGTCGCTGGATCAGGACTGGCTGTGGTTTTCGCTGACCGGGGAGCCGCTGGCACCGGAAGGCACCCGCACCGGCGCCACTGCGGCGTCCCAGGGTCTGACGGGCTGCCACACCTGCGGTTTGATCAATCGGCTGGATCAGCACGGCCACGGTCGCTGCCGACGCTGCGGCGAGAAGCTTCACGCCAGGCGCCCACGCAGTCTGCAGACCACCTGGGCACTTCTGCTGACCGCAGCGGTGCTGTACATTCCGGCCAATGTCTACCCGATCATGTACACCACCAGCCTGGGTTCGGCGGAACCTCAGACCATCATCGGCGGGGTGATCTACCTGGTCAGTCACGGCTCCTGGCCTGTCGCCCTGGTGATCTTCGTGGCCAGCGTCATCGTGCCCATCGGCAAGCTGCTGGCGCTGGTGTGGCTGTGCCTGGTCGCGCCAAGGGCACCTAATATGCGTTCCGTGGTTCGCGCTCGGCTGTATCGTCTGACGGAACTGATCGGACGCTGGTCGATGGTTGACGTGTTCGTGGTGTCGATCCTGGTCGCACTGATCAGGGCGGGCGCCTTGATGTCAGTGGACCCGGGCCCGGCGTCGCTAGCCTTCGGCGGCGTCGTGATCGTGACGATGCTGGCCGCGATGAGCTTTGATCCACGTCTGCTCTGGGATGGCGACAGCAAGACGCATGCCCCCTATACACCGGCCAGCCACCATCCCACCGACGCCATCCACCATCCCGCCGAGGATGGTGAAGACACGCCCCCATCGATGACACGCCATACGCAGGACGAACAAGGAAGCACATCATGAGTGACGCCGATTCGCGCCACCCGGAAGATCATCAAGTGCCGCCGGACCAGGACATGCACCGTGCCGCACCGACCCAGCAGAAACGCCTGTCGCCGGTTTGGATAGTGCCCTTCGTGGCACTGCTGATCGGCGGCTGGCTGGTCTATGACAACTATGCCAGCCGTGGCCCTCAGATTTCGCTGCATCTGCCCACGGCCGACGGCATTGAAGCCGGCAAGACGCTGATCAAGACCCGTAACGTCGAGGTCGGCAAGGTGACGTCCGTCTCCCTCAGCGAAGACCTGTCCGGCGTCGAGATCACCGCCCAGATGGAGCCCCAGGCCGAGCAGATGCTGGTCGAGGACACCCACTTCTGGGTGGTCAAGCCGCGTATCGGCCGCGAGGGCATCAGCGGTCTTGGGACGGTACTGTCCGGCGCCTATATTCAGCTGGAGCCGGGCCGCAGCGAGGTCGATGCCCGGGACTTCGACGTCAGCGATGAACCTCCGGTCGCGCCGCCAGGCGCCGAGGGGCTGCGCCTGAACCTGGTCAGCCAGGTCGGCAACTCACTTAGCGTGGGCGACGCCGTGACCTTTCAAGGCTTCAGCGTAGGTCGCGTGGAGAAGGCCGAATTCGATGTCTCGACCCAGAGCATGCATCACCGCATCTTCATCGAAAGCCCCTACGACACCCTGGTCACCGAGAACACCCGCTTCTGGGGCACCAGCGGCATCGACGTAAGCCTGGGTTCCGAAGGCTTCCAGGTGAAAGTCGAATCCCTTGAGGCCCTGCTCGGCGGCGGCGTGACCTTCGGTGTGCCGGATGACATTCCTGCCGGCCCCGAGGCCGAGGAAGACGCCACCTTCGAGCTGTATGCCGACGAGGAGGCGGCGCGTCAGGGTACCTTCAACCGCTACCTGGAGTTCGTACTGCTCAACGAGGACACCGTCCGCGGTCTGTCCCGTGGTGCCCCGGTCGAATTCCGTGGCGTCCGCATCGGCACCGTGGCCGCGGTGCCCTGGAACTTTACCGCCAAGCAGCCTCCCGGGCGTGAGCGCCTGGCCATTCCGGTGCTGATCCGAATCGAGCCGCAGCGCCTTGGCATCGGTGCCAATGACCTTGACCTGGAGGAATGGCGCGAGCGCTTCAACCGTCTGTTCGAGCGCGGCATGCGCGCCACCCTGAAGAGCGGCAGCCTGCTGACCGGCGCCCTGTTCGTGGACCTCAAGATCGACGAAGAGCTACGTGGCCAGTACGTGGCGGAAAGCTTTGCCGACCGCCCCGTATTCCCCACCGCCTCGGCGGGCCTGGCGCAGATTCAGGCGCAGGTCACGGCGCTGCTCGACAAGCTCAATCGTCTCGAGATCGAGCCGATCCTGTCCGGGCTGGACCGCAACCTGCAAGTGTCGGAAGCCATGCTGACCCAGGCCCGCACGCTGGTGCAGAGCATGAACAGCCTGCTGGACAACCCGGAGACCCAGGGTCTGCCGGGCAACATCAACCAGACCCTGGACGAGCTGCGCCAGACCTTGAGCGGCCTGTCACCGGAGTCCAGTGCCTACCAGGACCTGACCCGCACGCTGAACGAAGTCGAGCGCCTGGTTCGCGACCTGCAGCCAGCGGCGCGCAAGATCAGCGATGACCCAAGGGCCCTGCTGTTCGACAGTATCCAGACGGAAGACCCGATTCCGCGGGCACCGCGCTGACTCAGGCGGCCCGGGCCATGCCGGCCCGGGCCAGCGAATGTGATGACATCACTGACCTCAACGGAAAGGAGTTCTCCATGAGGCCAATCAGACACCTCTGTGTTCCCCTGCTGGCACTTTGGCTGGGTGGCTGCGCCACCGCCGAGACGCCGGTCACCCAGTACGTGCTGCCCGCCGATGCAGGCAGCCAGGACGCGCGAATCCCCTCCTCCAGCGACACTCCACTGGTGGTGGCTCCTCCGCGCCTGGCCAATTATCTTGAGGCCGAGGGCGTGGTCCTGCAGGTCGACGATATCTCCCTCAATCAGGCCAAGAGTCACCAATGGGCCGCCCCCCTGGTGCAACAGCTGGAGCGCGGATTGCGTGATCGTCTTGCCGACCGGCTGACGGGACGCCGAGTGCTGTTGTCGAGCGGACCGGCAGAGGGCGCCATGACCCTGGAGCTCAGTATCGACCGCTTCCAGGGGCACTACGATGGCTACGCGGTGACCTCCGGGCAGTGGCTGCTGCGCGATGCCCGACGCCAGGTCATCGACAGCGACAGCTTTGAAGCCAGAGAGCCGCTGGACAGCGACGGCTATGCCGCCCTGGTGCGCGCCCTTGGCCGCACCTGGGACGGCGTTGCCGACACCATCGCCGCTCGGGTTCGCCAGGCATCCTGACGGTCAGCGCCTGATACCCGCCCCCTGCATCACCACCGACGACCGCTGGAAGGGCGGTTGCCGGTGCGCTGGCGCAACAAATCTGGCATCATGCCGGCAACGGTGACGGGGGGTCCCCCGCCGAATTTATCCCACGCCTTGTCCGGGACCGGCGCCAGCCGTCAGTTGGCGTCCTGCGAGTGCGTGCGTGTTGGAGTTTGCATGAGTTTTTCCGATCTCGGCCTGCGTGCCGAATTGCTCCGTGCCGTCGAGGCACAGGGCTATGACACCCCGACGCCCATTCAGCGCCAAGCGATCCCCGCGGTGCTGAAGGGCGGCGATCTGCTGGCCAGTGCCCAGACCGGCACCGGCAAGACGGCAGGCTTCACCCTGCCCATGCTCCAGCGCCTGGCCGAAGGCCCCCGCCCCGCCAAGCGCCAGATACGGGCCCTGGTGCTGACACCAACACGGGAACTGGCCGCTCAGGTCGGGGAAAGCGTCCGCGATTACGGCAAGCACCTGTCACTAACCCATCACGTCATCTTCGGCGGTGTCGGCCAGCAGCCGCAGATCGACGCCATTCGCCCGGGTCTGGACGTGCTGGTGGCGACACCGGGTCGCCTGCTCGATCTGCATCAGCAGGGCCACGTCAACCTGTCCCAGGTGGAAATCCTGGTGCTCGATGAAGCCGACCGCATGCTCGACATGGGCTTCATCCACGACATTCGCCGCGTGCTCAAGCTGCTGCCCGAGAAGCGCCAGAATCTGCTGTTCTCGGCCACCTTCTCCAGCGAGATCCAGGCGCTGGCGGACAAGCTGCTGGACCGCCCCGAGATGATCGAGGTCGCCCGCCGCAATACCACCGCCGAGACGGTGGATCAGGCGGTCTACCGGGTGGATCGTGAGCGCAAGCGCGAGCTGCTTGCCCATTTGATCGAGAGTCATCGCTGGTACCAGGTACTGGTGTTCACCCGCACCAAGCACGGTGCCAACCGCCTGGCAGAGCATCTGGACAAGCGCAACATCACCGCCATGGCGATCCACGGCAACAAGAGCCAGTCAGCCCGGACCCGCGCCCTGGGCGCCTTCAAGTCGGGTGATCTGCAAGTGCTCGTGGCCACCGACATAGCAGCGCGTGGGCTGGATATCGATGAACTGCCCCACGTCGTCAACTTCGAGCTGCCCAATGTGGCCGAAGACTACGTCCACCGGATTGGCCGCACCGGCCGTGCCGGCAACGAAGGCCAGGCGGTATCGTTGGTGTGCGTCGACGAGCATGGCCTGCTGAAGAACATCGAGCGGCTGATCAAGCGTGACCTCGAGAAGCGCATCGAGCCCGGCTTCGAACCGGACCCCAACGCCAAGCCGGAACCCATCGAAAACGGGCGCAATCGCCGTGGCGGCGGTCAGCGCCGAGGTGGCAACACCAGCAGAAACAGCGGTGGCGGTAACAGCGGTAATGGCGGCGGCAACCAGCGCAACGGCGGCCAGCGTAGCGACAATGGTAACAGCCACAACCGCAATGCCAGCGACCAGCCCGCTCGCCGCAGGCGCCGCCGCGGTGGACAAGGCAACCGCCAAGGCCAGGCCTAGGCGACGCGACTGAACGCACGCTACTGAACCTACGTCACAGAACCTATGCCACTGAAACGGAGGGGCGCTCAAGCGCCTCTCCCACCTGAGCAGGAACGCGACATGGCTACCCCAGAACTGATCAAGGAATATCGGCGCTTCCGGGCCTTCCAGAAGCAGGCACAGCTCGACAGCGAACACCGTGGCGCTCAGGCCAAGATAGATGAGGCCAGGGTCAGCGCCAATCGTATGACCGAGGCCTATCGCAGCATGGCCGACAAGGCCGCCGAGCAAGGTGCCTGCTACCGCACCCTGTACCTGCGCAACCACGACGGTGTCGCCCTGGCCTGCGAGGGCTGGCTGTTCGTCCGGCGCGTGCTGTCCGAGGGTGGGGCGACCCGCGTACGCGCCAGCCTGCTGGAGACCTTCCGCCTCGAGAATGGTCAACAGGCCCCCGGAGAGACCCCGGTCGAAAAGGTCACGCTGGAAATCTACGACCAGCTGCTGGTCGACAAGGGCATGGCCACGGCAGTGCGTATCGACGGCATCGACGGCGAGCGCCACAGCCAGTTTCTGACCTTCAATGATCAGGTGCGTGGCGACCTTCGCCGCTTCCTGAAGTAATCCAAAGGCCGCCAGTGAGGGGTTGCCGCCCCTCGCTGACGCGCTCTCCTGCACGTCGGCCATCTTTCAGGAGTTCTCATGAAGGCCTCGTCGCTGCCCTGGCGCTTTCTTCTGCTGATGGTTCTGGTCGGCCTTAACCTCAGGCCCGCGCTGTCTTCACTGGCACCACTGCTGTCGCGAGTACAGCAGGACACCAGTCTGTCCCCCACCGCCATCGGTGCCCTGACCACCCTGCCCGTGCTGTGCCTCGGTCTGTTCGCGCCGCTGGCCCCCCGCCTGGCTCGCCAACACGGCCCCGAACGTGCGCTGTCCATCGGCCTGGGGGTCATCGCCGCCGGTCTGCTGCTGCGTGGCCTGGGCTCCCCCGTTGCGCTGTTCGCCGGCACCCTGATGGTCGGCGCGGGCATTGGCGTGAGCGGAGCGCTGCTGCCGGCACTGGTCAAGCGGGAGCTGCCCCGGGGGGCGGACCTGATGACGGGTGTCTATACCATGGCCCTCTGCCTGGGAGGCGCGCTTGGTGCAGGCCTGGCGATTCCGCTGACGGATCTGCTGGGCGACTGGACGCGCAGCCTTGCCGCCTGGGCCCTGCTGGCGGTGGCGGCGCTGATCGCCTGGGAACGTTACATGCCGCGCACGCCAGCCACACCAGGCGCCCGCGCGGACGTGGGAACCGGCATGACCAAGGGACTGCTACGCCAGCCGCTGGCCTGGCAGGTCGCCCTGCTGATGGGGACCCAATCCTCACTGGCCTACATCGTGTTCGGCTGGCTGCCGACCCTGTTGATGCAACGTGGCATCGGCGAGGCCGAGGCTGGCCTGCTGATGGGCATGTCGGTCATGGTCCAGCTGATTTCGGCGTTACTGGCACCGTGGCTGGCACGCTTCGGGCGTGATCAACGGCCTGCGCTGCTGCTGGTGATGGGCGCCACCGCCAGTGGGCTATGGGTGCTGCTGATGGCGGATACCTCGCTGCGCTATCTGGGCGCACTGCTGTTGGGCCTTGGACAAGGCGGCAACTTCAGCCTGGCACTGACCTTGATTGTATTGCGCACTGCCGACGCCCGCCTGGCGGGACGCCTGTCAGGGCTGGCCCAGGGTGGCGGCTATGCCCTCGCGTCACTTGGCCCCCTGAGCATTGGCATCCTGCTGGACCACCAGGCTCCGGTCAGCGTGGTGGCCTACGTGTTGATGGGTATCGCGGCGGCCGCCGCCTGCTGTGCCTGGCTGGCCGGGCGCCAGCGCCAGCTGACCTTCGATGACAACGACAACGTCATCACCCGACAGGCATCTCGCCGTCGCTAGATGACATGGCCTGTAGGCCTCGTTTCACCGTTTCACCCTTAGGACATCGCCACATGAACTCCTATCACCACGCAGCGGTACTGGTCATCTATACCGGCGGCACCATCGGTATGGTCGATACGCCCCATGGCCTTGCTCCTGGCCCCGATATGGAGGCCAGGGTCCGCCGTGCCGTCGACGAGCTGCCAGCGCAGCGGCGCGCCTCATTGCCCGCCTTCGAGTGGCTGGAGGTGGCCACACCCATCGATTCAAGCAGCGCTCAGCCGGAAGACTGGGCAACGCTCGCCCGGCTGGTGGCCGACCACTACCTGTCCTATCGCGGCATCGTGGTGCTGCACGGGACCGACACCCTGGCCTGGACAGCCTCGAGCCTGGCCTTCCAGTTGCAAGGGATCGACCGCCCAGTGGTGGTAACCGGCTCCATGGCGCCGCTGGCCGCCGCGGAGAGCGATGCACTGGACAACCTGGTGGACGCGCTCGGCTTCGCCGCGATGCCACAGCTGCAGGAAGTGGCCGTGTGCTTCGCCGGCAAGCTGCTGCGCGGCTGCCGCAGCCGTAAATGGCACGCTCGTGACAGCGACGCCTTCACCAGCCCCAACGCACCGCTCCTCGGCGAATGTGCCTCCGGCCAATGGCAGCTGCATGAGTCTCGCGGTCTTGATGCCATGCAGCGCGGCGCCCCGCGGTTCGAGCTCGGCGACTACCGTGGGCTTGGCGACAAGGTCGTGCGCATTCCGCTGTGGCCGGGCATTCGCCCCTGGCAGCTGGCGGCCTGGCTGGATGATGACAGAGTCGAAGGCGCCCTGCTGGAGGTGTGGGGAGGCGGCAATGTGCCTGACGATCCGCAGCTCGGCGCGGTACTTGCTGAAGCCAGCGGCCAAGGCAAGTTGCTGGTGGCCATCAGCCAGTGCCCCCAGGGCACCATCGCTATCGGTCACTACGTCGCCGGTCAGCTGCTGGCGGCGGCGGAGGTGGTCTCAGGGGATGACATGACCCCGGAAGCGGCCTTCACCAAGCTCGTCCATTTGCTGTCTCTCCCTCTCGACTCTGCCCAGCGGCGCGAGCTGTTCCGCACGCCGCTGGTAGGCGAGCGCGGCTGAAGGGCAGACCAAGACAACTTTTTTGTGCTCATGGTCTTCCCCAACGAGAACGATGGAGTAAGGTTAGGGAGAACCGTGAGGATGAGGAGACGTCCATGGAACACCCGGATCACCCGTTCAGTGAATTGTTCGAACAGCTGGGACTGGCATCGGAACCCGAGGCGATCAAGCGCTTCATCGACCGCAACGCGCCAATCCCCGAGGACGTCGAGCTACCGGATGCCGCCTGCTGGAACGAAGGCCAAGCCGAGTTCCTGCGCGAGGCCATCGAGGCGGACGCGGACTGGGCCGAGGTCGTCGATCACCTGAATGCGTCGCTGCGCAAACCGTGACGCTCATCATCCGCGACATTCGGCCTTGGTAGCGGCCAGCGGGACAGCGATGGCGGTCATGGAACTGCCATCATCTGTCATTCATCCCACAGGCACTGCTCCCGCAGAAGGGGCATGCCTGGGTGGTACTATCCCCTTCAACGAACTTGACTCGGCGCCCCTGTGAGCATGCTTTCTCCGGATATCGAAGCACGACTTGAAACCGCACAGCGACTGCCGTCGCTCCCCTCCGTCGTGGGTGAACTGCTGACATTGGCCAACGATCATGACGCCCCACTGACAGATTTTGTCGAGCTTGTCGCCAAGGACCCGGCCCTGTGCCTGCAGCTGCTCAAGCTGGCCAATTGCCCGTACTACCGCCGGGGCGGCAAACCACTAAGCTGTCATGCCGACGCCGTGGCGCGACTGGGTGTCGATGGCACCCTGACCGCCCTGCTCGGCTTCACGCTGATTCGTGACGCCGTCCGCGGCCCCTTGAAGGACTACTGGCGCCAGACCCTGGCAACGACCCATCTGACCCGAGCCATTGCCACAGTGCTGCGGCCAGAACATGTCACGGAACTGACCACCCAGGCACTGCTTCAGGACATCGGGATGCTGGTCCTGCACGGGGTCGATCCTGGCTATTTTGCGCTGATCGCCGAGGCCGACGACAAGGGCCAGCGCCAGTCCATCGAGCGCGCGGCATTGGGCTGCACTCGCGAGCAGGCCTCACGCTGGCTGGTCGAACGCTGGCAGCTGCCCCACGCCGTACTGGCAAGGCTCGAGGAAGATGTCGATAGCGAGATGACGACCCATTGGCTGGACGTCTGCTGCCTGCGCCTGGCCAATGACCTATCGCGTCATTGCCTGGCAGGCGATAGCGCGGCGATCGATGCCAGTCTGCACCGATTCAGGCTGACCACGGGCCTGGCCGATGAGACGCAGCTGGTGCTGACCCGCCAGCTCGACGACGCCATGGGCACCCTCCCCGGCTTCCTGGCTGCCCTGTTGTCACCGGAAGCGGACATTGAACGCCTGCTGCTCGCCGGGAAACAGCAGCTGCATGGACTGACGCTCCACCTGGTCGAACAGCTGCATCATCGTGAAACCCAGCTGACCGCGCTCAAGCGTGACAACGAGGCCCTGGACGTAAAGGCGACCACGGATGCGCTGACGGGACTTGCCAACCGAGCCGCCCTGGAACAGCGCCTCGGCACCATGCTGCATGAGGCCTACTCCACGAGTCGTCCGCTGTCGCTTCTGTTTATCGATCTTGATCACTTCAAGCAGCTGAATGACCAGTATGGCCACCGCATCGGCGATATCGTGCTGGTCAACGTAGCCGCCACGCTGCGCGATGCCGTCAGGGCCAACGACCTAGCCGCGCGCTACGGAGGCGAAGAGTTCGTGATCGCCCTCGCAGGCACGCCAGCGTCCGGCGCACTTGAGGTCGCACGACGCATCGAGCAATGGCTGGCCCGACAACCGATGGCCAGCGTGGAACAGCGGCCGCTGCAGGTCACCGCATCGATCGGCGTGGCGCAGTGGCTACCCGAGATGCCGCGCACCGATGCAGCGGCTCTGATCGCCGCAGCCGACAAGCAGATGTACGGTGCCAAGGCGTCAGGGCGCGCCCGCATCCAGCACGACAGCGAGGCCAGCGACCAGGGGGTCGAGGAACAGCTCTGACGTCACAGGCGAGCCTCGACACGCTCGAGGATCTGGGCGCTGACCTTGCTGACCAGCGGCTTGGCGGCTCGGTTGACCGCCTTCTCGAGAAGGCGATTGCGGATCCGATAGTCGATGGTCAGGCTGACCCGGGTGCCCTCTTCCACGCGCTCAAGATCATAGCGCCCTTCATTGCTGACCCCATCGACCGATTGCCACGCCAGCCGGTACGGTGCCGACTTCTCGGTCAACTGAACATCGAAGGTCCAGTCCATCGCCACCGCATGAACGTGCCAGCGGTAACGATCATCTCCCAAGGCTTCGATCGAGGTGATCAGGTCGGAGTAGTCGGCGAAGTCCTCGACGTTCTCGAGCAGGGCGAACACCCGCTCCGGTGGCGCGGCGAGAACAGCGCTATGTTCAATGGTGGCCATGGCAGCATCCTGAGCCAGAAAGTCCCGGCGCCCGCTCAACCCGTGGCGCCACTTGAGCCCGAGGCTTTGTCCGAAAAGTCGACGAGCGAAGGTTAGACAAGGCAAAAATCGGTGAGAAAGCGCAGTTTACGAGGTGTAAATGAGCATTTTAAGTTGATTTTTAACGCCGTATCACCAAGCGCAGGCACTTTTCGTACAAGCCCCAGCATCAGGGTTGCACGTCTTCCTGTAAAGGTACGGCACCCTGGCGAGCAGCGGGAAGATCCCTCAGCAGCAGCCCAAAGCCAAGCGCCTCCTGGCTGCGCGCCGCAGCGCTCAATGACTCGCCCTCCAACGCCAGGCGCACGCGGTGCCCGTCGCCAGGCGCCACCTCCAGGGGACGACCGCTGGACGACATCATTGCCTTTAGGGTAAAGCGCCGATTGCCGGTCGGCAGCATCAACTCCACCCCATCCCCGACTTCGAAGCGGTTCTTGACGGCAACCTCGAGCCACCCTTCACGCTCCATGCCCAGCGCCTCTCCCACAAACTGCTGGTGCACGCCAATCGAGTGCCCGCGCTCGTAGTTCTGATACTCGTCGTGTACGTGACGGCGGTAGAAGCCTTCTGTATAGCCGCGATTGGCGAGGTTCTCGAGCTCATCCATCAGTCGCCTGTCGAACGGCCGTCCCGCCACGGCATCGTCGATGGCACGACGATAGACCTGGGCGGTGCGGGCAACGTAGTAGGGAGACTTGGTGCGCCCTTCGATCTTCAGCGAGCTGACGCCCATCTCGACTAGCCTTGCCACGTGCTGGACCGCTCGCAAGTCCTTGGAGTTCATGATGTAGCTGCCGTGCTCGTCCTCATGGACCGGCATCAGCTCCCCCGAGCGCTGCGGGTCCTCGATCAACACCGACGGCTGAGCGCTGGTGGGTACCAGGTCGCCACAGTCATCCGTGGTGGCCGCGTGAGTCTGGTACTGCCAGCGGCAGGCATTGGTGCAGGTCCCCTGGTTGGGGTCTCGACGATTGAAGTAACCGGACAACAGGCAGCGACCTGAGTAGGCGATGCACAGCGCCCCGTGAACAAAGGTCTCGATGTCGAGACTCGGACACTCGGCGCGAATCTCGGCGATTTCCTCGAGGGACAGCTCCCGTGACAGGATGATCCGGGATATCCCCTGGGCCTGCCAGAACCGGGCCGCCGCGTGGTTGACCACGTTAGCCTGCACCGACAGGTGAATGGGCTGTTCGGGCCAGCGCTCCCGCACCATCGTGATCAGGCCTGGATCGGACATGATCAGTGCGTCGGGTGACGCCTCGACAATCGGCGCCATGTCATCGAGGTAGGTTCGCAGCTTGGCGTTATGCGGGGCGATGTTGGACGCCACGTAAAAGCGTTTGCCCTGGCTGCGGGCGTGTTCGATACCACGCAGCAGATTATCCAAGCCAAAGTCGTTGTTGCGCACCCGCAGCGAATAGCGGGGCTGGCCCGCGTAGACCGCATCCGCACCGTAGGCAAAGGCGAAGCGCATATGGCGATAGGTGCCGGCCGGGGACAGCAGTTCAGGGGCATGCATGGTGGCGATTCTCGTCAGGGGTAATGGTCAAGGCAATACGGCGGAGCGTATGTCTAGCCAAGACTGGCTGGACATCCTGGTTCCTTCTACAGCTCAGACACCACAGCTCAGACACCGCAGCTCAGACGCCGCAGCTCAGACACCGCAGTGCGGGCCCGGCAGCATGCCATGCCAGGGAACGTCCGATATTGACGAGGCGCAAATGATCGGCATCAAAGGTGCCTGGCCTTGTTCCCCACCTTTCGGTACCCTATGCGGCGCCACAGGCAGGTGCTGGCGAGAGAATGCTCCAGCGCCGGCGTGTCTCGCTGACACTTGAGCCGCCTATGCACTTAAGCAAATTAAGCCCTTAAGCGACTTAAGCACTTAAGCCACTCAAGTCAGGCAGCGACATTGCCCATGGCATCTAGCCGGACCGGACCCCGGCCCCTGGCGACAACGAGTCGCCTCCCCCAAATTCTCCGACTCGAGATATTCAGCATGAGCCCTACTCCCGCCACCACCGTGGTGATCTACTCCGGTGGCATGGATTCCTATACCGTTCTTCATCGCGCCCTTCGCGAGGGCCTCAAGGTACATGCCCTGTCCTTCGACTACGGGCAGCGTCACGCCCGTGAGCTCGAGGTGGCGCGGCAGGTGTGCCAGGAACTGAAGATTCCCCATCAAGTGGTCGACATCACCGCCATCCACGGCTTGATCGACAACTCCGCCTTGACCAATGCAGCCCGCGCCATGCCCGACGGGGACTACGCCGAGGACAACCTGAGTGCCACGGTGGTCCCGAACCGCAATATGGTGCTGCTTTCACTGGCCATCGCCAAGGCGGTGAATATTGGCGCCAGCCGCGTGGACTACGGGGCTCATGGTGGTGATCACGTGCTCTACCCCGACTGTCGCCCGGAATTCGTGCACAAGATGAACGACGTGGCCGCCATCGCCAACTTCTCCCCGGTGGCCATACATGCGCCCTACCTCAATGCCAGCAAGAGCGACATCCTCGCCGATGGGCTTGCCATGGGCCTGGACTACCGCCACACATGGACCTGCTACGAGGGACGCCCACTGGCCTGTGGCCGCTGTGGCAGCTGCCGTGAGCGCCTCGCCGCCTTCGCGGCCCAGGGCGTCACGGATCCACTAGCCTATGCTGCTGCAGCAGAAGACGCCCAACCGGCGGTTGGAGCCACGCAGGATGTATAGCGTCAAGGAAGCCTTCTATACCTTGCAGGGCGAAGGCGTACAGGCCGGGCGGGCTAGCGTGTTCTGTCGCTTTACTGGCTGCAACCTGTGGTCCGGTCGTGAGCAGGACCGCGCGAGCGCACAGTGCCACTTCTGCGATACCGATTTCGTCGGCACGGACGGTCAGAACGGTGGGAAATTTTCCACTGCAGAGGCGCTGACCGCTCACCTCGCCTCACTCTGGCCCCACAGCGATTCCCGAGTCATTCCCTACGTGGTGTTTACCGGAGGGGAGCCCTTGCTGCAGCTCGACACACCGCTGATCGAGGCCATGCACAGGGCGGGCTTCGAGATCGGCGTCGAAACCAACGGCACACTTCCGGCCCCGGAGGGCATCGACTGGCTGTGCGTCAGTCCCAAGGGCGCCGCCCCGCTGGCGCAGCGCCATGGTGACGAGCTGAAGCTGGTCTTTCCCCAGGCCGAGGCGCCGCCGGAGGCCTTTGAAGCGATGCAGTTCGATCACTTTCTGCTGCAGCCAATGGACACCTCGCTGGTCGCCAGCGATGCGCCTGCCACGCCACTGCAAGCCACCGTCGCCCACTGCATGGCTCATCCACGCTGGCGGCTGTCGCTGCAAACCCACAAGATCGCAGGAATCGACTGATGGCACTCTTTGTACGACGACTGACGCACCTCGACGTGTCGCTGTGGTGCCCGGACCGTGGTCTGATCGGGGCCAGCTGGCAAGTGGATGCCACCCTCGACGGTGCATTGGGTGAGGATGGCATGCTGTTTGACTTCGGCGAGGTCAAGCCATGGATCAAGTCACGCCTTGATAGCGGTGCCGACCATACACTGCTGGTGCCTACGCAAGCTCCCGGGGTAGAGGTCAGTGAGTGCCGTGAGGGACTGTGTGTGCGTACCTCATCGCCCTACCCCATGGAAGTCCGCGGCCCACGACAGGCGTTTACCCTGTTGCCCTGGCCACGAATCACCCAGGCTGCCATGGCCGAGCATCTGTCGCGCCAACTGCTGCGCCATCCGCCAGAGCGGGTCGAGCACATCGAGCTATACCTGAGCGATGAGTCAATTGACGGCGCCGCCTATACCTACAGCCACGGCCTCAGGCGCCACGCCGGGAACTGTCAGCGCATTGCCCACGGCCATCGTTCGCGGCTCGAGATCATCCAGCGCGGCAGTCGCCAGCCTGGACTTGAGGAGCACTATGCACGCTGGCTGGATGACAGCTACCTGGTGGACGAGCATGACCTGGTCTGCGTAGAGGGTGACGCCCTGGTCAGCGCCTATCAGGCACCCCAGGGGCGCTTCCAGCTGCGGCTGCCCCGGGAACGCTGCCGCTGCCTGCCTGGCGCGACCACCGTCGAACGAATCGCCATGTGGCTGGCCGAACACGTTGCACGGGACACGGGTATTGATACCTGGGTGCGCGCCTACGAGGGCGTGGACAAGGGTGCCACCGCCACGGCCAAGGCCCCCCACTGATCATGACGATGAGGTCCACGGACAAGCTGATTGCCGTCGCCGCGGCGGCATCACCAGCGACAGAAGCCCAGGCATCTGGCCACCTCGACTGTCGGCCGGGGTGTGGCGCCTGTTGCATCGCCCCGTCGATCAGCTCGCCGATACCGGGCATGCCTGAGGGAAAACCGGCCGGCGTGCGCTGCGTCCAGCTCGACAGCGATCACCTGTGCAAGCTGTTTGGCTCGCCCGAACGCCCGGCGGTATGCGCACGCTTCGACTTTGATGCTGACCTCTGCGGTACCCATCGCGATGAAGCGCTTGAGCGCATCACGGCTCTGGAGCAGATGACGTGAGCAGCACCCCCTCCGCCACACTACAGGACGACTCACGCCCTGCTCTATGACGACAAGACCCCAACAGGTTAGCCTGTCGGGGTCTTGGCCACTGGGCCCTGCTACTGGGGCCCTTGAGACGTTTCGAAAAAAGCGTCACGGCCCTCCAGAACACTAGCGCTCGTGATGGGCAGATCAGGCTCCGCTAGTCTGCGATACTCGCCGATCCAGCAAGGCGCGCCAGCGAATCAGCACCGGGGCGTCACTCAGCGAGACCTGGGCCAACAGCTGACGGAACTCATCGTGGGCGGCATCATCATTGCCGTCGACGTGGCTCAACCAGAGTTCCAGCGCACAGAGCTGCTGATGCAGGTTGCCGTCGCGCTTGGCCTGCTGTCTCGCCAGCTCGGCCAAGGTGCGCACCGAGTCGAGATCACGGCCGATCTGGCGCCTCACCCGCGCCAACTGAATGGCCAGCTCCGGAACGAACAGAGTCGCGCGTTCTCTGGCCAGCAGCAGGCACTGGTCGAGATAGTCCTCGGCCTGTTCCAGTTCCCCCATGGCCAGGCAGGCGTCCACATACCAGAAGTTGGGACGCTGGCAAGGATCTCGCCCAGTGATCTCGGCCAGTTCCTCGTGGGCGGCCTGAAGCTGTTGCAAG
This sequence comes from Halomonas sp. DP8Y7-1, assembly GCF_019801685.1. Lineage (NCBI taxonomy): Bacteria > Pseudomonadati > Pseudomonadota > Gammaproteobacteria > Oceanospirillales > Halomonadaceae > Halomonas > Halomonas sp. DP8Y7-1. The sequence continues at coordinate 127,451 of NZ_JAHVIN010000010.1, read as the reverse complement.
CCGTCACGGCTGCCCGCCAGCGCACGCTGCCAGCCAACCACCGCCCGCGAGGACACCTGCCACAGGTGCAGATCGGAGCTTCCGGTCAACTCGAACGCGCGCTGCGCGCGATGGGCGGCCTCGTGCACATGGCCCAGCTGGCGGTACAAGGCGGCGGCGTACATCAATGCCATCGCCAGGCTACCGGGGTGATGAATCTCTTCCGCCAGTCGGATCGCGGACTCCACGTGTCGCTCAGCCCGCTGATAGTCACCCCTCAGGCACAGCGTCCAGCCCTGGAAGCAGGCCGCCGCCACCTGAGGATGATCGGAGAACGGCAGCCACTCGATCATCATCGGGTTATTGAGCGGATCCAGTTCCTCGAGGTGGTCATAGGCCTGACGAATGCGCCCCGCCCAGTACTCGCAATTGGCGCCGGCATAGTCTGCCAGCCGCTGATAGCGGGGATCCTCCAGCCGCACCGCCAGATCGTTCAGACGTGACGCCAGCAGGAAGGCATCGGCATGGGCGTTACGCTGACTGCAGCCCACCCATAGCCCCCACTTGACCAGGAAGGCCTGCTCGAGATCGTCCTCGTCCTCAAGATCCGTGGTGCACTCGGTCAGAAGCTCCCTGGCCTTGACGAAACTCTCGTGGGCAGTGGGAGAACCGTGTCCCTCCAGTGCAAAGGCGGCTTGACCTCGGACCGTCAGCAGGCTGATTTCTCGCTCGGCCTGTCGTTCGACCTGACGCAGGCTCGCGAGTCCCGCATCGGCCATCTTCAGTGCCGTGCGATTGGCGCTGACCTTGAGGGCCTCTCGTGCCGCCAGTTCGAAGTAGCGAGCACCCCGCGCGTAATGTCCGCTGCGCCGCAAGTGCATCGCGAAATCGCCGGGGTGGCGGCTGATCCACATCGGGAAGCGTTCTTCGATCAACTGCACGACGCGGCGATGCATGTCGACTCGCACATCCCGGGGACAGGATAGATAGGCGGCTTCGTGGAGCAGCTGATGGGTAAACTGATACTGCTTTGCGCCCGCTTCACCGTCAGCGATCTCGATGATCTCCAGCCGGCGCATTTCCTCCAGCGCCTTGCCCAGACGATCGGGCTCCCAACCGCTACATTCGGCCAGAAAGTCGAAACGGAAGTTACGCCCCAGCACGGCGGCCACGTGGGCAACTTCACGATCCACGTCCAGCTGGTCGATCCGGCTGGTCAGAAGGCCCAGCAACCCGTGGGGAAGCTCATCTAGCTGAACGCTACGGCCTTCACGTCGATCCATATCGAGGCGGCGGCAGATCTCCTGCAGATACAGCGGCACCCCATCACAGCGCTCGATGATCTGACCTCGCAAGCGCGGTGACAGGTGCAGCCGATAACGTCGAGCCAGCTGGGTCAGCAGCCGCGACGACTGCATCGCATCAAGACGGCCCAGCGTGATCTGCTGGTCCCAGTGCAGGCGAGTCGGGAGTGACTCACGTCCGTGATGACTGGCGATCAACAGCAGCGGGCAGTTGATCGGAAGGCGGGCCTGCAGTCCGGCCAGCACCTTGAAGGAGGGCTCGTCGACCCATTGCAGGTCATCGATCATCAGTACCAGCGGCCGATCCTGTGACAGCTCGAGCACCAGGCCGTGCAACAGGGAGACGACAGCTTCCACCGCCTCGCTGCTCTTGGCCAGCAAGGTGCTCTCCTGGGCATCCCGGATGCCCATGGCCTCTTCCAGCCATTGCCGGTCGTTGTCGTCAAGTTCACCCAGCCCCAGGCGCTCGACCAGTCCGCTTAACCCCTCGGCATCGAGCTCACCCCCTAGGTGCCAGCGCAGCAGCTGACGCGCCACTCCATAGGGTTCCTGAACCGACATGCGGGTATTCGGCTGCCAGCAGATCGTCGCGTCACGGCTCTGCTCCAGGTGACGGAAACCTACCAGCAGGGCCGACTTTCCGAGACCGGATGGCCCTTTGACCAACACGCTCTGGCGCAGGCCAATGCCTGCCCTCGCCAGGGCATCACGCAACATGCGCAGCGCATTCTCGCGGCCCACCAGGCTGGGTGGCATGGCGTCGCGCCCGCCTTCGTTGCTGCCCAGCACCAGCGCCCGCAGGCGCACCCGGCCATCGCTGGCGACCAACCGAGAAAACAACCGAGGCTGGAGGTCCAGTGCAGGAGGCATGTGCTGACTGGCCTCCTGGGAGATGACCAGCTCGCTGCCCTCGGCGGCACTCATCAAATTCAGTGCCCCCTGGGTCACCTGGCCAAGCGGATCTACCAGATGACGTGCTGGAAGGTATACCACTTGGCCACTGTTCAACCCGGCGGCCAGCTCGATGGTCGGTACACTGCCCTCGCCCGTCCAATGGCGCTGGCATTCTTCATCCAGCAGCCGACGGCAGTGCTCGTACAGCGCAACCAGTTCAGCCAGCTGGTGGGCCGGGCCATGGGTACCGAAACAGGCAAGCCCCAGGCCGCCGGTCGCACCGGGCAGCCAGAACCCACCCAGGTGATGACATTGCTTTTCCAGCCAGCGCATCAGCTCGATCTGCAGCGCCAGGCAGGCACGGGTCTCCGCGCGGCTGCCCATGTCGCCTTGCAGGCTCAGGCGGATTGCCATGACGGACAGCTGACGATGCTCGACTTCGTCTTCACTGAGAGGTGGACTGTCCACGGACAAGGTGCGTGAGAACGCTCCCTTGGGCGACAGCGAACCACTATCGGCCTGGCTGTCTGACCAATAGGCGGCCAGCTGCAGGAAGCCGGGGTCAGGCTGCTGGCCGGACAGCGCCAGCAGCTGCAGGAAGCTGTTGTACTGCTCGTGAGCGGCCGCCATCTGACCCTGCTCGGCCAGCTGGCGAACCAGTCGCTCGTGAAACGGTGCGTAGCCTGAGAAACGGCTGACCAGATCCTGCAGCAGTTGATCAGGCGCTTCGCCCTCCTGGTCCAGCACGTCTTCAGCAAAGCGGATGACGCGCTGACGCCACTCGTTACGCACCTGAATCAGCCAGCGCTGAAAGTCAGGACAGGCAGGTAGCTGCAGCTCTTCGACAAGATCTCCGCGATACAGCTCAAGAATCGTCTTGAGGGTGTCGATATCGCGCTTGCCCTCGAGCAAACGCTGCAAGCCATGTACATCGAAGCCCCACTGGGACGGCAGCTGGAAGGCAATGGTCTGGCGCGACACGGTCAGCACCTTGTCGGCCTCATCCCCCAGAGACTGTCTCAGGCAGTGCAGTGCATGACGCAGATTGGTCCTGCCTGATGACAGGCCCTGATCGGGCCACAGCAGTTCTGCCAGTGTGGCGCGGTTGACCGGCTGCTGATGCAGCAGCAGATACACCAGTAATGCCTTGACCTTGTCGTAGCTGAATTGAACGAGGACATCGTCTCCCAGGCTCAGGGAAAAGTGCCCGAAGAGTGCCAGGTGATCCTGGTCGATTATCTGGGAAGCATCGTGTTGGGCGTCCCGCATGATGGTGTCCCTGCGTGGCGATGCACTCGGCGTCAGGCCGGTACACCGCTGTGAAAACGAAAGGCGACGTCCGGGGTCGTCACTAGTTGCTCTTCGCGGGCCTTGAACTCCGCAATACGCGTTTCTATCGGCGCGTCGGTCAGCTGGCGGGCCAGACTGATGTAATCCTCGAAGTGACGTCCCTCCGACTTAACCAGACCTCGGTAGAACTTGGCAAGCTCCTCATCAAGATGCGGAATCAGTCTTGCGAACCGTTCACAGCTGCGCGCTTCGATCAAGGCACCCACGATCAGTATATCTACAAGCCTATCAGGCTCATCTTTTCTGACCAGTTCTCTGAGCCCCTCAGCGTAGCGCGAAGCACTGAGATGACGGTATTCAATGCCTCTCGTCTTCATGATCTTGACCACCTGCTCGAAGTGCAGGAGTTCCTCCCGCGCCAGCTGCGACATCTTGGTCAGCAGATCGGTGTGATCGACATAACGGTACATCAGGCTCATGGCGGTCGAGGCCGCCTTCTTCTCGCATTGAGCGTGATCGATCAATAGCAGGGTTTCGTTATCGAGGGCCCATTGAACCCATGATGCAGGCGTCTCACAGGGCAGAAACTCGAGAAGTTCGACAGGCAAGGAGGCGTCATGCTCGGTGCTGACAGGACTGTTCATGCAGAAAACATCCAGTAGTGGGCAGGTCAGCGACCTGCCTGGGAATCGCGCTGACGACGGGAAGCGGCGGCGCCATTCAAGGCGTCGCTCAGCGCTGCGTACAACTCGGCCGCCGACGCAGGCGCGCCGGGGCGTGGACTGAGGCCATAGGCGTCGAGCACGCCAATGCGCTCTCGACCGACGCGTAACAGCTCGACGGCGCGGGACAACGCCGGCTGTGACGCACGAAAACGGATGCGATGTCGACGCATCTGCTGCTCGAGCCGGGCTTCATCGAATACGTCGATCAGCACCGACGCTTGCTGCTGGCGCAAGGCATCGAGTTCGTTCATGCGCCGCTGACGTTCCTCTGCGGGCATGGCAAACCAGTCGCGAATTTCGTCGCGATGGCGCTGACAGCCTCGACAAACGTCATCCCCCAGCGTGGTGGAACATAGCCCGACGCAAGGAGACAGCACTGCTCCCGTCATTGATGCACCGCCTGTTCCCGTCTCTTGAATCGGCGACATGGTAACGCCTGCACCGCCGAGACACACCCCTGAACTGGCTCGGCGATGCCCTCGGCGACCAAAGTTCAAAGGCCGTTATGGGGGGCTCGCTTAACATTGTCGACAGTTTATTCTAGAATCCCGGCCACCGTTGACAGCGTGTCCCTCACGCTCGGCTCAGTCCGCCGGAGCGTGACCACCATAAACCAATGAGGGCCCCCACGTGCTTGAAGCCTATCGCCAACATGTCGAAGAGCGTGCCCAGGAAGGCATCCCTGCCAAGCCGCTGAATGCCGAGCAGGTCGCCGAACTGGTCGAACTGCTGAAGGCGCCGCCCGCCGGCGAAGAAGAAGCGGTCCTCGATCTGCTGACCAATCGCGTGCCTCCCGGCGTCGATGAAGCGGCCTACGTCAAGGCCGGCTTCCTGACCGCCATTACCAAGGGCGAGGCAACGTCTCCGCTCATCGACAAGGTCCATGCGGTCAAGCTGCTGGGCACCATGCAGGGCGGCTATAACATCGCCACCCTGGTGGAACTGCTCGACAACCCAGAGCTGGCCAAGGAAGCGGGTGAGCAGCTCAAGCACACTCTGCTGATGTTCGATGCCTTCCACGACGTCGCTGACCGCGCCAAGGCCGGCAACGACGTCGCCAAGGACGTCATGCAGTCCTGGGCCGATGCCGAGTGGTTCCTGTCCAAGCCCGCCCTGGCCGACAAGATCACCCTGGCAGTGTTCAAGGTGCCCGGCGAGACCAACACCGACGACCTGTCGCCGGCTCCGGACGCCTGGTCACGCCCGGACATTCCGCTGCACGCCAATGCCATGCTCAAGAACGAGCGTGAAGGCATCGAGCCGGAAGTCCCCGGTACCAAAGGCCCGATGGCCCAGATCGAAGCGGTCAAGGCCAAGGGCTTCCCGGTCGCTTACGTCGGCGATGTCGTCGGTACCGGCTCCTCGCGCAAGTCCGCCACCAACTCCGTGCTGTGGTTCTTTGGTGACGACATTCCCAACGTGCCCAACAAGCGCGCTGGTGGCTTCTGCTTCGGCGGCAAGATTGCTCCCATCTTCTTCAACACCATGGAAGATGCCGGCGCCCTGCCCGTCGAAATGGACGTCTCCAAGATGGAGATGGGTGATGTCATCGACGTCTACCCCTATGAAGGCAAGGTCTGCCGTCACGACACCGACGAAGTCATCTCCACCTTCGAGCTGAAGACTCAGGTAATTCTCGACGAAGTGCGCGCTGGCGGCCGTATTCCGCTGATCATTGGTCGCGGACTCACCGACAACGCGCGCAAGGCGCTGGGCCTGGATCAGTCGGACGTCTTCCGCCTGCCCGAGCAGCCCAAGGACACCGGCAAGGGCTTCACCCTGGCCCAGAAGATGGTCGGCAAGGCCTGCGGCATGGACGGCGTGCGTCCGGGCATGTACTGCGAGCCGAAGATGACCACCGTTGGCTCCCAGGACACCACCGGGCCGATGACCCGTGACGAGCTCAAGGACCTGGCCTGCCTCGGCTTCCAGGCCGACCTGGTGATGCAGTCATTCTGTCACACCAGTGCCTATCCCAAGCCGGTAGACGTGGAAACTCACCACACCCTGCCCGACTTCATCATGAACCGTGGCGGCGTCTCCCTGCGTCCCGGCGACGGCATCATCCACTCCTGGTTGAACCGCATGCTGCTGCCGGACACTGTCGGCACCGGCGGCGACTCCCACACCCGTTTCCCGATGGGTATCTCGTTCCCCGCGGGTTCTGGTCTGGTCGCCTTTGCCGCCGCCACCGGCGTCATGCCGCTGGACATGCCGGAGTCGATTCTGGTTCGCTTCAAGGGCAAGCGCCAGCCCGGCGTGACCCTGCGTGACCTGGTCCACGCGATCCCTTACTACGCGATCCAGCAGGGCCTGCTGACCGTCGAGAAGTCCGGCAAGAAGAACGCCTTCTCTGGCCGCGTGCTGGAAATCGAAGGCCTCGAGGAGCTTACCGTCGAGCAGGCCTTCGAGCTGTCCGACGCCAGTGCCGAGCGCTCCGCTGCAGGCTGCACCATCACCCTGTCCGAGGATTCGGTCAGCGAGTACCTGAAGTCGAACATCACTCTGCTCAAGTGGATGATTGCCAACGGCTACGGCGACAAGCGCACCATCGAGCGCCGTATCCTGGCCATGGAAGAGTGGCTGGCCAACCCGAGCCTGATGCGCGCCGACGCCGACGCCGAGTACGCCGAGGTCATCGAGATCGACCTTGAGCAGCTCAAGGAGCCGGTGCTGTGTGCCCCCAACGACCCGGACGATGCGCGCCTGCTGTCCGAAGTGGCTGGCCAGAGCATCGATGAAGTGTTCATCGGTTCGTGCATGACCAACATTGGTCACTTCCGTGCCGCCGGCAAGCTGCTCGAGAAGCAGCCCGCAGGCAGCCTGAAGACCAAGCTGTGGCTCGCTCCGCCGACCAAGATGGACCAGCACCAGCTGACCGAGGAAGGCTACTACGGCATCTATGGCCGCGCTGGCGCCCGTATGGAAATGCCCGGCTGCTCGCTGTGCATGGGTAACCAGGCGCGTGTTGCCGCCAAGAGCACGGTGGTGTCCACCTCCACCCGTAACTTCCCCAACCGCCTGGGCGACGGCGCCGACGTCTTCCTGGCCTCCGCCGAACTGGCGGCGGTGGCGGCGGTGGAAGGCCGCTTGCCGAGCGTCGACGAGTACCGTCGCTACATGGGTGAGTTCGATGCCATGGCCGGTGAAATCTACCGCTACATGAACTTCCATGAAATCGAGGAATATCAGAAAGCCGCCTCGAACGTGATTCCGGTCGCCCAGGAGGCCTGAGTTACGCCCTGATCAGGCACGCCGCCTGTCAGCAATGAAGCGCCCGGACGTCAACGTCCGGGCGCTTTTTCGTTGGGCGCCTCGCGAATGTCACGATGTCACGCAGCGCCCCGGGGCTGGATAACCCCCGCATCTATGGCATCATGCGATGAACAGCAACGGAGATGCCCCCATGAGCCAGATTGTCACCCCAGATATCTGTGATGCCTTTCCTGAAGTGGCCGTATGTGACCCGATCTTCGTCAACTACGGCGGTCAAGAAGCGTTTGCCGGCCCGGTTCGCACGGTCAAGTGCTTCGAGGACAACTCCCTGGTCAAGCAGGCGGTCGCCGAACCTGGCGACGGCGCGGTGCTGGTCGTGGATGCCGGCGGCTCGACCCGCTGCGCGATGCTCGGCGACATGCTGGCAGAACAGGCGGCAGGCAATGGCTGGGCCGGCGTCATCATGTACGGCTGCGTGCGCGACGTGGACATCCTTGCCGAGACGGATCTAGGCATTCAGGCGCTCGGCGCCCACCCACGCAAGAGCGAGAAGCGTGGTGAAGGGCAGCGCGATGTGCCGGTCACCTTCGCTGGGGTCAGCTTTACCCCCGGCCAATGGGTCTACGCCGACAACAACGGCATCCTGGTGGCTGAAGAGCGTCTCGCTCTGGAGTGAGGTGTTCCGCGATCGTCGCGACGCTTCCCCCCACCGCGGCTGCCCAGCCTCCTGTGACCCATCCAGGGCTGTGGTCCAGCACCATCGACCATAGCCTCGGCACGCCATACATGCACCGTCCAACGGCAGACGACCCTCAATGACGCTTGCCCGGGATGTCTTTACCAGCCTTAGCGACCACCTGCGCCCGCTGCTGGCCTACCATCTGCTGTTCACCCTGTTCGCCTCCGCCCTGCTGTTGCCCACACTGGGTTGGCTGCTGGCCATCTGGCTGGAACAGGTCGGTCGACCACTGGTGACCACTGCCGACGCCGTCGCGCTGTTGCTGTCACCTCTGGGCTTCACCTGGGTCTTTGCCTTTGCCGCCGGCCTGCTGACACTGCTGTACCTGCAGCAGGCCGGCATGATGCTGGTGGCGGTCGAACGCCAGGGCTCCCATGCGCGTCAGGCACTGGTGGCGCTATGGCAGAGCCTGCATCGGCTGCCGGCACTGGCCACACTGGCGTGCCTGCAGGTGGCCGTTCACTTAAGCGGCGTGGCCATCCTGCTGGCCTGTGCCCACCTGGTGCATGACAGTCTGCTCAGCGGCCTGGACGCCTACTACGTCCGTCACGTGCGACCACCGGCTTTCTGGCTCTATCTCTCTACCTTGCTGCCGATGGTAGGACTGTGGCTGGCGCTTGCAGGCAGGCTGTACATTCGCTGGTGGCTTGCCTTGCCAAGCCTCGTGCTGGAGGGCCTCAAGCCCTTTGCCGCGTTGCGTCGCAGCCACGCTCTGACGGTCAAACGCCAAGGCGGCCTGGCACTGGTCATCTTCAGCATGCTGACCATCCTGCTGGCCCTGCCTTCTGCGGTCTCACTGGTATTCAGTGCCTGGGTCGGCCCCCTGATCGCCAATCTGCCGGATATCGGCGCAGTGGTCATACCGACCATGCTGGCGGTGGTGACCTCGGCCACGCTGCTGACCCTGGGCGTCGCTTTCGCCATCATCGTCGTCAATGCGTTGCTGGCGACCTGCCTTTACCTGCGGCGTGCCCATCGCCTGCCCCGTCCCGCCCCACCTCCTGCCGATGCCCACCCGGGTCGTTGGGCATGGGGTATCGAGGTAGGCATCGTGCTGTTTGCCCTGTCTCAGGCATGGTTGATGGTCGAGCGACAGGATATCCGCGAACAGGTCGACGTGATCGCCCACCGGGGCGCCTCCATGGTCGCGCCGGAAAACTCCATGTCGGCGATTCGTCGCGCCATGGACGACGGCGCTGATGTGATCGAGATTGATGTCAGGCTGGCCGGCGACGGCACCGTGGTACTGAGTCACGATGCCACCCTGCTGCGCCTGGCCGGTGATGACCGACGCATCGGTGATCTCGACTGGAGCGAGCTTGCCAGGCTGGACATCGGCGCAAGCTTCGCGCATGCCTATGCCGGAGAGCCCCTGGCCAGGCTCGATCGAGTCCTTGAGGAGGTGCGAGGACGCGCTAGGCTGTTGATAGAGCTCAAGCCTGAGCGGGGCCAGGAAGAAGCGCTGATCGAGGCTGTGCTAGGCGACCTGCAGAACGAGCGGCAGCAGCGGCTGGCATGTCGTCACGATGCCACGGACAAACTCGACCGGCTCGTCTGCGGCGACCCGCAGCTGCTGCAGACCAGCTGGCTGGCATCGCTGTCCTATCGCCAGGTTCAGCGCATCAATCAGCTTGCGCCCGATGCACGCAGCCTGCTGCTGGCGGAGTGGGCATTGCCCGGAAGCCTGCCCTATCGCCATTTCGATGGGCTCGGGCTTCGCCATACGCAGATTGACGACGACCAGCTGCGCCGGGCCCACGTGAGCGACAAGCCGCTATACGCCTGGACCGTCAATGACCCAGCGCGCATGGCTCGCCTGATCGACCTGGGGGTCGACGGTATCATTACCGACCGACCTGACCTGCTGACGGCGCTGCTGCGCGAGCGCCAGGCCATGAGCGATGCGGAACTGATGCTGACCAAGCTACGCCACTGGCTGGAGAGCTGAGCTCCGGCGGCGGAGACATGGCACTGCCAGCCACAGGCCAAGTGGCGTAGCCCGCCAGAAGCCAAGTGGCAGTGCCAGCCAAAGCCCAGCTGGCGCTGCCAAGGCTCAGCCAGCCATCACCTCAGTCGCCCATGACAACGCCTTCTCGACGGGGGTCAGCGCCACCGAACAGACCCTCTTCGGTGACCTCCAGTGCCTGCAAGCCGCTGGTCAGCTCACGGGTCTCCACCTCGTGTCCCATACCTTGCAGATCACGCACGGTGGCCTCGGGAAAACGCCCTTCCTCCAGATAGACAGCGTCACCCAGCGTGATGGCATGGGGCAGATTAAGCGCCTGCTGGGCGTCGAGCCCACGCACCAGCATGGCGTCCAGCGTCTGGGCGGTGTAGTGGATGATGGCCGCGCCCCCCGGCGACCCGAGGCTGGCCACCAGGTCACCCGTCTGCTGGTCGAACACCAGCGTCGGACTCATGCTGGACCTGGGCCGCTTGCCCGCCTCGACCCGGTTGGCAATGGGCGTGCCTTGCTCATCGGTAGGCGTAAAGGAAAAGTCGGTCAGCTCATTGTTGAGCAGGTAGCCGCCGTCCAGGTCCGACCCTCCATTGGCCATGATGCGCGAGCCAAACGCCTGCTCGATACTCGCGGTCATGGCGACCGCCTGTCCGTCACCATCAATGATGCTGATGTGACTGGTGCCATACTCAGGCTGATGAGGCTGCGACGCGTAGGCTGTCTTCATCGCCCCTGGGTTGCCCGGCCGCGCCGCACCGCTACCCATGCTCTGCTCTTCGATCAACTCGGCCCGCTTGGCCAGATACTCCGGCGCTACCAGCGAGCTCCAGGTACCGCCAGGGGCCTCGACAAAGTCGCTGTCACCGATGAAGCGGGCGCGATCGGCAAAGGCCAGACGCGACGCCTCAAGGAACGGGTGCAGCCAGTCCACGGTGGGCACCCCCTCATTCAGCGCGGTCTCGATCTCGGGCCTGGCCTCCATGATGCCCAGGATCTGCATCATCGTCAGATGCCCCGAGGAAGGAGGCGGAAAACCGCAGACCTCCCACTGCCGCCAAGGGGTACACAGTGCGTCCCGCTCCACGGCCGCGTAGCCGGCCATGTCCTCGAGACTCAGGGTGCCCGGCATGTCCGGATGATTCTGTACCCTGGACACCAGATCCTCGGCAATCTCACCGGTATGCAGAGCTGTGCTCCCCTCCTCGCTGATCTTGGTCAGAATCGCCGCCAGCGCCGGATTGCGTAGCCGGGTGCCGACCGCCACAGGCTGCCCTTCGTCATCGAAGAAGTAGGCACCCGCGACATCGTCTTCCGCTAGCGATGGCGTGGCGGCCAGACTCTGGTGGAGGCGTGGACTGACCTCGAAGCCCTCGGTTGCCAGGGTGATGGCGGGCACGAACAGGGACGCCCATGGCAGCTTGCCATGTTCGTCGTGGGCCAGCTCGAGCATGCGCACGGTGCCGGGCACACCGACGGAGCGGCCACTTTCCACGGCGGTCATGAACTCGATCGGCTCGCCGTCTGCATCCAGAAACAGCGCCTCGTCGGCCCCTAACGGAGCCTTCTCTCGGCCATCGAAGGCGTGGACCTTCTCGCCGTCATGCAGCATCAGGAAGGCGCCACCGCCAATCCCACTGGACTGAGGCTCGACCAGCGTCAGCACCATCTGTACGGCGACCGCCGCGTCGATGGCGTTGCCACCTGCCTTCAATACCTGATAGCCGGCATCCGTCGCCAGCGGGTTGGCCGCTGCCACCGCAAACCGCTCGGTCGCCCAACCCGGCTTTTCCTCGTAACCGGAGCCCTCCTCTGGGGAAATGGCCGGACGGGTATAGTCAAACGCTGGCGCGGCTTCCACTGCCGATGCCAGGAGACTGCTTGCCATTACCCAGGCCACTGCCGTGGCCAGGCCGTCAGGCCGACGCAAGAACGTCGCTCTCATCACCGCTCCTTTTGTGACGAAATCAAAGTTGCCTTATGTGTTTATGCATAGGTGTGTTTATGCATAGGTGTGCTGATGCATAGTTGCTGCTTCAGCATAGTTTATCGCAGCCTACGATACCGCACGCTCATGCTCGCTTCTCGTGGCGCCGGATGCGCAAGCGGCAAAACGCGCAGATAAGCGCCAAGGCCAGCATCACCAGCGTCAACCCGCCAAGGGTGGAAACCAACTGATGGTACCCCTGCGGTACATCCTCGGCGCGCTCGGCCATGCCTTTTTCCGCCAGGCGCACCACCCCAAACACCAACGCCATCAGCAGGCCCAACGGCAGCGCCGAGCGCACACGCGCAAGCGCCTTGGTCAATGACCAGGGCGGGGTGGGCTCGCGCTTGGGTCGCGGTGTCTTTGGTGCAGAGGTGGTCGCCTTGGCCGCAGCGGCCTTGTCGCTGCCCCCCTTCTTGGCGCGACTCGCCGGAGCCCGCTTGCTGCGCGCCTTGGGTGTCGGTTTTTTCGCCGCCGGGGTCCGCTCAGGCAGGATACCCGCCAGCAGCCAGCGCCCAAGCGACCAGCACATCCATCCCAGGCACACCCCGATGGACAGCAGCACGCTCCCCATGACCAACAGATATGCCATTACAACGTCCTATCAACAAACTGCCTGTATGGTGCCAATTCTCATGGCCCTTGGGGAGCCCTGGAGGCCACTTTGCTGCCTGCTCGGCACGCGCCGCTCGTCGCGGCATCATCGGCCACTACACCTGATACGGCGATGTCATGCACCCCGAACCAACGTAACACGCCGCGGCCATGGCCGCGGCGTGAATACGGAGGGTGCTTACAGACGCTTTCGTCGGAAGTTCTCGTCACACGCCCTCAATAGAGGACGCTGCTAGTCTAGCCGATGGTTTCGCCCGCCAGCATGAACCAGGTTTCCAGTACAGCGTCCGGGTTCAGGGACACGGAGTCGATACCCTGCTCCATCAACCACTTGGCCAGCTCCGGATGATCCGACGGCCCCTGGCCACAGATGCCCACGTACTTGCCCTTGGCCTTGCAGGCCTGAATCGCCATGGCCAGCAGCTTCTTGACGGCGGGATTACGCTCATCGAAGAGGTGCGCCACAATGCCGGAGTCGCGATCGAGACCTAGCGTCAGCTGGGTCAGGTCGTTGGAGCCAATAGAGAAGCCATCGAAGTACTCGAGGAACTCGTCCGCCAGCAGGGCGTTGGCAGGCAGCTCGCACATCATGATGACCTTGAGCCCGTTGTCGCCGCGCTTGAGGCCGTTGGCCGCCAGCAGGTCAACCACTTCGCTGGCTTCCTCGGTGGTGCGAACGAAGGGAATCATCAGCTCGACGTTGTCGAGTCCCATCTCGTCGCGCACCCGCTTCATGGCACGGCACTCGAGCTCGAAGCACGGCCGGAAGGTCTCGGAGATATAGCGCGACGCGCCGCGGAAGCCGAGCATCGGGTTCTCTTCGCCGGGCTCGTACAGCTTGCCGCCGATCAGGTTCTCGTACTCGTTGGACTTGAAGTCCGACATGCGCACGATGACACGCTCGGGGTAGAAAGCGGCGGCCAGGGTCGAGATACCCTCTACCAGCTTGTCGACATAGAAGCTGACGGGATCATCGTAGCCGGCAATACGCAGGTCAATGGTCTGTTGCAGCTCACCCGGCAGGGTGTCGTACTCCAGCAGGGCCTTGGGGTGCACACCGATCATCCGATTGATGATGAACTCCAGGCGCGCCAGGCCAACGCCCGCGTTGGGCAGCGTAGAGAAGCTGAAGGCACGATCCGGGTTGCCCACGTTCATCATGATCTTGAACGGAATGTCGGGCATGGCGTCGACGCTGGTCACGTTACGATCGAATTCCAGCAGGCCGTCGTAGACATGGCCGGTATCACCCTCGGCGCAGGATACGGTCACTTCGCGACCATCACGCAGTACCTCAGTGGCATCACCACAGCCAACCACCGCGGGGATGCCCAGCTCACGGGCAATGATCGCCGCGTGACAGGTACGTCCACCGCGATTGGTGACGATGGCCGAGGCACGCTTCATGATCGGCTCCCAGTCCGGGTCGGTCATGTCCGTCACCAGCACGTCGCCGCTGTTGACCTTATCCATCTCGTCCGGGCTCAGGATCACCTTGACCGCACCACGGCCAATGCGCTGACCAATGGCACGGCCGGTGACCAGGGTGCGCCCCTTCTCTTTCAGCTGGAAGCGCTCCAGCGAGCCGCCTTCCTGCTGAGACACCACGGTTTCAGGACGCGCCTGCACGATGTACAGCTGGTTGTCGTCGCCATCCAGCGCCCACTCGATATCCATCGGGCGGCCATAGTGCTGTTCGATAGTCATCGCCTGGCGCGCCAGTGCCATGACCTGTTCATCGTTGATGCTGAAGCGACCGCGGTCGGACAGGGGCACGTCCACTGTCTCGACTGACTTACCCGCGCTGGCGTCTCCGGTGTAGATCATCTTGATCAGCTTCGATCCCAGGTTGCGGCGCAGCACTGCAGGACGCCCTGCCGCCAGGGTGTGCTTGTGCACGTAGAACTCATCGGGGTTCACCGCGCCTTGTACCACGGTCTCCCCCAGGCCCCAGGAAGAGGTGACAAATACCGCGTCGCGGAAGCCGGACTCTGTGTCCAGGGTGAACATGACACCACTGGCGCCGGTTTCGGAGCGCACCATCTTCTGCACCCCGGCGGACAACGCCACGTTCTCGTGGGCATAGCCACGATGCACGCGGTAGGAGATGGCGCGGTCATTGAACAGCGACGCAAACACCTCGTGCACCGCACGCTTGATATTGTCGTAGCCTTCAATGTTGAGGAAGGTTTCCTGCTGGCCAGCGAAGGAAGCGTCAGGCAAGTCTTCCGCCGTTGCAGAGCTGCGCACGGCCACCTTCAGGTTCGGATGCTTGCCCAGCATCTGCTCGTAGGCCTCGCGCAGCGCCGCTTCGAAGGCGGGCGGCAGGGGTGTATCGATCACCCACTGACGAATCTTACCTCCGGCCTCGGCCAGGGCATTGACGTCATCGACGTCCAGGCGTGCAAGTTCCTGATTGATTCGATCATTGAGCCCCTCGTGGGAGAGAAACTCGCGATAGGCATCAGCGGTAGTAGCGAAACCGCCGGGCACCGTGACCCCCGCCCCCGCCAGATTGGAAATCATCTCGCCGAGAGAAGCGTTCTTGCCGCCAACGCGCTCGACGTCGTTCATGCCCAACTGATCAAACCACAGAATGTACTTGTCCACGTGACCCCCTTGGATGTCGACGAACTCGTCCATGACACGCCGTCATGACTGGATGCTGGCGACTCTATCAGCGCCCCACCATATTCGCCATTGGTCTAAGAGCGAAGTCACTGGAGGATTTTTACAACACCGGGGGAAAAAGCCAGCTTTCTGTAGTCTGGACACCTTCAGGGGCATCGGCGTGCCACTACGCAACGCCTCCATCAGGGTCATGGCGGCGTCCGACTGATATCCCGCCGGCCCTTCCCTCACCTAACCTGGGGGCCGACGGTCTCGGCCCATCATTGGGCCAGCACAGCCGATTGATCTGCTTGTAGTCAGGGAGGCCAATCCTGGCTAATTTTACTTCGAACGCGCACAACTTGTCTGTCCCCGCCATGCAGCGGACAATGCCAGCACTCTTTACAAGGTATCCGCCATGACCCGTACCGCTTTCTTCATTTCCGACGGCACCGGCATCACCGCCGAAAGTCTTGGACGCAGCCTGCTGGCCCAGTTCGAGAACGTCGAGATACGCAAGTTGACCAAGCCTTATATCGACACTATCGAGAAGGCGCGCTCGCTGGTCGGGATCATCGAAGCCACCGCGGTGAGGGACGGCGTGCAGCCGATCATCATCGACACTATCGTCGACGAAAAGATTCGCGCTGTGATTCGTCAGGCGCCGGGGTTCAAGGTCGATATCTTCTCGACCTTTCTGGAGCCGCTGGAAAAGGAACTGGAAACACATTCGTCCTACAGCGTGGGGCGCACTCACGCCATTTCCAGCGATGACGTCTACATGGACCGCATTCACTCGGTGCACTTCGCCCTCGACAATGATGACGGCGCGCGCACCCATCAATACGACCAGGCGGACGTGATCCTGGTCGGCGTGTCGCGCTGCGGCAAGACCCCAACGTCGCTCTACCTGGCACTGCAGTTCGGCGTTCGTGCCGCCAACTACCCGCTGACCGAAGACGACCAGGACGACAGCGGCACCCTGAAACTGCCGGCCGTGCTGGCCAAGCAACGCCACAAGCTATTTGGCCTGACCATCGATCCCAGGCGACTGGCAGCGATTCGCCACGAACGAAGGCCCAATAGCCGCTACAGCAGCATGGACCAGTGCATGCAGGAGGTCGCTCAGGCTGAAGCCATGTTCCGACAGCTGCATATTCCGTTCATCGACGCCACGCGCTTTTCCGTGGAAGAGATTTCGACGCGCATGATTGCGGAAACCGGCATCAACCGCCGCTTTTCCCCTCGCTGATCGCGCTCAGGACATCGGGGCAAGTGCTCCGAGTCCCCGGTTACATCTGCTCTCTCTGTCCGATGGGCCTCACGGTCGGCACGGTTGACTGTCGGCCCACGGACAGACGTCCACTCGTCATCTTTGCAGCAAGTGCTTGTCTCTATCGCTTCGCCCACGTCCTTTACCTCTTCGACAGCAGGCCGCTCAGCTTGCAATGAGAGTCAATCTCGTTACTATTTCAAGGACGCGTTCCAGCGCCTCCTTCCTGCCTTCGTGAAAAGGACAATTCCATGATCTCTCGTCTTGTGCGTCGCCCTCTGGCACTTGCTATCGCGGCCGGTGCTCTGGCCGTGGCTTCCCATGCTTCCGCCGAGGATGTCACCGCCGACGCCGTCGTCGGCCACTACGCTGACCTGGCACACACCACCTACAGCGATGCGCTGAAGACCGCCAAGGCGCTGGACGTCGCCATCGATGAGCTGCTGGCGGCCCCGACCTCCGAAACCTTGGCTGCCGCCAAGAAGGCCTGGCGCGAGGCACGTATTCCTTACCAGCAGAGTGAGGTCTTCCGCTTCGGCAATGCCGTGGTCGATGACTGGGAAGGCCAGCTCAACGCCTGGCCGCTGGACGAGGGCATGATCGATTACGTCAGCCAGGACGGCTATCAGCATGAGCTCGGCAACGCCGGTGCTACCGCCAACATTATCGCCTCCTCCTCGATTACCGTCGGCGGCGACGAGATCGACGTCTCCACCCTTTCGCCGGAACTACTGGCAGAGCTCAATGAAATTGGCGGCTCCGAAGCCAATGTCGCCACCGGCTATCACGCCATTGAGTTTCTGCTATGGGGACAGGACCTGCATGGCTACGAGCCGGGTGCCGGCGAGCGTGGGGCCAGCGACTTCGCCCTTGGCGATGACTGCACCAACGGTAACTGCGATCGCCGCCGCGCCTACTTGAAAGCCGCCAGCCAGCTGCTGATCCAGGATCTGGAGTGGATGGTGGCCCAATGGGCACCGGTGGACGAAGACAACTATCGCCGCGAGTTGACCAGCGTACCGAGCGAAGAAGGCCTGCGCCGTATTCTGTTTGGCATGGGGTCGCTGTCACTGGGCGAGCTGGCCGGTGAGCGCATGAAGGTCGCGCTGGAGGCCAATTCCTATGAAGACGAGCACGACTGCTTCAGCGACAACACCCACAACTCGCACTACTACAATGGCAAGGGCATTCAGAACGTCTACACCGGCCAATATCAGCGCATCGATGGCAGCGTTCTCGAGGGACCCAGTGTAGAGGCCCTGCTGGCGCAGACCGACAGCGACCTGGCGCAGACCCTCGAGCAGCAGCTTGAGAGCTCCATGGCAGCCCTGGGCACCCTCAAGCAGACGGCGGAGCAGAGCGAGTCGCCCATGACCTTCGACATGATGATCGCTCCAGGCAATGAGCAAGGTGCGGCCATCGTCAACGACGCCATTCTTGCCCTGGTCACCCAGACTGTCTCCATCGAGCAGGCCGCGGGCGAGCTTGGCGTCACCTCACTCGAGCCGGATGATGCCGGTCACGACTTCTGATCTTCTCCTGGCCGGAGCTTTGTTGATGTAGATCACATCCAGGCCAGGAACTAAATGATGAAATGCGATTCATTCGCCTCGAGAAGCCGCACGCCAAGGCGTGCGGCTTGACTGTGTCAAGGAATCGCCAGATGCGTCACATGCCCACACTAAACCGTACCTTGCCAGTCTTGCTGGCTGGGCTCACCCTTGGCACGCAGGTCCTTGCCAGCGGCGAGCCATCACTCCAGACCGATCCTCGCTCCGGCGGCGAAGGCTCGGTCAAGCAGTTCGACCACAACGCCTACTCGCTGCCGCTGGGCAACATGAGCATGACCAAGCGGCTCGACTTCAGCGTCGGCAACAGTTTCTTTCGCAATCCCTGGGTCGTGGCCCCCGCCAGCACCGATGCCCGTGACGGCCTTGGTCCACTGATCAATACCAACAGCTGCCAGGGCTGTCATATCAAGGACGGTCGCGGTCACCCGCCGGCAGACGGTGAACCACCGGTGTCCCTGTTCCTGAGGCTATCCGTGCCGGCCACCACCGCAGACGACCACGAGCTGGTCAGGCGAACCGGCGCTGTGCCGGTGCCCCACTACGGCCGTCAGCTGCAAACCGCGGCAATTCCGGGCGCAACGCCTGAAGCCGACATGGTTCGCTCACTCTCGCCCCGAGAGATTACCTTCGATGATGGCCACCAGGTCACGCTGGCGGTGCCCACCTACCACATCGAGGATCCCGCCTACGGCGACCTGCCCGAGACGCTGCTGACCTCGCCTCGGGTGGCGCCACCGATGATCGGACTGGGCCTGCTTGAAGTCGTGGACGAGGACCAGCTGCTGCAGTGGGCGGATCCCGACGATAGCGACGCAGACGGTATCTCCGGGCGCGCCAATCGCGTCTGGGACGTGCGCCAGCAGGAGACGGTGCTGGGACGATTTGGCTGGAAGGCCGGCGAACCCAGTGTGGAACAGCAGAGCCTGCATGCCTTCGCCGGCGACATGGGGCTGACCTCACGTCTGGCCGCCGCTACCGACTGCATGCCAGGCCAGGGCTGCGAGGACTTCCCCGACGGCGGCGACCCGGAGGTCAGCGACGAAGTGGCCGACTTTGTCACCTTCTATGCCTCGAGCCTGGCCGTTCCGCAGCGAAGGAACATGCAGGATCCTGCGGTACAGGCCGGCGCCCGCCAGTTCAACGAACTCGGCTGCGCCGCCTGCCACCGCCCCAGCCTGACCACCCCGGAGGACACGGCTCGTCCTGAACTGGCGGGCCAGACCCTGTGGGCCTACACCGATATGCTGCTGCATGACATGGGCCCCGAGCTTGCCGACGGCCGCCCCGAGTACCAGGCAGATGGCAACGAATGGCGCACCCCGCCGCTGTGGGGCATCGGTCTTGCCCAGCAGGTCAACCCCCAGGCAGGCTTTCTCCACGATGGCCGGGCACGAACCCTTGAAGAGGCCATCCTGTGGCACGGTGGTGAAGCGCTCACCGCCCGGGATCGTTATCGCGCTCTTGCGCAGCAGGAGCGTGCACACTTGCTGGAGTTCCTGAATTCACTATGACGTACCGCTCACGTTCCCCCTTCGCGTCACTTTCTCGCGCCTTTTCATTGGGTGGCGCCACGCTGGCGTCGATCGTCGCGATGTACAGTAGCGCCGCCCTCGCTGACCAGGCGGATACTTCGCCCCGTGAGACGTGGCATCACGATATCCAGCAGGGTTACCAGCAGCTGAACCGCACCACCGAGTCCCTGGCGGAGGCCTTCACGCCGGGTTGCGATGCGCTCGATCAAGACGCCCTGGCATCGCACTGGCTGGACGCCTACCAGGCCTGGCAGGCCGTCCGCTTCGTCGACTTTGGCCCGATCGAGGTCGACAGTCGCGCCTGGCAGCTTCAGTTCTGGCCTGACAACAAGAACCTGGTCGGCAGTCGCATCGCCAGCCGACTGCGTCAGGAGACGGCGGTCACGCCCGCTGACATCGCCGCCGCCGGCGTTGCCGAGCAGGGCTTCCCTGCCTTGGAGTACCTGCTGTTTGACGACGCCATGACGCAGCACTCGCTCCAGCAGCCGAATGCCTGTGCGCTGGCCCAGGCCATCAGTCAGCACCTTGCTCAGGTCGCCAGCGAGCTGAACCGCGATTGGCAAGCCTTCCGCTCCCACTATCTGGCCACCGACAGCTACTCCGAGGCCACCGTTCACGCCGCGCTGCAGTCCCTAGAGATCCTCGAGGACAAGCGTCTGGGCGAGCCCCTGGGGATGATGGGCGCACCGGCCAATGGCTACCGCGCAGAGGCCTGGCGCAGTGATGCCTCGATCACCCTGGCGACGGCCACCCTGGAGGGACTGCAGGATCACTTCGTCCCGGGGCTAGCGCGGTGGCTCTCGCAGCAGCACCAGGA
The DNA here is from genome assembly GCF_019801685.1 of Halomonas sp. DP8Y7-1. NCBI lineage: Bacteria > Pseudomonadati > Pseudomonadota > Gammaproteobacteria > Oceanospirillales > Halomonadaceae > Halomonas > Halomonas sp. DP8Y7-1. The sequence goes on along the minus strand of NZ_JAHVIN010000010.1, from coordinate 106,942 downwards.
CGAGCTTGCCGCGGCATTCAGTGACCAGCTCAAGGATGCGCTCGACCAGGCACGTCAACTGGACACAGGGATTGCCGCCGGACTGCAAGACGACCAGGCGCGCCAGCAGCTGGCCACGCTCTACCTGGAAGTTGCCCAGCTACGCCAGGTGCTCGGCGATGAAATCGCCCCGGCGCTAGGTATCGTTCGCGGTTTCAACTCGAGCGACGGAGACTGATCCCATGTCATCGAGGCTAGCCATCGGCCGCAGACAGCGGTCGACTTCTCGACCAGCGTCGGTTCAGGACCCCCTGCGCCGACGGCTGCTGGTCGGCTCCAGTGCGGGACTCGCCCTGACTGGCCTTGCGTTATCGGGTGTGCCCACATCGCTGTGGGCCAGCGACGAGCAGCAGCGGCGTGAGTGGTTTTTCAGCGCGGTGGACGACACCCATGGCGGCCATCACCTGGCGGGTCTTCGGCGTGACGGCAGCGAGCATTTTCTGCTGCCAGCGCCAGAGCGCTGTCACGGCGGCTGCCTGCGGCCAGGCCACGACCAGGCGGTGCTGTTTGCACGTCGTCCCGGCTACCGCTTCCACGTCATCGACGCATCGCATCAAGCGACGCTGATGACCATTGAAGCGGGTGACGGGCGCCACTTCTATGGACATGGGGTATTCGACCCCAGCGGCCGTTGGCTCTACCTCACCGCCAATCGCGTCGAGGATGCCATGGGGCTGGTGCAGGTGCGGGATGCAGAGGATCACTATCGCCTGGTGAATGAGTGGGAACTGGACGGTATCGGGCCCCACGAGATCGGCCTGATGCCCGACGGTGCCAGCCTGGCGGTCGCCCTGGGCGGCATCCTGACCCGTCCCGAAAGCGGCCGCGCCAAGCTCAACCTGGCTGAGATGGCACCGGCCCTGCTGCTGATCGATCGCCAGAGCGGTGACATTGTGGAGCGCCACCGCCCGTCTCACCACCAGCTGAGCTGCCGCCACCTGGATATTGCCGACGATGGCAGCATCATCGTCGGCTATCAATTCCAGGGTCCCGAATGGGAAACCCACCACCCGCTGATCGCTAAGCGATCCGCAGATGGTGGGTTTGAGGAGTGGACACTGCCCGACCAGATCCAAGCGGGCCTTGCCCAATACACGGCAAGTGTTGCGGTCAGCCAGGTTGCCGCCACTGCAGCGGTATCTGCACCCAGAGGAAATCGCGTGCTGTTGATCGACCGAAACAGTGGCGCGCTGCAGGCAGAGCTCCCGATCGACGATGCTGCCGGGCTTCGCTGCGACGGCAGCGGCGGCTATCTGATCACCACCGGCAGCGGTGATGTCCACCACCTTGCGTCGTCAGGTCACCATAGCCTGGTCGCCTCGCTGCCGCTGCGCTGGGACAACCATCTGACCTGAGCAACAACATCCACGTATTACCTGAGAAGCAATACCAGGGACAAGGCGCCTCAGCGAATGATGCCCTCGCGCCTGAGTCGCGCGATATCGTCTGCACTGAGCCCCATGTCGGCCAGCACACGCTCGCTGTGCTCGCCGAGCTTGGGGGGTGGAACATCGGCGGTGGCACTCTCGCCATCGAAGCGCAGCGGGTTGGCGACCTGGGGCACGCCATCGATCTCACGGGCCATCCCCCGGTGCTGCACCTGGGGATCGGCAAACACTTCCGTCAGGGTGTGAATCGGCCCTGCGGGAATGCCCAGGGCTTCGAATCGCGCCAGCCACACATCCCGTTCATCGCCACTGAGTATGCCCTGGATCAAGGCCACCAGGTCGTCGCGATGGGCCACACGCCCTTCATTGGTGGCGTACTCGCCCTGACTCCACTCAGGATGCCCGAGCAGTTCAGCGAGGCGTGCAAACTGCCCATCATTGCCTACTGTCAGTACCAGGTGTCCATCCCGACAGGCAAACGCCTGGTAGGGAACAATATTGGGGTGGGCGTTGCCATAGCGCTCTGGTGCACGACCGCTGACCAGCGTGTTCAGCGCCTGATTGGCCAAGGTCGCCACCTGGACATCCAGCAGTGCCAGGTCGACATGGCTGCCCTCCCCGGTGTCACGCCGGCGATTCAGTGCCGCCAGAACGCCAACGGCAGCGTACAGTCCCGTCATCACATCCGTGATGGCCACGCCAGTCTTCATCGGCATGCCATCGGCTTCGCCGGTCAGGCTCATCAAGCCGCCCATGGCCTGGATCATGAAGTCGTAACCCGCCCGATGGGCATAGGGGCCAGTCTGACCGAAGCCGGTGATGGAACATACCACCAAGGCAGGATTCAGCGCCCGCAGCGACGCAGCGTCCAGGCCGTAGCGTGCCAGCCCTCCGACCTTGAAGTTCTCGAGCACGATGTCCGCGCCGCGGGCCAGCGCCTTGACCAGGCGCTGGCCCTCGCCGCTGGCAATATCGATCGCCAACGACTGCTTGGCCCGATTGGCACACAGGTAGTACGCCGCCTGACGCTCGACGTCCTGTTCAGCCTGCGCCACCCCCTGGTGCCAGGGGGGACCCCAGCCACGCGTGTCATCACCCCGACCTGGATGCTCGATCTTGATCACCCTGGCCCCCATGTCAGCCAGCAGCTGACCGCACCAGGGTCCAGCCAGCACCCGTGACATGTCGAGCACCGTCACACCGGACAGCGGTTGATTCGCCCCCAGGCCGGGAGCGGCAGCTGCAGCAGTCGACATCTCGCTCATCGTGACCCTCTCGCTCAACCGCTGAAAGCCTGGAGGCCGGTCTGGGCGCGCCCGAGGATCAGGGCGTGGACGTCGTGGGTGCCCTCGTAGGTGTTGACCGCTTCCAGGTTCATCACATGACGAATCACGTGATACTCGTCGCTGATGCCGTTGCCACCGTGCATATCGCGAGACTGGCGGGCGATATCCAGCGCCTTGCCGCAATTGTTACGCTTGATCAGGGAGATCGCTTCCGGCACCAGCTGGCCTTCGTCGATCATCCGCCCCACTCGCAGCGAGGCCTGCAGACCCAGGGCAATCTCGGTCTGCATATCCGCCAGCTTCTTTTGAATCAGCTGGTTCGCCGCCAGCGGTCGACCAAACTGCTTGCGCTCGAGAGTGTAGTCACGGGCCGCGTGCCAGCAGGCTTCGGCCGCCCCCATGGCGCCCCAGCTGATGCCATAGCGCGCACGGTTGAGACAGGAAAATGGCCCCTTGAGTCCCTGCACGCCAGGCAGACGCTGCTCGTCCGAGACCTCGACGTCCTGGATCGCAATCTGACCGGTAATCGATGCACGCAGGCTGAACTTGCCGTCGATCTTGGGGGCGCTAAGCCCCGGCATGCCTTTCTCCAGCACGAAGCCGCGAATCACCCCTTCCTCGTCACGGGCCCACACCACGAAGACATCGGCGATCGGGGAATTGGTGATCCAGGTCTTGGTACCGTTCAGCCTCCAGCCCGACTGCGTGCGATAGGCCCGCGTCGACATGCTGCCCGGATCAGACCCGTGGTCTGGCTCGGTCAGGCCGAAGCAGCCAACCCACTCACCGCTGGCAAGCTTAGGCAGGTAGCGATCCCGCTGGGCGTCGCTGCCAAAGGCGTGAATCGGGTACATCACCAGGCTCGACTGCACGCTCATGGCGCTGCGATAGCCGGAATCCACGCGCTCCACTTCACGCGCTATCAAGCCGTAGCTGACGTAGTTCATGCCAGCGCAACCCCAGCCGTCGATGGTGGCGCCCAGCAGGCCAAGTTCGCCCATTTCGTTCATGATCTCGCGATCGAAATGCTCATGGCGGTTGGCTTCGAGCACCCGCGGCAACAGCTTTTCCTGGCAATAGTCGTGAGCGGTCTGCTGGACCATTCGCTCTTCTTCGTTCAGCTGATCGACCAGACGGAAGGGGTCGTCCCAGGTGACGGGGGTAATGCTGCTCATTAGCCAAACTCCAAAATGTCTACATTTTGGATAAATGTAGACCTAATTCCCCATGGTGCCAACCACCACCTTGGTCGAACCCAACGTGATGCTGCCCCAATATGCTGAAACCTAGGCAAGCGCTGAGGACATCCGCGAGCGGCGCAACGCGCCCCAAACAAAAGCGGCACCGCCCGGGCAGGCGGTGCCGCTTGATCACCCAGCCGTCACACCAAAGCGTCAGTCCTGACCTGGCTCTCCGGCGCGATACAGGGATTGGATGCTCGAGAAATCCAGGCCACCGTTGCCCTGGGCACTGTGCAGCGCGAAGAGATTGCGCGCTTGCGAGCCCATGGGAACGCTGGAGCGGGAGCCCAGCGCCAGTTCCCAGGCAAGCCCCAGGTCCTTGGCCATCAGATCCGTCAGAAAGCCACCCTGATAGTCACGCGAGGCCGCAGATCCCTCCATGACACCTGGCCAGGGGTTATACACATTGAGCGCCCAGTTGCCGCCGCTGCTCTGCTTCATGATGTCGGACAGCACCGCGGGGTCGAGCCCATTCTTCACCCCCAGCGCCAGCGCCTCGGCGGTGCCACTCATCAGGATACCCAGCAGCATGTTGTTGCAGATCTTGGCCACCTGGCCGCTTCCGCTGCCGCCAGCGTGAAACAGATTCTTGCCCATCACCTCGAGCACCGGCCTGGCGCGCTCGAAGCCTGCTGCGTCACCGCCCACGATAAAGGTCAGGGTGCCGGCCTGGGCTCCACCGATACCACCGGACACCGGCGCATCCAGATAGGTACACCCACGCTTGGCCGCTTCCGCCGCCACCAGGCGTGCGTCATCCGGCGAAATGGTGGAGGCATCCAGCAGCAAGGGGGTGCCTTCCAGGGCATCCAGCAAGCCCGCTTCTCCGTCACGCCCCAGATACAGCGCCTTGACGTGGGCGCCAGCCGGCAGCATCGATACCACGACGTCGGCCCCGGTGGCCGCATCAATGGCCGACACCCCGCGCCGTGCCCCCTTCTGCTCCAGCGCGGCCATGGCGCTTTCTACGAGATCGTACACGCAGACCTGGTGACCCGCGTTGACCAGATTGGCCGCCATGGGGGCCCCCATGTTACCCAACCCGATAAAGGCAATGTGCATTGGCTGTCTCCACATGTCCTGGCTGTGCTCAGGACGGTTTGCATTGTTTTCGTTGTCGCTGGCGATAGGGTGATCCGCCGACTGGTCTTGCTTGAACAAGCGCCAGAACCTTCGACCGCCCCTTCATCAGAATATGTCTATGAGGCCGGCGCGCGCTGCTGGGGGCCGCTACAGGTCATCAAGCGGGCCGGGAGCCTTGCCCCAGGGCGCGCCGAACATGGCCGCCAGATCAGCCGCAGGCACGCTGGATACGTCCCGGTGACGCCATTGCGGTGACTTGTCCTTGTCGATCAGCAGTGCCCTTACACCCTCGGCGAAGTCTCCCAGCACGTTGCATTGCACCGACACCACCAGTTCATCCCGAAAGGTATCCCCAAGGGACGAGTGGCGATGTCGCTTAAGCATGTGCCACGCCAGGTGCGCGGTCAGCGGGCATCCCTGGGTGAGTCGCTTGCGATTGGCGGCGAGCCAGGCGTCGTCACTGTGATCGGCGGTGATGGCAGCGACGGCATCCTCGACCCGCCCCTTGCCCACCAGCCAACGCAGGTGATCGAGATGCGGCCAGACCTGCGCTGCGGGAGCCTGCTCGGGTGATTCAAAGCGGGCCAGCACCTCGCATACCAGTGCCTCAGCATCGACCACGTGACCGGCGGCGAAGTGGCAGTCACACAAGGCGTCCAACAGTTCGTCACCGCGCTCCCTGGGCACGAATCGATCGGCCATGCCCAGATCCAGGGCGTCACGCGCGTTAATACTGGCACCGGTCAAGCCCAGGTACAGGCCTACGCCGGGAGGCATCTTGTTCAAGAACCAGCTGGCCCCGATATCCGGGTACAGCCCGATGGTCACTTCGGGCATGGCGATGCGCGTGGTCTCGGTGACCAGACGATGGCGGCCACCGGCGGTCAGCCCCAGGCCTCCCCCCATGACGATACCGTCGGCCCATACCAGCAGCGGTTTTGGGTAAGTGTGCAGACGGTAGTCAAGCCGGTACTCGGCGGCAAAATACTGGGTGGCGTAGGTACCTGGCTGGACCCGCTGCGTTTTCTCGCGCTGCAACTCGCGCACCAGAGCGACCACATCGCCCCCGGCGCAGAATGCCTTGTCACCCTCCCCTTGCAGCCAGACGGCGTGCACGTCGGGATCCTGGGCCCACTCTTCCAGACGCTCATCCAGCTGCTCGATCATCTCCAGCGACAGGGCATTGAGTGCCTTGGGCGCGTTAAGGGTTGCGATACCGACACAGCCGCCACCCGCTGCAGGTCGCCGCTGAAATCTGACCAGATCCTGATGCATGCAAGATACTCTCCGTAGTGAAATGCCTTGCGGTAGTGAAATGCCTTGCCGCAGTGCAATACCGCGACGTTGGGCATGGCCAACCGCGCAGGGCTAGATGTATCGGCGACGCTTACTGCAGCGCTTCGATCACGCCATCGGCAAGCAGCCGACGACCGACGATCAGTCGCATGATCTCGTTGGTGCCCTCAAGGATCTGATGGACACGGGTATCACGAACCAGGCGCTCCAAGGGGTATTCCCTGATATAACCGTAGCCCCCATGCAGCTGCAGCGCCTCGTTGCAGACCTTGAAACCGATGTCGGTGGCAAAGCGTTTGGCCATGGCGCAATGCGCGGTGGCCTCGGGGTCGGCCTGATCCAATCGCCAGGCGGCCTGGCGCACCATCAAGCGAGCGGCCATCAGCTCGGTCGCCATGTCTGCCAGCTTGAACTGCAACGCCTGGAAGGAGGCCAGCTCACGCCCGAATTGCTTGCGCTCACCCAGATAATTGCGCGCCAGCGTCAGCGCGTGCTGCGCCGCGCCCAGTGAACAGCTGGCGATGTTGAGACGGCCACCGTCCAGCCCCTTCATGGCAAACCGGAACCCTTCTCCTTCCTCGCCCAAGCGATGATTGGCCGGCACGCGCACGCCATCAAGGCTGACCAACCGCGTCGGCTGGCTCTTCCAGCCCATCTTGTCTTCGTTCTTGCCGTAGCTGATGCCCGGTGCGTCGGCCGGCACGACGAAGGCCGATACGCCACGGGCACCACTGTCCGCTGCCCCGGTGCGTGCCATGACCACCAGCACCTGAGTAGCACCGGCACCAGAGATAAACATCTTCGCGCCATCAATGACATAATGATCGCCATCACGCACCGCCTTGGTTCGCAGGTTGGCCGCGTCAGAACCGGCACCTGGCTCGGTGAGGCAGTAGGATCCCAGCAGCTCACCGCTGACCATGGCCTCCACATACTGACTGCGCACCTCGTCAACCGCCCAATTGGCGATCATCCAGGTCACCATGTTGTGAATGGTGAGATACGCGGTGGTGGCGATGCAGCCTTGGGACAGCTGCTCGAAGATCAGCGAGGCATCCAGGCGCGACAACCCGAGCCCGCCCTGTTCCTCAGGGGTATAGATGCCAAGAAAACCGGCCTCTCCAGCACGCCGGATCACATCCACGGGAAAGTGTGATTGAGCATCCCATTCGGCCGCATGATCGGCCAGCTCGACACGTGAAAAATCCGCTGCGGCGGCCACCAAGGCCTTCTGGTCATCGGTGAGAGCAAAGTCCATGACAGCTTCCTCGTCTCCAGGATGGCGGTGGCCGCCACATCCCTGGATATTCATGTTGGATCGGCCCGTGTCAGCCTACCGACGACGCCCTGCGCCAAGCCCCTGCAACGTGAGCCATGGGGACTGCGCGACAGGCGGCTCAGCGACTACAGGCTCGTCGGGGTGTTCGCGATGACGGCGCTGCTACGGGCACCTTATGCGGCCCCAACCTAGCACTTGCTTGGTTTTGTACCTATCAATCCATAGTCGTACACACCGTCGATATCGCTCACGCCATGTGTCGGCCAATAGCCTCAAACGCCAGCCCTGCCAGCGCCTGGTTGGCGAGTACGGGACCCTGGCCTTGCATGGTAAGGGTCGTCACCGACCCAGCAACATTCACTTTACGTTAACGTCAACTTTGACTAGTGTCTCTTCCAAGGACTCCAGTACATCGGGTCCCTCAACAGGACAACGCATCATGAGCAAACCTGCCAGCGCCCCCTCTACCACTCGCCCCGGGGCTGCCAGCGCCGGGCAAACAGCGAAGAGCTCTACTGGGGTCTCCGTGACGTCTCGCCATTACACCATCGGTGAACTGGCCAAGATGTTCGAAGTCACCCCCCGCACCATTCGTTTCTATGAGCAGGAAGGGCTGCTGGCGCCTCGACGCGAAGGACAGAAGCGCATCTATCGCGAGAAGGATCGCGTGCGGCTGAAGCTGACCCTGAGAGGCAAGCGTCTTGGCTTCTCCCTGGCCGAGATTCGCGAAGTGGTCATGATGTACGACGCCATGCCCGACGGAAATGCGCGCCAGTTGAAGCGACTTCTGGAAATCATCGCCGAAAAACGCGCTGAACTGGATCGTCAGCTTGAGGACATACGCCTGATGCGCCTGGAGATGGACGACGTTGACCGGCGCGCCAGAGAGGCTCTCGATCAGCTGGACGAGTGATGCTCTCACTTAGAGGCTGAAGCTGAGCCCGAACCTCAGCCGACTCGCCCCGGCCTCAGCAACCCGTCGGCCAATGACGACCTGACCATCAATAACGACAACATCCAGCACAACCCGACGACATAACGAGACCCACAATGACACGCCAGACCGCCCATTCAGCCCCCAGGATCCCGTCCAGCTATGTGAGCGGGATCAGCGACCAGCCTCTCAAGGGCCAGACCATTGGTGATTGCTTCGACGAGACGGTCGCTCGCTTCCCTGACCAGGACGCCCTCATCAGTCGACATCAGGGACTGCGCTACACCTGGCAGCAGCTCAGAGAAGTGACCGACCAGGCTGCCAGAGCGCTGCTGGCGATGGGCGTCAAGAAAGGCGACAGAGTCGGGATCTGGTCGCCCAACTGCGCCGAATGGACGATCACCCAGTTCGCCACGGCCAAGATCGGCGCCATCCTGGTCAATATCAATCCCAGCTACCGCACCCATGAGCTCGATTACGCGCTCAAGCAGTCCGGCACCTCGACCCTGATCCTGCAGGGCAGTTTCAAGACATCGGACTATGTGGCCACCCTGGCGGAACTGGCGCCCGAGCTTCACGATATCCCAGGGGCGGGACCATTGACGCTCAAGGGCCTGCCAGAGCTGAAGCGCGTCATCTGCCTCGACGCCGACAAGGCACTCCCGGGCATGCTGGCATGGCCGCGCATCTTCGATCGCACGGAAGAAGTCAGCGCGGCGGAGCTTGCCGAGGTCCAGGCGGGCCTGCAGTTCGATGAACCGATCAATATTCAGTACACCTCCGGCACCACCGGGGCCCCCAAGGGCGCCACCCTCTCCCACCACAACATCCTGAACAACGGCATGTTTGTGGCACGGGCCATGAACCTCACCGATCAGGACCGGATGGTCATCCCGGTGCCGCTGTACCACTGCTTCGGAATGGTCATGGGTAACCTGGGCTGCGTGACACATGGTGCCACCATGATCTACCCCGCCGACGGCTTTGACCCGGAGACCACTCTGGCGGCGGTGTCCGAGGAGAAGGCGACGACACTGTACGGCGTGCCCACCATGTTCATTGCGGAGCTGGAGCATCCCGACTTCAAGCACTATGACCTGTCGTCACTGCGCACCGGCATCATGGCGGGTTCCATCTGCCCCATCGAAGTCATGCGCCGCGTCATCGATCAGATGAACATGCAGGACGTCACCATCTGCTATGGCATGACCGAAACCAGCCCCGTCAGCCTGCAGACCACCACTGACGCCCCGCTGGACAAGCGCGTGACCACCGTGGGTACCATTCATCCTCACCTTGAAGTCAAGCTGGTGCATCCTGACAGCGGGGCCGTCGTGCCCAGGGGTGAACCTGGCGAACTGTGTACGCGCGGCTACAGCGTGATGCTCGGCTACTGGAACAATGAAGAGGCAACAGCTTCGGCCATTGATGCGGCAGGCTGGATGCATACCGGCGACCTGGCGACCATGGATGACGAGGGCTATGTCTCGATCGTCGGACGCATCAAGGACATGATCATTCGTGGCGGCGAGAACATCTACCCGCGCGAAATCGAGGACTTTCTGTATACCCACCCCGCCATTTCGGACGTGCAGGTGATCGGCGTGCCGGATCGCAAGTACGGTGAAGAGGTCATGGCCTGGGTCAAGCTGAGCGAGGGCGAGCAGCTCGATGAAGACGCTCTCAAGGCATTCTGCAAAGGCAAGATTGCCCACTACAAGGTGCCCCGCTACGTAAAGTTCGTCGACGAGTTCCCGATGACCGTCACCGGCAAGATTCAGAAGTTCAAGATGCGCAAGGAAGCCACCGACGAACTAGGGTTGTAAGCCCCCTGGCTCGTGGGCCACTCCCTGAAACTCAAGCACTGACACTCAAGCACTGAAACTCAAGCGCTGACACTCAATCGCTCAGCCCCACCCGCAAAAAAGGCGTCCCCATCAATGGGACGCCTTTTGTCTGGCCAGGCGGGCGGGCCTGGCCTGGATATCTGCAGGCGGGTCTACATGCCCTTGGGAGCAAAAATCCCCGGCGCGTTGCGCCAGTAACCCTTGAAGTCCATGCCGAAGCCGAACACGTAGCGGTCGGCCACTTCCAGACTGCAGTAATCTGCCTTGAGGCCCGGCACCGCCTTGCGATCGTGGCTTTTGTCCACCAGCACGGCTGTAGACACGCTCTTGGCCCCTGCCTCACGGCAATAGTCCAGAATGGCCGCCAGGGTCGCGCCCTCGTCGAGAATGTCATCGACAATCACCACATCACGGCCGGCCATGGGGATCTCTGGCGACACTCGCCAGAACAGCTCTCCGCCGCGGGTCTTGCCGCGATAACGCGTGGCGTGCAGGTAGTCCACCTCCAGCGGGAACCCGAGCCGGGGCAACAGATGTCCCGTGGTGATCAAGCCACCGTTCATCACGCAGTAAAACACCGGCAGCTTGTCACCCAGGTCCCGGGTGATCTCTTCCGCCATGCGGTCCAACGCACGCTCTACCTCATCATGACTGATCAGGCAGTCGGCGGTGTCCATTACCTCACGCATGTCATCACGTGAGGCGCTATGGGCAGGATCAAGTTTCGGCATATCAGTCAGCTCGTTTCATTCATCAATCAGAAGTCATCGCCGCCAGGCGCGCGTGGACACGGCGCCAACGCGACAAGGCAGACAGGGCATCAAGGTCGGGGCGGGCTCGGGCATAGCGAAGACGCGAGGCCCTGCGCGGCGCCTGATCGACACAGGCATCAAGCACCGCCGTGGCAGCTGGACGGTCATTGCATACCAGCACCATGTCGCAACCGGCCTCCAGAGCAGCCTTGGCGCGCTCAGCGGGGCCACCGGCGACCTGCGCCCCTGCCATGGTCAAGTCATCGGAGAAGATGGTGCCCTTGAAGCCCAGGGTCTCCCTCAGCATTCCCAACCAGGAGGGCGAAAAGCCCGCCGGACGAGGGTCGAACGCCGGATAGACCACGTGAGCCGGCATCATGCCATCCAGCTTGCCGGCTAGGCGCTCGAAGGGCACCAGGTCGTGCTGACGCAGCTGATCGAGACTCCGCTCGTCCCGGGCGACCTCGTGATGGGTATCCGCCTTGACCCCACCATGCCCCGGAAAATGCTTGCCGACGGCCGCCATGCCCGCCTCGTGCAGCCCTTCGATAAAGGCACCACCGAGCCGCGCCACCACCTCGGGATCTGCATCGAAGCTGCGGTCACCAATCACCGACGAGAGGCCTACATCGACATCCAGCACCGGAGCAAAGCTGAGATCCAGCCCACAGGCCGCCATCTCCATGCCAAGCAACCAGCCGGCATCCTGACACAGGCGCAAGGTCACCTCGGGCGCGCTGCGGTATTCCTGACCCAGCCGGGACATGGGCGGCAAGCGCGTCACCCCTTCCTTGAGCCGCTGCACGCGACCACCCTCTTGGTCGATCCCCAGCAGAAGGCCGGGACGCAGCTCTCGGATCGACCGGCACAGCGCCCTGACTTGATCGGCATCATGGGTGTTGCGGCCAAACAGGATGACTCCGCCAAGGGCGGGATGCAGAAGCAGTTCGCGCTCTTCGGCCGACAGCTCGAGGCCATCGAGATCCAGCATCACAGGTCCGAATGTCTGGGTCATGTCGCTTACCTGGTCGGAAAAAAGGGAACGATTCTAGACCAATGGGCTACGTCGTGACACCCCGACAGCGCAATGCCAGGCACGACCACAGACAACCCATGGCAGCGACGATAGAATAGCACCCGCGGACCTCAGGGTCCGTTCTCTCGATTTGCCTGCTGCTGGAGCCGCACTGCTGCCTATGGATGTCATCACCACCATCATCGTCATCACCCTGGGACTTTGCCTGGGCAGCTTCCTGAACGTCGTCATCGTCCGCCTGCCCGTCATGCTGATGCAGCAGTGGCGCACCGAGGCACGTGCCGCTCTGGAGCTTGAGGATGACATCGAGGCTCCCATCTCACTGGCCCGCCCCGGCTCATGCTGTCCCCGCTGCGGACACCCCATCGCATGGCACGACAATCTGCCCCTGTTGGGCTGGATCAAGCGCCGCGGTCGATGCGCTGTATGCAAGGGACGTATCAGCGTCCAGTATCCGCTGGTCGAACTGGCCAGCGCCATTCTGGCGCTGACCTGCCTTAAGCTGTTCGGACTGCAATGGAGCGCGCTATGGATCTTCGCGGCTTGCCTGACCCTGCTGGCACTGGCGGTCATAGATCTGCGCACCCAGTTACTGCCGGACGCACTGACCCTTCCGCTGCTATGGGCAGGTTTGCTCTACCAGCTACTATTCAGCCCCGCGCATCTGGCAGACGCGGTCATCGCGGTGGTGGCAGGCTATGGCGTGCTGTGGGCCGTGGGTGCGATCTACTACGCCATCACCCAGCGTGAAGGCATGGGGCGTGGCGACATCAAGCTGCTCGCCGCCCTCGGTGCCTGGCTGGGCTGGCAGCTGCTGCCCCTGGTCGTTCTTGTCGCCGCGGTAGTGGGCGTGATTTCGGGCTTGCTGGTACAGTGGCAAAGACCACATCTCAAAGGACAGGCGCTGCCCTTCGGGCCCTCCCTGGTCATCGCTGGCGGCCTGGCCTTGCTGGCGGGCGAAGAAATGCTGTTGACGTACAAGGCCATGCTTGGCGCATGATGCGACCCATGCGGGTCGTCACAAAGGCAACAATGGAGTAATGGCGGCATGATCATTGGATTGACGGGCGGTATCGCTTCAGGAAAATCGACTGTCGCAAGACTGTTCGGCGAGCTTGGTGTCAGGTGGGTCGACGCCGATGACATTGCGCGTGAAGTGGTGGCCCCCGGTGAACCGGCCTTGAAGGCCATCGTCGATCGCTACGGTGACACCATCCTCAACCGTGAAGGTCGTCTCGACCGCAGCGCACTGCGTGACATCGTCTTCGCCAACGAAAAGGAACGTCGCTGGCTCGAAGTCACCACCCACCCACGGATCAGAGAACGGCTGACCACACGACTGGCCCTGCTGCAACAGCAGGACAGCCCCTACGTGCTGCTGGTTTCTCCGCTGTTGTTTGAGTCCGGTCAAGCCGACATGGTCCAGCGCAAGCTTGTGGTCGATGTGGCCGAGGGCGTCCAGATGGAACGCGCCATGGCCCGCGACAAGATCGATGCTGACCAGGCCAAGGCTATCCTGGGTTCACAAATGCCGCGAGAAAAGCGCCTCTCTCTCGCCGATGACGTCCTCGTCAACGAAGGGGATCTCAGCGCACTAGTCGACGCGGTAAAAGCGCTGGATGGACGCTACCGCGCCATGGCGGGCAGCTGATACGGCTAATGCTGAGCGAATAGCACTGGCGAATAGCACTGGCGAATAGCACTGGAGAATAGTACTGGCGAATAGCCATTCGCAGGTCCAGACTCACGCCCCAACCGCGTTCCGAGACACATGGCGAGCACCGCTGAAGACGGTGCCAAGCCCCACCACCTGACACAAGGAGACCCAACATGTCCCACACGGCATCCCAGGGGCCACTCAAGGTCGCTTGCCCCCAGTGCCGCAAAGAGGTGCTTTGGACCAGCGACAACGAGTTTCGGCCTTTTTGCAGCAAACGCTGCCGGCTGCTCGACCTGGGCGCCTGGGCCGACGGCAGCCATCGTATTGCGGGAGAGCCCGCGATGGACGAAACCAGTATTGACGAATGGGTTGCGCGGGCAGAACGCGACCTGTACCAGCAGGACTGAGCCAATGCCACGCGATGGGCACGACACGTCAGCCTCAGCGCCGTCCTATCAATGGCTCGCGGCACTCGATCAGGCCTTTGATCGCCTGGTAGACAGGGCGCATCAGGTCGCCGATGCCTGGGCGGCGTCCGGGCTCGGCGGATGGGCATTTGGCAGGGATAAGGTGGATCCTGAGTGGCTTCGCCAGTCCTTGCTCGACCTATGGTATGTCGACGGCCAGGATGGCCGAGTCACCCAAAGCCACGTTGGACTGGTCTGCTGCGACGACGCCACCTACGCCGCTGCGCAACGATTGAATGAGGCCAAGAGTGATTTGTCCCACCAACTGGCAGAGATTCGTCAGCACTCGCCGCAGTTGATGGCAGAGATCAAGGCTCGGCTGCCCCAGCGACATCCCGACCTCAACCAGCATCTAGGCGGTGCGGGCCTTGCCCGTCTTCACCTCAAACAGGCATGGCGCCACGTCCCCGTGGCCGAGGCCTCCGTGGATCGCGTGCGATTGGCATGGTACAGCAGCGGCAGGTCGATCAAGCGGATCAGTGTGGCCGATGCGGAGCAGAAACTGCTGGCACTCGACAGCGAGGCAGCCCATATCCGCATACAACTGAAGCGTTTAGCGGGTATTCCCTCAAGCGAGATGCTGGCACAGGTGCAACGCCAGGCGCCGCTGATGCGCGCCAATCTCTTCTATCACGAGCCACTGACTGACGGCCGCATGCGGCGAGCCATGAATGTCGCCCTACCGCTTTTCCTGCCGCAGCAGCACCTTCCACGACACAACCTGCCTCCCCTTGCCCCGCCACTGGAGCGTCAGCGCGCTCGACGCAGCGACGAGCGCCTCGAAGACACACCTTTTCTGCCGAGTCTGAGAGCCTACCGCTACCGCTGATCGCACCAGCACTCCGTGCCGCCAGCAACCACTGCCTGTGCGCCAGCAAGGCGGCAGACGCCAGGCCAGTCAGGGTCGATACTCCCCTTGGCGACGTCAGTGCGACTTATGCGTGCGATTTCACTGACATTCTTTTGCGGAATATCCAACAAGGAGTCGTCGCCCAAGACGACTGCAGAAACAGCACAGTCGGGCCATCATGTCACAAACTGTAATCACTCGCGTCACTACCGAGACGCAACAGGCGAAAGATGACCTGACCACTGCCGGCTCCGGCGGGCACCGCTATCAGGCCACGCGCCCCATGGATTGCAGCAGCGTGACGAGTTCGGCGACGGTTTCCGGACTCTGAGCGTATTCCTGAATCAACGCATGCAAGCGACGCTCGAAGTCTTCTTCACGCTGCCGGCGCTCCTCTTCCTCAACGCTGTCAATGGTGCGCACAGGCGGTCCGGTGGGAATCTCGGCGGCCTTGCTCGGGTTGTCCAGGCTGCGAAGCGCTTCCGCGAAGGCATCATCCAACTCACGAAAGCGGCGCAGTTTTTCGCGTTCGTCCATAGGCTTGGGGGAACTCTGAGATTTCATTTGTTACCAGTCGTTAACATCAACAGGGATAAGCCGAATCGAGCATGCTGGCAAACCAGCGTATCAAAAAAGGACCAAGAAATCGCGATTTCTTCCTCTATAACAGTATCTTAACTGCTCAAATGGCACAGGATTTTTGTGCACAAACAATCAAAACGGCACATTGCACTTGCCAACCAAAGTGGCTAGACTGCATAACTACGTAACAGGATGTATCTTAACGCAACAAACTTTCATCATTATATTTCGGGACAGATGGATGTCCCGGTAACAATGACCACGGGACAGACGCTCGGATTCGTCCTCCGAGGACCCAGCAAGGGGTCAGGTCCATCGCGATGGTTCAGGGAGGCATGACCATGTTCAACGAGATGATGCGCGCCGAAATCTGGCTCCAGGAGACCTTGGACAGCCAGCTCAGTATTGAAGACCTCGCCACCCGTATGGGGTACTCCTCATCTCAGGTGCGCAGGCGCTTCCGCCAGTCATTTGGCATCTCGCCCAGCGCCTATCGCGACATGCTGCGACTGGAAAAAGCCGCCAGGCTCCTGATCCACACGCCACACGGCGTCCATGATATCGCCAGGCGCTGCGGATATCGCAACCACTCGGCGTTTACTCGCGCCTTCCAGCGCCGCTATCGCGTCGCCCCCCGCGAATATCGTCAGAATCAGCGCCTGGAACTCTACCGCCAGCGCCACAACCTGCCTCACTTCTCGGTCAAGATGGCAGACCTGCCTCTGCGCCGCGCCGCGGTCACCCGTCTGTATCAGCCGCCGGAAATCATCGAGAACCTGGATAACTGGCAACGCAATGCAGAAGGCGCCTACGATCTGCCGGCACGCCTCACCAACGCAGCGCCAATCGCCATCCTGCATGACCATCCGCTGGCCAGTGAATCCCCGCGTATCGACCTTGGAGTCCATGTCGACGAGGAACATGCCCACCGCCTGGCGCTACCGCTGCCCTTCCGACTCGTCATGTTGCCGGCGCAGCGTCATGCCTGCATCACCCTTGAGGACAGTTCACACCTCACCAGTGCAATGCTGTTCATGGCCTGCAGAGGACTGTCTGAACACGGGGTCTACCTCAGCGGTGAGGCACCGCAACTGGTCAAAGGCAAGTATGGGCTGGAACTGAGATTGCCGCTACTCGAGGAAGACTGACCTTCCGCGAACCAACATTCATGCCTTCCCTTGAAGTGGCCACCTCGGTGGCCACTTTTTTCTGCGGTCATCATACCAGAATTTCACGCCGTCGCTGCCACCGTCAGCCACCACTGAGGGCTGTACACTGCCTTTACCACACGCGGCTACTCACAAGGGGCTACCCACAAGGGGCTACCCACAAGCAGACAGCGGGGAATACGAGGCGCTTGCAGCAATCTACGCCACTCTACAACCCGAGCCACTGCCCCAACAATAGCCTTGGCGCTAGCCAGGACGACTGCCCAGATAACGACCTTCAGGACATCCAAGGCGACTGTCCCCTCTGTATCAGTTGCACCCCTGACCTTTCCCCCAGGCAACGGACAGCAGGCATCGTGCTACGGCGATCAGGCTGACCTGCTACACGGCCACGCCTATATGCTGTCAGCGCAATGTCACGCCATGACATATAGCGATACATCCAAGAACACAATGGACACAGCCTTGGCGGCCCTGCCTGGACGCCACAGGGGCCAAATCTCGGGCCCCCTCCTCTCAATACCACCCTCGTCAACAGACTCTACAAGAACCCTGCGGGATGTGAGAGAGCCCCCGGGTGCCGGCGACAGCATCAACAAAGAGACGCTGGTGGGCTACGCACCCTGACGGTGGCGAGGCGATATCGAGTAAACGCCAAAAGGACACACCAAGCCTCGCCCTACCGGCGCTAAAACGACATCGCCCGAGCAGGATGACGGTGACATTTCACCATTCCCTACCCGGGCGAGCGATCATGACGGGAGCTACGCTACATCAAATGCCGTATCACCGCTCCGTCACAAAGCGCTGGCTTTAGCCTTCAACACGAACCAGCCAGGATTCGACGGTATCGTTGCCGTGCTCTTCCTTCCAGGCTTTCAGTGTCTTGTGGTTACCACCACGAGTTTCCACCACTTCGCCGGTATTCGGGTTCTTGTAGATCTTCAGCTTGCGCTTGCGGCGACCACCAGCGGCGGGTGCAGCAGCCTTGCCAGCAGCAGCGGGCTTCGGCTGAAGAATAGCGATAACGTCGGAGGCACTCTTATCGAACTCTTTCATCAGTTCTTCGAGCTTTCCCTTGAACTCGAGCTCTGACTTGAGACGATCGTCATTCTGCAGTTGATCGAGTCGCTGCTGGAGCTGCTGCAGCTGCTGCTCCATCTGCATGTAGTCATTCAACAATGAAGACATTGGCGTAAACCTGTAGTAGTTGCTTTCGGATGCCGCGGTATTATCACTCTTGCATCTCTGTGTGACAACCATCTTTAACAACGCACACTAGGTCGAGACACCACAATGATAGATACACTGCGGCAATGTAGGGGCAAGATCGGACAATAATTAACCTAACCCCCATCGCTAACGTTGTCCAGCCCCACCTTCTGTCCCACTATCTGGCAAGCGGAATGGAATACTTGGCTTGAGCGAACATATGACAACGTGAACAAAAAAAGGAAATAGCCACTAAAGATTTTACTAATATAATTGAGGCATATTTGGCAACGGTGCGTGGAACAATATGTCGCCATATCGATACAGGCGCGACATTCAACACCCTTGTCTCACAAAGTAAACAGTATTAACTGTTGCCCTGCCGTTATCGCCTTCGCCACACGACAACAGCAGCGCCCTACCGCAGTGAGCCTACTATGGGCTCCCGCCATATCCCTGAATGCACAGACACACGGCTATCCCACCCTCCTTGACGCTACCCACGGCACTGGAGCACCAAGCTGACAAAGGCTCTCTACGGCTCTGGATGATCTATTACCAGGCAGTCTCTACCGCCCAGAACGATCTATCACCAGGAGCTCTCTACCGCTCAGAACGATCTATCGCCAGGCATCCTCTATTGCGAGGCACCGTCTATTGCCAGGCGCTCGCTATTTTCGGGTACGCTCGGCATCTAGATGCCACGAAGAGCGCGCCTCCATGTTACGGCGAACAAGATCTGGTGAAGCATTCACCAGCAAGGCGTGGCCGGTATCACAGAAATGGCTCTCTCATTCTCCCTGACAACCTCTTTCAGCATATGGTGGTGTGACCGCTATGCCCCGCCCTCTCGGTTTGCACGGGGGTTTGCATAGGGTTTTCGCGGAGGACACCCATTCAAAGGAGATAGCGCTTTTATAAAGCGCTATCTTTCCCTGAAGGGTCTTTGTTCATGAAGATCTTCTCGCCATGAAGGTTGTCTTGCTATGAAGGGTGTCTTGCTAGGAGAAGCGTCTTTGCAGGAAGGGCGTCTTGCCCGGCCGAGGCGTCGCCAATCTGACATATATTTACAACTAGCAAGATCGGCTTGACGCCTTGGAACCCACGTCCAGTATCACTCCGTCTATTCGCTTCGCCGTGTCGGGGTTGCTAAGTACCCGCCCAATGTCTCCGTCGGTGCACTTGGTATTGTGCCGTCACTTTATATCCGAGACCCCAAGCGAGCGGTACATATAAATGATGAGACAAAAAAAAGCGCCTCCCGAAGGAGGCGCCTTGAACCTTGTCGTGCTCGACGTGAGTCGAGAGGCGACTTAGTCCTGACCCATCTGCTGCTTGATGAGGTCGCCGATGGTGGTCGGGCCACCGGTCTCGACTTCCTGCTCGCGCAGCTTGGTCATGTTGCGACGCGTGTCGTCCTGATCCTTGGCCTTGACGGACAGGGCGATCTGGCGGTTCTTGCGATCGACGCCGACGATGCGGGCCTCGACGCTGTCGCCTTCGTTCAGCACGTTGCGTGCGTCTTCGACGCGATCAGCGCTGATTTCAGAGGCTTTCAGCACGGCGATGACGTCGGTAGCCAGCTCGACGTGAGCTTCCTTGGCATCAACTTCAACAACGCGACCAGTGACCACAGTGCCCTTGTCGTTCACAGACAGGAACTCGGCAACCGGATCGGTATCGAGCTGCTTGATACCCAGGGAGATGCGCTCACGCTCCGGATCGATAGACAGAATGACGGCTTCCGCTTCGTCGCCCTTCTTGAAGGAGCGCACGGCTTCTTCGCCAGTCTCGGTCCAGGAGATGTCGGACAGGTGAACCAGGCCGTCGATGCCACCGTCCAGACCGATGAAGATACCGAAGTCGGTGATGGACTTGATGGTACCCGCAACGCGGTCGCCCTTGTTGAACTGGGCGTTGAAGGTTTCCCACGGGTTGGCAGTGCACTGCTTGATACCCAGGGAAATACGACGACGCTCTTCGTCGATGTCCAGCACCATGACGTCGACATCGTCACCGACCTGAACCACTTTGGACGGATGGATGTTCTTGTTGGTCCAGTCCATTTCAGAGACGTGAACCAGACCTTCGACACCCTCTTCCAGCTCGGCGAAGCAGCCGTAGTCGGTGAGGTTGGTGACGCGAGCGTGCACCTTGGTGCCTTCCGGGTAACGATCCTTGATGTTGACCCAGGGATCTTCGCCCAGCTGCTTGAGACCCAGAGAAACGCGGTTGCGCTCACGGTCAAACTTGAGCACCTTGACGCTGATCTCGTCGCCAACAGCAACGATTTCGCTCGGATGCTTGATACGCTTCCACGCCATGTCGGTGATGTGGAGCAGGCCGTCAACGCCGCCCAGATCAACGAAGGCACCGTAGTCGGTCAGGTTCTTGACGATACCGATGATCTGCTGACCTTCCTGCAGGGTCGCCAGCAGAGCTTCACGCTCGGCACTGTTCTCGGCTTCGAGCACGGCGCGGCGAGAAACGACAACGTTGTTGCGCTTCGGATCGAGCTTGATGACCTTAAAGTCCAGCTCTTTGTTTTCCAGGTGCGTGGTGTCGCGCACCGGACGAACGTCGACCAGGGAGCCCGGCAGGAAGGCACGGATGGAGTCGACGTCGACAGTGAAGCCGCCCTTGACCTTGCCGTTGATCACGCCCTTGACGATCTCTTCCTTCTCGAAGGCAGCTTCCAGCACCTTCCACGCTTCGGCGCGCTTGGCCTTCTCGCGGGACAGGCGGGTTTCACCGAAGCCGTCTTCCACGGCTTCGAGGGCCACGTGGACCTCGTCACCAACGGCAATGGTCAGCTCGCCGCTGTCGTCGCGGAATTGCGCGGCAGGGATCTGACCTTCGGACTTCAGGCCGGCATTGACGGTGACCCAGTCACCTTCGATGTCGACGACAGTAGCCGCGACGATCGCGCCCGGCTCCATGTTGATGTCCTGGAGAGACTGTTCAAACAGTTCAGCAAAGCTTTCGCTCATGATGTTCCTACGTGATCAACGTTGAGTGCGGCAGGGCCGCTTCTCCGCACCACCAGCAAGTGCGGGCCATATTCAAAAACCCCCGGGGATGTTGACACTGGTTAGACCTGAACGAGTTTTCCGTTTCATGCACTCGAGCACGTCGTGACATCTTGCCGGGGACGCCGCAAGGGAGTTCAGAAGTCTCAGCACAGACCCTTTCGGGATAAGAGCTGGGTCAGCCGATCCACCACTTCCGGTATGCTCAGGCTTGTCGTGTCCAGCTCGATGGCATCATCGGCCGGCACCAGCGGGGCGACACTGCGATTCGTATCGCGGTCGTCTCGCGCCTGAATCTCCTTCAAAAGACTCGATAGACTAGCATCGACGCCTGCCTCCCGCAACTGGAGATGGCGCCGTCGCGCCCTCTCCTCTGCGCTTGCGGTGAGGAAAATCTTCAGTGGCGCAGCGGTGAACACCACGGTGCCCATGTCGCGACCATCGGCCACCAGCCCAGGGGCCTTGCGGAAGTCCCGCTGACGCTTGAGCAGCGCCTGGCGCACCGCAGGCAGAGCGGCTACCAGAGAGGCACTGTTACCGACCTGCTCGGTGCGAATTTCCCGGGTCACATCCACGCCTTCCAGCTCGACGATGACCTCACCATCCGTCGCCCGAAACACCACATCGAGCTGACGCGCCAGCCGCTCCAGCTGACCCTCGTCATCCAGCGCAATACCCCGCTGAAGGGCTGACAGGGCCGTCAGGCGATACAGACAGCCGCTGTCCAGCAGATGCCAGCCCAGCCGCTCGGCGATCAGGCGGCTGATCGTACCCTTGCCCGCCCCACCAGGACCATCAATGGTCAATACCGGGACGTCAGCGTGTTCGATCTGGCTCATACCCCCTCCTCACGCGCCTCTTCACGCAGCTCATCGAGCTGAAGACCGACACCGCGGGCAAGCTCCACGAAGCCGGGGAATGACGTCGCCACGTTGGCGCAGTCGTTGACCTCGATCGGCGCACTGGCCCGCAGCGCCGCGATGGTGAACGCCATGGCGATGCGGTGATCTTCATGACTCTCCACAGTGCCGCCA
Source organism: Halomonas sp. DP8Y7-1 (assembly GCF_019801685.1). Classification (NCBI taxonomy): domain Bacteria; kingdom Pseudomonadati; phylum Pseudomonadota; class Gammaproteobacteria; order Oceanospirillales; family Halomonadaceae; genus Halomonas; species Halomonas sp. DP8Y7-1. The sequence continues at coordinate 84,758 of NZ_JAHVIN010000010.1, read as the reverse complement.
GCGTAATTGGCGCCGTCGCCGCCCTTGCCGACGATGTCGATGCCATCATCGTAGAGGGTATTCTCGATACCCAGCGCGCTCATGCCGTCGGCCATGGACTGCAGGCGGTCAGACTCCTTGACGCGCAGCTCCTCAGCCCCACGCAGGCGCGTGACGCCCTGGGCATTGGCGGCCGCGATGAACAGCGCAGGAAACTCGTCGATGGCCAGCGGCACCTGGTCCACCGGAATATCGATGCCGGAAAGGGGCCGATAGCGGATATGCAGATCAGCGACCGGTTCGCCGCCCACCTCACGCTGATTGTCGAGGCGCAGGTCCGCCCCCATGGCCAGCAGGATGTTGATCACGCCAATCCGGGTCGGGTTGATACCGACATGTTCCAGCACCAGGTCAGAGCCCGGCGTGATGGCTGCCGCTACCAGAAAGAAGGTCGCCGAAGAGATGTCGGACGGCACATCGATGGGACCCGCAGTCAGGTGACCGCCCCCCTGCAGCCAGCAGGTGTCACCGTCTCGCTGCACGTCGTAGCCAAAGCCGTTGAGCATGCGCTCGGTATGATCCCGGGTCGGCGCAGGCTCACGCACACGGGTTTCGCCTTCGGCAAACATGCCCGCCAAGAGCAGGCACGACTTGACCTGGGCGCTGGCCATGGGCATGTCGTAATGGATTCCCTTGAGCGCCTGACCACCCTTGATCTTGAGCGGCGGACGACCGCCCTCGGCGGTGTCGATGACGGCCCCCATCTGACGCAGAGGGTCTGCCACACGCCCCATCGGACGACGTGTCAGCGAGGTATCGCCGGTCAACTCGGTATCAAATGCCTGGCCGGCCAAGAGACCCGCAAACAGGCGCATGGCGGTGCCGGCATTGCCCACATAGAGAGGGCCCGCCGGCTTCTTCAGGCCGTGCATGCCGACGCCATGAATGGTGACTCGCCCATGATGGGGCCCTTCGATGGCCACGCCCATCTCGCGGAACGCCTGCAAGGTGGCAAGGCTGTCCTCGCCCTCGAGGAAACCGGACACCTCGGTCACCCCTTCAGACAGGGCACCCAGCATGATGGAACGATGTGACACCGACTTGTCACCAGGCACGCGAATGCGACCGGTAACGCTACCACCGGGGGCTACCCGATAGCGCAGCATGGCTGTTTCTTGCATCTGATATTCCGCCTGATAACTGGTCTGGTTGAGCAAGGTATCAAAATAGTGGCGCGCGTGGCTGGCCCTATCGAAGGTCCCCAGCAGATGATCCCCATCACCGCGCTCCACCGCCTCACGTAACTGTGCGAGTCCGGCCTCGAAGTCATCCAGCGCCTCAAGCACGGCGCCGCGATTGGCCTGAAAGACATCACGCCACATCACAGGGTCGCTGCCGGCGATCCGGGTAAAATCGCGAAAGCCACCGGCGGCATAGCGAAAGATCTCGAGGCGCTCGTCCTGGCGTGCCAGCGTGTCGACCAGGGAGAACGCCAGCAGATGGGGCAGATGGCTGGTGCGAGCAAGCACCTGGTCGTGACGCGCGATGTCCATCTCCAGCACCTCGGCCCCGGCGAGCTGCCACAGGCTGCGAACCCGCATCAGCGCCTCGTGGTCGGTATCGGCCATGGGCGTCAGGATCACCTTGTGGGCCTGGTACAGATCCGGGTTGGCCGCTGCCACGCCGCTCTTCTCCGAACCCGCAATCGGGTGTCCCAGGACGAAGCGCGGCGGCAACTCGCCAAATGCCGCCACCGCGGCCTCGGCGATGGCGCCCTTGGTGCTGCCTACGTCGGTGATCACCAGGTCGTCCGCGGCCCGATGCCGCAGCGCCTGCAGCTCCGCCATGACCTTGCCCATGGCCATCACCGGCACCGCCAGGATCACCAGAGTCGCCCCGTCGATCACCGACTCGAGAGATGGGCCTCCCGCATCAATCAGGCCCATCTTGACGCCAAGCGCGACCTCCCGCTCGTCGCAATCACACGCCAACAGGGTACTGCCGTCAGCCTGACCGACGCCTGCCTGGCGCAGGGCGGCGGCCAGGGAGCCGCCAATCAATCCAAGACCTACGATGACGATACGCGATGAAGATGGCAAAGGTGAACCACTACTCCCCATGCCTACAGAACCCCCTGGGGGTAGGACCCCAGCACCTTCACTTCGGACACGCGCAGGCGCACTTCCTCCAGTAGCGCCGACACCCTCGGCTCTTCCACATGTCCGCTGAAATCGATGAAGAACACATAGTTCCAGGCGCCAGTGCGGGAGGGGCGCGTCTCCAGACGAGTCAGATCGATCTGGTGGCGGTGGAAAGGTTCCAGCAGGTCGTGCAATGCCCCGGGCTGGTTGCGGGTCGCCACCACCAGCGATGTCTTGTCGACACCGGACATCGGCACATCCTGATTGCCGATGATCAAGAAGCGCGTGGAGTTATCCGGGCGATCCTCGATCTTCTCGGCGACATGCGTCAGGCCGTAAAGCTTGGCGGCCATGTCTCCCGCAATGGCCGCACTATGCCACTCGCTCTTGACCAGGCGAGCGGCCTCGGCATTCGATGACACCGGCACGCGCTCGGCGTGAGGATAGTGGGCATCGAGCCACTTGCGACACTGGGCGAAGGACTGGGGATGGGAATAAATCCGAGAGACCTTGTCCTTCAGCGTGGTGTCCGCAACCAGCAGATGATGATGGATGCGCAGCACCACCTCACCACTGATACGCAGGCCAGAGTCGATGAACGAGTCCAGCGTGTGGTTGATCACCCCTTCGGTAGAGTTCTCCACCGGTACCACGCCATAGTTGACCGCGCCCGCGTCCACCTCGCGGAAGACTTCATCAATCGCCGCCATGGGCAGACTCACGGCGCTATCGCCAAAGTGCTTGAGCGCCGCCTGCTGGGTAAAGGTCCCCTCGGGGCCCAGGTAGGCCACCTTGATCGGCTGCTCCAGCGCCAGGCACGCGGACATGATCTCGCGAAACAGTCTGGCCATTTCCTCGCTGTCCAGCGGCCCCTGGTTCAGCTCCATGACCCGGCGCAGAACCTGGGCTTCACGCTCAGGACGATAGAACACCGCCTGGGGGTCACTGGCGGTCTTGGTCTCGGCAACCTGGCGCGCGCACTCGGCACGCTCGCTGATCAGGCGCAGAATCTCGGTATCGATATGGTCGATGCGCTGACGCAGCGACGCGAGTCCCGATTCTTTCGAATCACTCATCATGTGTCTCCTTGTCACGCCCTGCCGCAGGTACGGGCATGTGGCATAGGACGGCTGATCCAACCTGGCGCGGGCCGCGACACATGTCGTATCGCTGCCCTGCTGCCTAGCCGCGCCGCGTCTCGAAATCGCTCATGAAGGCCACCAGCGCATCCACTGCGGCTTCCGGCACGGCGTTGTACAGACTCGCACGCATGCCACCCACACTGCGGTGCCCTTTCAGGTTGAGCAGGCCCGCCGCGTCCGCTTCGCGCAGGAAATCGCCCTCCAGGGCGCTGTCCGCCAGCACGAAGGGCACATTCATCTGAGACCGGTTGCGCCTCGCGATGGGATTGGAATAGAAGTCACTGGCATCGATGGCGGCGTAAAGCTTGCCGGCCTTGCGTGCATTGATCTCAGCCATGGCGTCTACCCCACCGATGTCCCGCTTGAGCCAGTCAAACACCAGCCCCGCCAGATACCAGCTGTAGGTGGCCGGGGTGTTGATCATCGAACCGGCCTCAGCCAGGGCACGATAGCTGAACAGGCTTGGCATGCTGTCCACCGCCCGGTCCAGCAGATCATCACGCACGATCACCAGCACCAGGCCAGCGGGCCCAATGTTCTTCTGGGCGCCTGCGTAGATGACGCCGTAGCGCGACACATCCAGAGGCCCCGACAGGATCGTGGACGACAGGTCGGCCACCAGTGGCACCTCGACCCCATCTGCGCGACGGGCGCTGGGCAGATAGTCCAGCGCCAGGCCACCGATGGTCTCGTTAGGCGTCACATGCAGGTAAGCGGCATCATCAGACAGCGCAATATCACTGTCGCGAGGCGCCTCCACATGCCCATTTGACGCGCTGGAGGCGGCGATGTGAGCGCGACCGAACAGATGTTGCGCCTCCTTAATGGCCTTCTTGCCCCAGATACCGGTCTCGAGGAAGTTGGCCTGACCGCCGTGGCCCAGCAGGTTGTAAGGTACCGCGGCAAACTGCTGGGTCGCTCCGCCCTGAGTAAACAGCACGCGGTAGTTGTCGGGGACAGCCAGCAGCTCGCGCAGGTCCGCCTCGGCCTGCTCAGCGATGGCAACGTACTCGCTGGAACGGTGACTCATTTCCATCACCGAGAGGCCGCGCCCCTGATAGTCCAGCATCTCGCGCTGAGCGCGCTCAAGTACCGCGGTAGGCAGGGCGGCTGGGCCCGCACAGAAATTATAGTGGCGTGTCATGGTGTCCTGGCGATCGATCGTCATGGGGAGGCGCCCGCAGGCGCCGACCTGTCACAGGGCGGGGGGGCGGCACCCGCTATGGGCGCCGCGCCATCCCGGGATCAGTCGTTATTGTTATCGGCAGCGCTGTCGTCAGAGGGGCCGTCCTCTCCAGAACCTTCCTCTGAAGTGCTTCCCTCTGCAGCGTCCTCTTCTGCAGAGATCTCCTCTGCCGCGCTCTCGGGGGACGCAGACTCGTCATCGAGGTCTTCGGCGTCCTCGCCCTCGAGCTCTTGAATACGCACGGTCTTGACCAGGGATTCGGCATCGCCGAGACGAATCAGCGTCACCCCTTGCGTGTTACGTGAGCTGATCGAGACTTCCTCGACCCGAGTACGCACCAGCGTGCCGCGGTCGGTGATCAGCATCATCTCGTCGGAGGACAGCACCTGCATGGCGGCTACCATGGCGCCGTTACGTGCGCTGGTCTGCATGGCGATAACGCCCTGACCACCGCGACCGCGCAGGGGGAACTCCTCAAGACGGGTGCGCTTGCCGTAACCGTTTTCACTGGCGGTCAGGATATAGATCTGACCATCATCACCCACGCTCTCGACGTCGCTGGCCTCACCGTGCTCTCCGCCTTCGGCGTCCGCATCGATTTCCAGGCTCTGGGGAATGATCAGGCTGATCACTTCCGCATCATCGAGCAGGCGCATGCCGCGCACCCCACGTGCGGTACGCCCCATGGCACGCACCTGGGACTCCTCGAAGCGGATCGCCTTGCCGTTGGACGACAGCAGCATGGCATGGTCGCTGCCCGAGGTGATGGCGGCGCCGACCAGGCGATCGCCCTCCTCGAGGTCGATGGCAATCAAACCGACGCTGCGCGGGCGCGAGAACTGCTCCAGGCTGGTGCGCTTGACCGTACCGCGAGCCGTGGCGAAGAAGATGTAGCAGTTCGGATCGTAATCCTTCACCGGCATGATGGCGTTGATCGCCTCACCCTCATCCAGCGGCAGCAGATTGACCAGCGGCTTGCCACGGGAGCCTCGGCTGGCGGCCGGCATTTCGTAGACCTTGAGCCAGTACACCTTGCCGCGGTTGGAGAACAGCAGCACCGTGTCATGGGTCGACGCCACCAGCAGGTGCTCGATGACGTCTTCGTCCTTCATGGCCGTGGCCGACTTGCCGCGCCCGCCGCGACGCTGGGCCTGGTAGTCGGACAACGGCTGGGTCTTGGCGTAGCCCGAACGAGACACGGTCACCACCATGTCTTCCTCGGCAATCAGGTCCTCGATCGACAGATCAAGGTGGCTGGCCTGGATGTCGGTGCGACGCTCATCGCCGAACTGGTCACGCACGGCGATCAGTTCTTCGCGAATCACCTCCAGCAGACGGTCCGCGGAAGCCAGAATGGCCATCAGCTCGGCAATCTTCTCGAGGATCGACAGGTACTCGTCCAGCAGCTTTTCCGTCTCGAGTCCGGTCAGGCGATGCAGACGCAGCTCGAGAATCGCCTGGGCCTGAGCCGGCGACAGGCGGTACTCGGTACCCACCGTGTTGAGACCAAAGCCTTCCTCCAGATCTTCGGGCTTGCACGACGTGGCGCCGGCGCGCTCGAGCATGCCGGTCACCTGGCCGGGCTGCCAGGATTTCGACAGCAGCTTTTCCTTGGCTTCGGCAGCGTTGGGCGAGGCCTTGATCAGCTCGATCACTTCATCGATGTTGGAGATGGCAACCGCCAGGCCCTCGAGGATGTGGCCGCGCTCTCGGGCCTTCTTCAGCTCGAACAGGGTCCGGCGGGTCACCACTTCACGCCGATGACGAATGAAGGCTTCCAGAACCTCCTTGAGGTTCATGGTCTTCGGCTCGCCGTCTTCCAGCGCCACCATGTTGATGCCGAAAACGTTCTGCAGCTGAGTCTGGGCGAACAGATTGTTCACCACTACCTCGCCGCTCTCGCCACGCTTGACCTCGATCACCACGCGCAAGCCGTCCTTGTCGGACTCGTCACGCAGCTCGGCGATACCGTCGATCTTCTTGTCCTTGACCAGCTCGGCGATCTTTTCGATCAGACGCGCCTTGTTCACCTGGTAAGGCAGTTCGGTGACGATGATGTGGTCACGACCACTCTTATCGTCATGCTCGATGGTGTGCTTGGCACGGATATAGATGCGCCCGCGGCCGGTACGATAGGCCTCGAGAATACCGGCGCGGCCATTGATGATGCCGCCGGTAGGGAAATCGGGCCCCGGCACATGCTCCATCAGATCATCGACGCTCAGGGTGTAGTCGTCGACCAGCGCCAGACAGGCGTTGATGATCTCGTTCATGTTGTGGGGCGGGATGTTGGTCGCCATGCCCACCGCGATACCGGACGAACCGTTGACCAGCAGGTTGGGCACCTTGGTCGGCAGTACGTCGGGAATACGCTCGGTGCCGTCGTAGTTGTCGACCCAGTCGACGGTATCCTTCTCGAGGTCAGCCAGCAGCTCATGGGCCAGCTTGGCCATGCGAACCTCGGTGTAACGCATCGCGGCGGCATTGTCGCCATCAATGGAACCGAAGTTGCCCTGGCCATCGACGAGCACATGGCGCATGGAAAAGTCCTGCGCCATGCGCACGATGGTGTCGTACACCGCACTGTCGCCGTGGGGGTGGTATTTACCGATGACGTCACCCACCACACGGGCAGACTTCTTGTACGGCTTGTTCCAGTCGTTACCCAGCTCGTGCATCGCAAACAGCACACGCCGATGAACCGGCTTCAGGCCATCGCGCACGTCCGGCAGCGCTCGGCCGATGATCACGCTCATCGCGTAATCGAGGTACGACTGCTTCAGCTCGTCCTCGATATTGACTGGCAGAATCTCTCTGGCGATGTCACCCATGGGTCGTCAAGTCCTTTGCACAGCAACAGGTAGGCGCGTCACGCAGCCGTGACAAGGCGCACAAATACAGCCACGTAGCATACCACCCTTGGTGGCTATAGCGCAGCGTCTGTCATTGCTTCCAGGCACTTGTCATCATTTCTTCAGCGGCTCGCAGACGCCAATGGCGCAGCAGGCAGCGTCAGTCCACTACCACCAGCGCCGCCAGGGCATCACGCAGCTCTCCATCGATGGTCATTGCCTTGTTGCTGGCGACATCGAGCAGAACAAAGGTCAGCTCAGCGCGGACCACCGTGGCACCATCCCGCTGTCGCAGGATCTCATGGTGCATCTTGGCACTGCGCCCACCCAGCACCGACAGACGGGTTGCCACCTCGAGGCGATCCCCCGTCACCGCCGCTTCGCGGTAGTCGACGTTCAGATTCACCGCAACGAAGGCGATGTCACCGGTCGCCAGGCGCGACATCAACGCCGGATGACGGTCGAAATAGTCCCACCGCCCCTCCTCCATGAACTCCAGGTAACGGGCGTGATTGACGTGGCCATAGCCGTCCAGGTGGTAGCCACGCACGGCCACCGTCACCTTGCCGATCTTGTCCTGCATGCTGCTCTCCTTGTCGATGTTCCGCTCAAAGAGGGTGTCGATACCTCAACGTCGATAACAAGACGCCGACACCCAACATTCAAACTACTGTTTGATACTGAGCGCTGTCGAGCCTGCTGGCAATACCGCCCCCAAAGAGGCAGAGGCGAAGCGGCGCTTCGCTGCTACGCTTGCCTTCGATACAGGCCTGACCGCTGCATCTTTTTCACCCTAGGCCGCCAGCGTTGGCGCAATCGCGACCGACCTGAGCGGGTCACTGGCACCCGAGAACACCATTCGCCATAATGTGCCTCCTTTTCGACCCGAGAATTGCTTCATGTGGTTCAAGCACTTGCACCTCTATCGTCTGCACGACGCCAGCACACTGGACAGCGAGCAGCTGGAAACAGCCCTCGCTGAACAGGCTTTTCGTCCGCTCGGCAGCAGCGAGGCTCGCCGCAGCGGCTGGACAGCCCCCGCCGGTCGTGGCAGTGATCGCTACCTGCACGAATTGCAAGGCCAGCGGCTGATGACCGCCCTGCGCCAGGAGCGCATTCTGCCGGCCTCGGTCGTGAAGGAAGAGGTCGAGGAGCGAGTTGAGGTCATCGAAGCCCAGGAGAGCCGCAAGCTGCGCCGCCAGGAAAAACAGGCGATCAAGGAGCAGGTCTACGAAGAGCTGCTGCCCCGCGCCTTCGTCCGCAGCCAGAAGACTGACCTTTGGTGGGACACCCGGCGCAACCTGATTGCGGTCAACAGCTCCAGCCGCAAGCGTGCAGAAGAGCTGTTGGACCTGTTGCGCGAAACCCTGGGAAGCCTCAAGGTGACGCCGCTGGCGGCCCAGACCCTGCCGATTCGCGCCATGACCACCTGGCTCAATGACGCCTCATCGCGTCCCGCCGATATGCTGTTGGGTGATCAGGTGGAGCTGAAGGCCAAGGGCGACGATGGCGTACTCAAGGCACGCCAGGTGGACCTGGACGGTGACGACATCCAGCAACTTCTGGAAGGTGGGCGCCAGGCCAGCAAGCTGGCACTGGCCATGGAGGGACGTCTGCGCTTCGTGCTGCATGACGACCTGGCCGTCAAGTCGCTGGCCTTTGATGATGCCTTGATTGATGAAGCCAACCAGGCCGATGACGGTGACGATGCCGTTCTGCGGATGGAAACCGACTTTATTTTGATGGCACAAACGCTGGGTGACAGCGTGGATCGCCTGATCGACTGGCTGGGCGGTGAAGCCCAGAGCAACTCCGTTACGGCTACTGACCTGACTGCGACGACAACATGACTTCGAATGCTGAGGCCGGGCAGGATCCCTGGCACGACATACGCCCTTATCAGGATGACGAGGTGGCGGCGACGCTTGCACGCCTGTCAGAAGACCCTGAGCTGTTGACCGCGTTGACGCGTTATCGCCTGCCGCGTCTCTCGCGACTGATGCCTCGCGTCTCCCGCGCTCTGGCCAGCTGGGCGATCAAGCGTGAGACCCGCGATGTGACCAGCGTCGCGCAATTCCAGCAGCGCATCGCCAGCTACATGCAGCGCATGCTGCGCACCTCCACCGACGACTTCCGAGTAGATGGTCTCGACGCGCTGGATGCCGACACGGCCTATCTGTTCATCGGCAACCATCGCGACATCTCGCTGGATCCGGCCTTCGTCAACTATGCCCTGTACCTGGCCAACCGCAATACGGTGCGCATCGCCATCGGTGACAACCTGCTCAAGAAGCCTTATGTCACCGACCTGATGCGCCTGAACAAGAGCTTCATCGTGCCTCGCAGCGCCCGCGGCAAGCGCGCCATGCTGCAGGCCTACCTTCAGCTCTCGAGCTACATTCGCCACTCGATTCAGGACGACAACCACTCGATCTGGATGGCCCAGCGCGAGGGCCGCGCCAAGGACGGTATCGACCGTACCGATCCGGCCATTATCAAGATGATGACAATGGCCCATCGTGCCGACAATCGTCACGCCCCCCTGGGCGAAGGCGTCGAGGCGCTGCGCCTGGTCCCGGTGGCCATCAGCTACGAATACGACCCCTGCGATATCCAGAAGGCCAGAGAACTGAAAGCCGTCAGCGAGGATGGCGGCTACAACAAGAGCGAATTCGAGGATATCAGCTCGATCGTGGCGGGCATCACTGGTCACAAAGGCCGCGTTCACCTGCGCTTCGGCACACCCATCGACCGCAGCTTCGACACCCCCGAGGCCGTGGCGGCCGAGATCGATCGCCAGGTGCTGGGCGACTACCACCTGTTTCCCAGTCATTACCTGGCGCTCGAGGCCCTGGGCACGCACCCGGACCTGCTCGACTTCTCTGAGGTCACCGACGCCGACCGGGAGCGCTTTGCACAGCGATTGGCGCAGGTGCCCGACGATCTCAAACCCTGGTGGCTGGCACAGTACGCCAATCCGGTCATCAACTGCGCGGGGCGAGAGATCGCGCCGTGAGCACCCCCTCCTCGCCGGCACCCCGTCGTTTTTACTGGACGGCTCAGGGCGTCACCCTGATTGGCGCCGGCGTGGACCTGGTGGTCGGCGTCATGAAGCTGATCACCGGGATGATCGTCGGCTCTGCCGCGCTGATTGCTGACGGCATCCACTCCTTCTCCGATATCGTGACCGATGTCTTCGTGCTGGCCGCCACCCACTACGGGCGGCAGGCGCCGGACCGTGACCACCCCTATGGCCACGGCCGCATCGAGACACTGGCGACGCTATGGCTGGGCGGCGTGCTGATCTTCGTCGCCGGTGCGATTGCCGCCTCCAGCGTCGAGCGTCTGCTCGACGACCAGCTCGCCACCGCACCAGGGGCCACGGCCATCGGTATCGCGGTGGTATCACTGCTCGCCAAGGAAGCAATCTTCCACTATTCGCTGCACGCGGCACGGCGGCTGGACTCGGCACTGCTCGAGGCTAACGCCTGGCACTCGCGCACCGATGCCCTCTCCACCCTGGTCGTGCTGGTCGGCCTGATTGGCGGACAGTTCGGTGTGGGCTGGATGGACGCCGCAGCCGCCATCGTGGTGGGCCTGATGGTCGGCTGGGTGGGGGGAAGACTGATGTGGCAATCCTCCCGGGAATTGATCGATACCGCACTTCCGGCCGAAGATGAACGGCAGCTGCGTCGTCTGGCCGAATCCGTGCCAGGGGTCACGAGCGTCCACGACCTGCGCACTCGCCGACTGGGCAGCGACGTGGTGCTCGACCTGCACATTGTCGTGGCGCCCAGGGTCACGGTGTCGGAGGCCCATGAGATCGGTAACGCCGTCAGCCGTGAGCTGCGCCAGTCCTCGCGCCGATTGAAGGACGTGACATTCCATATTGACCCAGAGGACGATGAAGGCCTGATTGCGCACAGTTTGCGACCAGGCCTGCCGCTACGGGCAGACATCGAGCAAATCCTGGATCAAAGATGGGCAGAACATCCCGCCTGGCGCCGACGTCTCGCGCTGAACCTGCACTATTTGGATGACCGGGTAGATATTTCGTTGTACGTTGACTCTCAGATCCATCATGACGACCTTGATGAGTTAGCTCACGAATTATGCCGAGACCTAGCCCCTCTCCCCTGGGTGGGACAGCTGACGCTGTGGCAAGGCCCGGGAAAGGCCTGACCACGACCCGGACCCTGTCATGACCTCACCCGCGTCGACCGACGCCTATGTATCCCGCCGCAGCGTGCTGCGCTGGCTGGGACTGGGCACTGCGAGCCTGCTCGGCGGCGGCCTGCTGTCGACACCTGAGCCAGCGGGTGCCGCTCTGGACCACGCCAGAATGCGCTCGGCCATGAGCGCAGAATTTGGTGCTCAAGGGGTGCAGGTGCTGGAGGAGTGGCTAAGCCTGATCAACCGACTCAGGGGTGCCGATATCGCGACTCAGCTGCGCGAGGTCAACGACTTCTTCAATCGCAAGGTTCGCTGGCTCGAGGACCGCACCATCTGGCGCCAGAGTGACTACTGGGCCACCCCGCTCGAGTCTCTCGGACGCGGTGCCGGCGACTGCGAAGACTATTCCATTGCCAAGTACGTCACGCTCAAGGAGCTGGGCATCCCGGTCAGCAAACTGCGCATGATCTACGTACGTGCCAGGCTAGGACGTAGCCAGATTACCCAGGCCCATATGGTCCTGGGGTACTACGAGACACCAAGCGCCGAGCCGCTTATCCTCGACAACATCGCCGCCAGCGTTTCTCGCGCGAGCCTGCGAACCGACCTGGACCCGCTATTCAGCTTCAATAGTAGTGGCCTATGGGCAGGAGGCTCCACGCAGTCGCGCGCCGACCCCCTGGCCCGACTTTCGCGCTGGCGTAATGCGATTGATCGCATGCGCCGACAAGGGATTCAATGACCCAATGCCCTATCTTCCGCTTCACGCTTATCTAGAGACGCCGCCATGTCGTTGATCAAACAACTCTGGCTCGCCATCATCGTCATCCTGCTGATCGCCCTGGGCGGCAGCCTGCTGGTGGCGGTGACCGGCAGTCGTGCCTATATCGAGCAAGAGCTCGAGATCAAGAATACCGACAATGCCAATGTGCTGGCGCAAGCCATGAGCAATGCTCCCAATCAGGATCTGGTGGGCATTGAACTGATGATCGCGGCGCAGTTCGATACCGGTTACTACCGCAAGCTGCAGCTGGTCGACGGCGAAGGACGACCGATCATTCAGCGCGTCTCGGAAGTGGCGGAAGACCATAGCGTTCCCGGCTGGTTCCGCCAGCTGATCTCCTTCGATGTGCCCAGCGGCACCGCCGCGGTTCAGGACGGCTGGACCCTGCTCGGCACCCTGGAGGTGGACAGCACCCACGCCTTCGCCTATCAATCGCTGTGGCAAAGCACGCTGCGCATGGCCGGCTGGTTCGTCGCCGCCGGCGCACTGAGTCTACTGATCGCCTATATGCTGGTGCGTCACATCAGCCGACCGCTCAAGACCGTCACGCGTCAGGCTCATGACATTGGCGAGCGCCGCTTCACCATTGCTCCGCTACCCCGCACGCTGGAACTGCGCGAGGTGTCGGAAGCGATGAACCGTCTGTCGGAAAGCGTGCGTGAGATGCTGGAGCGTGAAAGTGAACAGATCGATCGACTGCGGCGGCAACTGCTGCACGATGCCATCACCGGCGCCCTGACCCGCGACGCCTTTATCGACCGGCTCAGCTACAGCCTGGAGCAGGACGGCGAGTCCAGCTACGGCATCATTGCACTGATTCGTGCCACCGACCTGGCCGCGCTCAACGAGCGTCGCGGCCACCTGCACACCAACGCCGTGCTCAGCGACCTGTGCCAGCGCCTGACGGCCATCGCCGATGCCCATGGTGAAGGTTATGTGGGCCGCCTCAATGGCAGCGACTTTGCCCTACTGCTGTGCGGCAACGTCGATGAAGCCTGGGCCCGCGAGCGCCTGAGCGACAACCTCTCCGCTCTGGCCGAACAGAATTCACCGGTGCTGCGTCTGCCCGCTGCTCTCGGCACCTATCATCATGGTCAAAGCCGCACCACGCTGATGTCGGCATTGGACGGCGCCTTGTCCATGGCCGAAACACGCCCCGGCCAGGCCATTGAAACCTGCCGCCACGCAGAACAGGCCGCTCTCTACCATAGCCGCGCCGAATGGCGTTCCGCCCTGGTCGAGGCCATGGAGCACGGCGTCCTGCTGGGCCAGTACCCGGTATTGGACCGCCAGGGCAGCCTGCTTCACCACGAAGCGCCGGCACGCCTCAATATCAAGGGCGAGTGGCGCCAGGCGGGCACCTTCATGCCCTGGATCGCACGTCTGCGTCTGCATGACAGCCTGGATATCCGGGTCATCGATACGGCGCTTGAGACCATTCATCACCACCGTCAGCCGCTCGGCATCAACCTGTCCCACGCCGCCATCACCCAACCCAACGTGGTCATTGCCCTGCAGCAACGACTGAGTGCACGCCCAGACTCGGCCCCCTTCCTGTGGATCGAGGTGCCAGAGTCCATTGCCCGGGCCGACCTGGAGAGCTTCCGCTACCTGTGCCAGTCGCTGGCGCCCTTCGGCTGCCACCTGGGCATGGAGCATGTCGGTGCCGCCTTCCGCCAGCTCGGTGACCTGCGCGATCTTGGCCTGTCCTACATCAAGATCGATGCCACCCTGTGTCGAGGTGTCTCCCACCGTCCAGAGCAGCAGACCATCCTCAGGGGCATGGCAACGCTGTGTCATTCGCTGGCGATCAAGGCGATTGCTGAAGGTATCGATGAAGACGAGGACATCGAGACCCTGTTCGAGCTAGGCCTCGACGGCGTGACCGGTCCCGCCGTCTCGGCCCGCGCGGATGCGGCGTCAGGGCGATAGACGGCTCGTCGCAGTGCCATCGAAGGCCTGACTACACGCAGGCCTTGCTCTGACAAACGGACAGCACAAAGCCACCAGAGCGCACAACACCACTAGGCAGCAACAACAAGGCCACCTGAAAAGGTGGCCTTGTTGTTGCGTACGGCGCTGTTAAATCAGAGGGTCATCATCGCCGCCCACCAGGTCCACGTCGTTGTAGCGACGACGCAGTGACTGGCGATCCATGATCTTGCGACGCGCCGCCTCAGGGAGATCGGTAAAGCTGATCACCCCCTTGTCCATCAGCAGGTCCAGCACATCCTCAAGTACCCGCACAAACGCCAGATCAGACGCGTGAAACTGCGACTGCTCATGGCGCGGGCTGCCGTCAGACAGGAATGCCAGCAACTCCTGGTCATCTGGTGCCATGAACTCGTCGCAGATAGCCGTTGGCTCTCGGCTCACGCAGACAAGCTTACCTTCCCCGTCACGCTGGACGTACATGCCGCTTTCTCCCTGTTCTTCGTTGATCGAGCATATATCAACTTTCTCTTGTGCCCCAGCACCTGACCTCACTCTGCAGGGGCGCTGCTCGATTCTCGTTAGGGCCCCACGGATGGGGCCCCCTCGACCTGCAACTACTGACGACTGTTGACTACCCCGTCGTCTCCCGCCCACTGGCGTGATCAGACGTCCAGCTGTCCCTGGTTCAGCAGCTGGGTCAAGAAGTCCTCGCCCGACTGCCCAGACATGCTCGCCCCTTCCAGGGTAATCAACTGATCGGCATTGGCATTATCGCCAGCCAGCCCACCATCGCTCTTGATGTACAGCACCACGTCATCACCGTCCTGCTCAGCGTGGATGAAGTCGTTCAGCGACTGCTGATCATCACTTGCATCGAAGCCTTGCAACAGATCGCTCAGATCCAGCACATCGGCCTCCGGATCGGTGCCAGGCGCCGTGCCCGCTGCCGCGACATGGAAGTCCGCGATCACGTCATCGGCGGCGGCGCCTGCCTCGCCCTGGTCACCCAGGACCCAGGCGAAGGTGTCGGCACCGAGTCCACCCAGCAGTAGGTCGTCACCCGCACCCCCCAGCAGCAGGTCATCGCCATCCTCACCGTGCAGGGTGTCATTGCCGCCCCCGCCGATCAGCACGTCGTCACCGTCACCGCCTTTCAGGGTGTCAGCGCCACCATCCTTGCGGCCGCTATCGAGCAACGCCTCATAGTTGCTGCGAATGTAATCCATGATCTGATCTTGGTCGGGATCGCTACCACCGTTTTCGGACCATTTCAGGAACTCGAACAGACCCGAGAAGCCCAGACCATCATGTTCACCGGCAGCAAACACCTTGCCGCTACCATCGGTCCACTCCAGGTGGTCGGTGTTGACGGTGTCACCAAAGATGATGTCGGCACGGTCCGTGCCATCGAGCGTGTCATCGCCAAGGGCCGCCAGCTTGTCGAAGGAAGACCCGCCGTTGAGTACCGCTTCCAGTTCTTCTGCCGTGTTGACGATGGAGGCCTCGCCCACCGGAGCTGTCGGATACTCGTAATCCCTGATGGTGATGTCATCGAGTCGAATCCAATCCTCCGCGCCACTGCCGTTATAGACATCCAGAACGATACGATAGACACCGCTTTCCAGAACTCCTGTCTCGAACGTGGACCAGGAAGTGCTTTGGCCACCTCGGCCGGAATGGACTGTATTCCAGCCACCTTGACCGTCCGACTGCTGCACGAAGTATTGGAAGTTGTCCGAACCGCCGTAGGCATCCGTCTGATAGCGGAACTGAAGGGTAGAATAGCCGTGCTCTGGCGCCTCGAGGGTGAAGGCCGTGCTCGTCGCTACCGCTCGTCCCGAATTACTACCAGAGTTAATATCCACCAGGGTCAGAGAGCCTGAGCCGACGAACAAGAGGCCGGAGCTGTCACCGGACTTCGTCCAGCCCGTCTGGGTATCCAACGGGCTATCGCTGCCAGAGAAGTCCACCAAGCCGCGGCTTCCGGTGTAGGAGGCCGAGGAGTAAGGAATCACCTGGCTGACGCCCGTCACATCGGTGTTATCAAAGAAGCGCAGCACGTCTTCGTTGATCCCCGAACCGATACCGATGGCCTCGACGCGACTGATGGCGGACAGGCCCTCGAAGGCTTCCAGAGCGTTGTTGACCTCGTTAAAGCCGGTATCCCTACCATTACCACCGGTACCACCGCTATCGGTGACGTAGAAGGTCGGCAAACCATCGGTCAGGAAGTACGTCAGGTTGTCGTAGCCATTCGCCGCGGACTGCTCCTCGAGCCATCCCTTGGAGGCCTCGAAGGCCGCCTCGTAGTTGGTACCACCTCCCGAGTTGCGCGAACCGTCGACACTATTGATGTAGTCGACGATACGGTCCACTTCGCTCTCTGACGAGCCAAGATCCAGGGTCTGGGTAAACCGCGCCCCAGTATCAAAGTCGACCACCTGCAGATTGATGATGCCGTCAAAGTCCGCCAGCTGCTCCACCAGGTTGGCCAGGGCCTGCTTCGCCAACGCCATGCGCGACAGGCCCTGGGTGCCCGAGTCAGCGCTCATGCTGCCGGAGCTGTCGAGGATCAACGAAACGTTGTAGTTCTGGGCCGGGTTGATGACGGTGAACTTGCCTCCGCCGTCGCCGATCATGACATCGCTGCCACCGCCACCGGTCACGCTGTTGTCGGAATTATCACCGACAAACAGCTGATCCGGAGCGCTGACTTCGAGGGTCAGACTACCGCTGGCGGTGTCTCCATCACCGTCGATGCCCGACAACCCAAGCTCGATATCAAAGGCATTGCTTGCCTCGCCCAGGCGATAGTCCATGTCTCCCAGCACGAACGGTACTGTGCCACCGCCGGTGACTTCGATGCCCTCCATGCCGCCTTCCGGGCTCAGCACGAATGACCAGCCATCCTGCATGCCATCCAGCACCAGTCGGCCCGCACCGTCGACGGTAATGCCTACTTGGCTGGTCACATCGGTGCCCGTGTGGTCGACGATGCGCACATCGTCCACAGTCAGACGGAAGTCACTGCTCGCCCCTTGGGCCGGTGAGCCACCGCCCGCACCGTCTGCCACATAGTCGATGGCAGCGACGGTCACCACGGCCTTCGCATTATCCCCATCGACGTGGATAGTCTGGCGCACTTCAGCTACGCGCTCATGCCCTTGCCAGCTCGGCTCTCCCACTCCTGAGAATGCCAGGCTGTCCAGGAAGCTGATGCGAATAGCCTCATTGAGTTCGATCCCCGTACTGAGGCCGCCGGCCACACCAATTCCGCCCTCAAGCGGCACGATGCCGACGCCATTGGGCGTCGAGTACAGGACATCGTTGTCAGTTTCTAGATCCTGATAGTTGGCGCCGTGGTAGCGCACGACACCCGAGAGATCCAGATCCGACACTTCCGCACGCTCGGTGCGCCCGTTGCTGACGTCGCCATCGCTGACCTCGAGACGGTAGCTGTCGCCCGCAGCGTCCAGCACCACGCTGAAGCCGACGGTGCCATCCGCCGTCACAGCGTCAAGCTGAGAACCGTCAGCGGACATGCGATAGGTCAAGGCTTCACCTTCAAAGTACAGCGGCTGACCATCGGTGTCCGTGGCGACCTGGCCATCCATGCCGGCAAACACCACATTGGATACGCCATCTGCCCCTGCGGCGTCGGCAAAGTCGATGCTGCCACCGCCGCCATCCCTCAGGGTAGCGGTCTGCGCCGTGAACGCCTCAGGGCTGTCGTCATTGATCAGCACCTGGAGCGCCCCATCGGCAGAACTGCCGTCACCGTCGGTGACGCTGTAGCCGATCTTGAACGCCAGGACATCCTCACTCTCACTGTCAGGGTGATCCAGCGGCTGATGCAGGGTCACTTCGTAGGCACCGCTGGCGACGTCCGTCAGCGCCACGCTCAGCACCAGGGCCCCGGAGCCGTCACGGCCTGTGAGCGTACGTCCATCGTTGCTCAGGCCATAGCTGACCGGCTCCCCGCCAGAGGATACGTTCGGCAGTCCCGACAGGCTCCAGGCAAAGGCGTTCTGGCTGGCAGCACCGTCCGCGCCGAAGGAATATCCCAATGTACCGCTGACCACTGTGGCCTCACCCGCCAGGTCACCGACGCCGCCAGCGATCCCGCCCGGCAATCCGTCTTCATCGAGCAGCGCCTTGTCGATAGCCCCCTCGGGTCGAGAATCCGCAGCCACATTGACGGTCAAGCTGGCCTCGCTGGTATCTCCATCGGCGTCGACGATGGTGTAGCGAATGACGACGGTTCCCTCGACCCCAGGTCCTGGCGTGAAGGTCAGTTCTCCGGTGCTACTGTTCACCGTCACCCGACCGGCAGACTCGTGTCCAGGCGCCAGTGCAGCCGACTGCAGCACAGCACCATCGGCTCCACCAATGTCATTGGCCAGCACATCAACGGTGACCGCGGTGTCCTCAGCCGTGGCGGCCGTGTCATCCACCGCCTGCGGCACGTCATCCACAATGTTGATGCTGATGCTGGCACCGGCGGTATTGCCGTGGGCATCGGTCACGCTGTAGCTGAAGGTCTCCTGGGCGGTCAGCGTGTTGCCGCCATTGTCCGCCTGGCTCCCGGTCACAGCGCTGCTCAACGTATAGGTAAAGGAACCATCGCTGCTGATCACCAGTACGCCATGATCCCCCTCGATCCGCGCTTCGGTGTAGCTCAGGCCATCTCCCTGGGCATCGGTTGCACTCAGCTGCCCGGAAACGCTGTGACTGCCGCTGCCGGCGTCGCTACCAGCGGCAAGACCGGCCTCGCTGACCGTTGCTGTTGCTTGATTGGCGGTCGGGGAACCATCCGTCACCACAAACTTGACGTTGGTCTGACTCGTGTCGCCGTCGGCGTCACGAATCACGTAGGTCACCACTTCTTCATAGCTGGCGTTGGCTTCCGCGGTGTAGGTATAGCTACCGTCGGCATTCCACGTCAGCTCGCCACGCAGTCCGCTGGTATCGATCGACACCACCTCGGCACCATCTGCGCCCTGCACGTCGTTGGCCAGCAGACCATTGTCGGCCGTGGTCGTCAGCGATGTGCCTGACTGCAGCGCGGCCGGTGTGTCATTGACGGCCTGCGGTACGTCATCAATCACATCTACGGTGATGGTGCCAGTTGCCGAGTTGCCCTGGCTGTCGGTGACGGTGTAGGTGAAGCTCTCTGCATCGTCCACCGGGTTGTCGGAGGACGTCACTGGCTTGGTCAAGGTGTAGGTGAATGAGCCATCGGCACGGATCACGATGTCTCCGTACTCCCCTTTGATGGTCTCCGCCTTGAAGGTCAGCGTGTCGCTCTGGGGATCCGTCGCGACCAGCTGCCCGGTAACCGTCGCCGAGCCATTCCCCGCCTGGGAGCCGCCGTCAAGGCCTGCTTCGTTGACCTGCACGTTGCTGGGCTGGGTGCTCGGCACACCATTCTCAACCTGGATGGTCAGCGTAGCTTCGCTGGTATCACCATCGGCGTCCGTAATGGTGTAGCGCACCACTTCGGTGTAGCTGCCTGACTCCGTCGCGGTGTAGACGAAGCTGCCGTCGGCGTTCCACTCGAGGCTACCTTGCAGCGAGGAAAGGTCTACCGCCGTCACTCTGGCGCCATCCGCTCCCTGATCATCATTGGACAGCAGCCCTTCGGTGGCGTCTTTCGACACAACCTGCGAGGACTGCACACCGTCGACGCGATCATCGGCAGCAACAGGCGCGGTATCCAGGATCTGGATATCCAGGCTGTCGCTGGCAGTGTCGCCTTCGTTGTCGGTCACCACGATCGCGAAGCTGTCGACGATATTGTCGTTGGCCGCGTTGTGCTCGGCCGGGCCGCCGGTCTCGGTGTAGCTGTAGCTGAACTCGCCCGTCGTGGCATCGAAGCCGGTGATGGTCAGGGTTCCCTGGGTGCCCGTGGTGATGACCACAGGGTTCGCCTGGGTGGCACCAGTGACATCAATGCCAGCCACGGTCACACCCGCAATGCCCGCGCTGCCGCCCACGGTGAAGCTGCCGGTGACGGTCTCGCCGCTGTCCTCTTCCACGCTGTTGTCGGCGCCGGTCACGTTCCCGTCGCTGTCGGTCACGGTGATGGTGGGCAGGTCATCTTCCTGGCCGTTGATGGTCAGGGTCAGGGTGGTGCTGCTGGCGTCACTGTCCGCGTCGGTCAGGGTGTAGGTAAACACCTCGGTCACCGACTCGCTGCCGTCCAGCCCTTGGACTGCCGGGTTGGTGTTGTCCAGGGCGTAGCTGTAGCTGCCATCGGGTGCGATGGTCAGGGTCCCGTACTCGCCCTGGATCACCAGCTCACCAGCCGCATTGGTGGTGGCGGTGTTACCGCTGGCGTTGTCACTGGTCACCGCGGTGACCGTGGTGCTATCGGCTCCCAGGGTGTCGGCACCGGCATCATCTGCAGCGCCGTCAATCACGTTGCCCGACACGGACGCGGTGTCTTCGGTGATGGCGTTCACGTCGGCCACGGCCTGCGGTGCGGTATCCAGGATCTGGATATCCAGGCTGTCGCTGGCGGTATCACCTTCGTTGTCGGTCACCACGATCGCGAAGCTGTCGACGATATTGTCGTTGGCCGCGTTGTGCTCGGCTGGGCCGCCGGTCTCGGTGTAGCTATAGCTGAACTCGCCCGTCGCGGCATCGAAGCCGGTGATAGTCAGGGTGCCCTGGGTGCCCGTGGTGATGACCACAGGGTTCGCCTGGGTGGCACCAGTGACATCAATGCCAGCCACCGTCACACCCGCAATGCCCGCGCTGCCGCCCACGGTGAAGGTGCCGGTCACGGTCTCGCCGCTGTCCTCCTCCACGCTGTTGTCGGCGCCGGTCACGTTACCGTCGCTGTCGGTCACGGTGATGGTGGGCAGGTCATCTTCCTGGCCGTTGATGGTCAGGGTCAGGGTGGTGCTGCTGGCGTCACTGTCCGCGTCGGTCAGGGTGTAGGTGAACACCTCGGTCACCGACTCGCTGCCGTCCAGCCCCTGAACGGCCGGGTTGGTGTTGTCCAGCGCGTAGCTGTAGCTGCCATCGGGCGCGATGGTCAGGGTGCCGTACTCGCCCTGGATCACCAGCTCACCATCCGCATTGGTGGTGGCGGTGTTACCGCTGGCGTTGTCGCTGGTCACCGCGGTGACCGTGGTGCTATCGGCTCCCAGGGTGTCGGCACCGGCATCATCTGCAGCACCGTCAATGACGTTGCCAGAGACGGAGGCGGTGTCTTCGGTGATGGCGTTAACGTCAGCCACGGCCTGCGGTGCGGTATCCAGGATCTGGATATCCAGGCTATCGCTGGCGGTATCACCTTCGTTGTCGGTCACCACAATCGCGAAGCTGTCGACGATATTGTCGTTGGCCGCGTTGTGGTCGGCCGGGCCTCCGGTCTCGGTGTAGCTGTAGCTGAACTCGCCTGTCGCGGCGTTAAAGCCGGTGATAGTCAGGGTTCCCTGGGTGCCCGTGGTGATGACCACAGGGTTCGCCTGGGTGGCGCCAGTGACATCAATGCCAGCCACCGTCACACCCGCAATGCCCGCACTGCCGCCCACGGTGAAGGTGCCGGTCACGGTCTCACCGCTGTCCTCTTCCACGCTGTTGTCGGCGCCGGTCACGTTACCGTCACTGTCGGTCACGGTGATGGTGGGCAGGTCATCTTCCTGGCCGTTGATGGTCAGGGTCAGAGTGGTGCTGCTGGCGTCGCTGTCGGCGTCGGTCAGGGTGTAGGTGAACACCTCGGTGACCGACTCGCTGCCGTCCAGCCCCTGTACCGCCGGGTTGGTGTTATCCAGCGCGTAGCTATAGCTGCCATCGGGTGCGATGGTCAGGGTGCCGTACTCGCCCTGGATCACCAGCTCACCAGCCGCATTGGTGGTGGCGGTGTTACCGCTGGCGTTGTCGCTGGTCACCGCGGTGACCGTGGTGCTATCGGCTCCCAGGGTGTCGGCACCGGCATCATCTGCAGCACCGTCAATGACGTTGCCAGAGACGGACGCGGTGTCTTCGGTAATGGCGTTAACGTCGGCCACGGCCTGCGGTGCGGTATCCAGGATCTGGATATCCAGGCTGTCGCTGGCGGTATCACCTTCGTTGTCGGTCACCACAATCGCGAAGCTGTCGACGATATTGTCGTTGGCCGCGTTGTGCTCGGCTGGGCCGCCGGTCTCGGTGTAGCTGTAGCTGAACTCGCCCGTCGCGGCATCGAAGCCGGTGATAGTCAGGCTGCCCTGGCCACCGGTATTGGGGATGCTCACCGGAGTAGTGAAGTCCGCTCCCACCAGCTCCACACCGCCGATGGTCACGCTGGCCACACCCGCACTGCCGCCCACGGTGAAGGTGCCGGTGACGGTATCGCCGCTGTCCTCTTCCACGCTGTTGTCGGCGCCGGTCACGTTCCCGTCGCTGTCGGTCACGGTGATGGTGGGCAGGTCATCTTCCTGGCCGTTGATGGTCAGGGTCAGAGTGGTGCTGCTGGCGTCGCTGTCGGCGTCGGTCAGGGTGTAGGTAAACACCTCGGTCACCGACTCGCTGCCGTCCAGCCCCTGTACCGCCGGGTTGGCGTTATCCAGCGCGTAGCTGTAGCTGCCATCGGGCGCGATGGTCAGGGTGCCGTACTCGCCCTGGATCACCAGCTGACCATCCGCATTGGTGGTGGCGGTGTTGCCGCTGGCGTTGTCGCTGGTCACCGCGGTGACCGTGGTGGCATCGGCTCCCAGGGTGTCGGCACCAGTGCCGCCAGACACCACGTTGCCAGACACA
Organism: Halomonas sp. DP8Y7-1; assembly: GCF_019801685.1. Taxonomy (NCBI): domain Bacteria; kingdom Pseudomonadati; phylum Pseudomonadota; class Gammaproteobacteria; order Oceanospirillales; family Halomonadaceae; genus Halomonas; species Halomonas sp. DP8Y7-1. The sequence goes on along the minus strand of NZ_JAHVIN010000010.1, from coordinate 61,815 downwards.
GACGCGGCGTCTTCGGTGATGGCGTTCACGTCGGCTACGGCCTGCGGTGCGGTATCCAGGATCTGGATATCCAGGCTATCGCTGGCGGTGTCGCCTTCGTTGTCGGTCACCACAATCGCGAAGCTGTCGACGATATTGTCGTTGGCCGCGTTGTGCTCGGCCGGACCCCCGGTCTCGGTGTAGCTGTATCTGAACTCACCCGTCGCGGCGTTAAAGCCGGTGATGGTCAGGGTTCCCTGGGTGCCCGTGGTGATGACCACAGGGTTCGCCTGGGTGGCACCAGTGACATCAATGCCAGCCACCGTCACACCCGCAATGCCTGCACTGCCGCCCACGGTGAAGGTGCCGGTCACGGTCTCGCCGCTGTCCTCCTCCACGCTGTTGTCGGCGCCGGTCACGTTACCGTCGCTGTCGGTCACGGTGATGGTGGGCAGGTCATCTTCCTGGCCGTTGATGGTCAGGGTCAGGGTGGTGCTGCTGGCGTCACTGTCCGCGTCGGTCAGGGTGTAGGTGAACACCTCGGTCACCGACTCGCTGCCGTCCAGCCCCTGGACGGCCGGGTTGGTGTTGTCCAGAGCGTAGCTGTAGCTGCCATCGGGTGCGATGGTCAGGGTGCCGTACTCGCCCTGAATCACCAGCTCGCCATCCGCATTGGTGGTGGCGGTGTTACCGCTGGCGTTGTCGCTGGCCACCGCGGTGACCGTGGTGCTATCGGCTCCCAGGGTGTCGGCACCGGCATCATCTGCAGCACCGTCAATGACGTTGCCAGACACAGACGCGGTGTCTTCGGTGATGGCGTTCACGTCGGCTACGGCCTGCGGCGCGGTATCCAGGATCTGGATATCCAGGCTGTCGCTGGCGGTGTCGCCTTCGTTGTCGGTCACCACGATCGCGAAGCTGTCGACGATATTGTCGTTGGCCGCGTTGTGCTCGGCCGGGCCGCCGGTCTCGGTGTAGCTGTAGCTGAACTCACCCGTCGCGGCATCGAAGCCGGTGATGCTAAGGGTTCCCTGGGTGCCCGTGGTGATGACCACAGGGTTCGCCTGGGTGGCGCCGGTGACATCAAGACCTGCCACCGTCACACCCGCAATGCCCGCACTGCCGCCCACGGTGAAGGTGCCGGTGACGGTCTCGCCGCTGTCCTCCTCCACGCTGTTGTCGGCGCCGGTCACGTTACCGTCGCTGTCGGTCACGGTGATGGTGGGCAGGTCATCTTCCTGGCCGTTGATGGTCAGGGTCAGAGTGGTGCTGCTGGCGTCGCTGTCAGCGTCGGTCAGGGTGTAGGTGAACACCTCGATGACCGACTCGCTGCCGTCCAGCCCCTGTATCGCCGGGTTGGTGTTGTCCAGGGCGTAGCTGTAGCTGCCATCGGGTGCGATGGTCAGGGTGCCGTACTCGCCCTGGATTACCAGCTCACCATCCGCATTGGTGGTGGCGGTGTTGCCGCTGGCGTTGTCGCTGGTCACCGCGGTGACCGTGGTGGCATCGGCTCCCAGGGTGTCGGCACCGGCATCATCTGCAGCACCGTCAATGACGTTGCCAGAGACGGAGGCGGTGTCTTCGGTGATGGCGTTAACGTCGGCCACGGCCTGCGGTGCGGTATCCAGGATCTGGATATCCAGGCTGTCGCTGGCGGTATCGCCTTCGTTGTCGGTCACCACGATCGCGAAGCTGTCGACGATATTGTCGTTGGCCGCGTTGTGCTCGGCTGGGCCGCCGGTCTCGGTGTAGCTGTAGCTGAACTCGCCTGTCGCGGCATCGAAGCCGGTGATGGTCAGGGTTCCCTGGGTGCCCGTGGTGATGACCACAGGGTTCGCCTGGGTGGCGCCGGTGACATCAATGCCAGCCACGGTCACACCCGCAATGCCTGCACTGCCGCCCACGGTGAAGGTGCCGGTGACGGTCTCGCCGCTGTCCTCCTCCACGCTGTTGTCGGCGCCGGTCACGTTACCGTCACTGTCGGTCACGGTAATGGTGGGCAGGTCATCTTCCTGGCCGTTGATGGTCAGGGTCAGAGTGGTGCTGCTGGCGTCGCTGTCGGCGTCGGTCAGGGTGTAGGTGAACACCTCGGTCACCGACTCGCTGCCGTCCAGCCCCTGAACCGCCGGGTTGGTGTTATCCAGCGCGTAGCTGTAGCTGCCATCGGGCGCGATGGTCAGGGTGCCGTACTCGCCCTGGATCACCAGCTCACCAGCCGCATTGGTGGTGGCGGTGTTGCCGCTGGCGTTGTCGCTGGTCACCGCGGTGACCGTGGTGGCATCGGCTCCCAGGGTATCGGCACCGGCATCATCTGCAGCGCCGTCAATCACGTTGCCAGAGACGGACGCCGTGTCTTCGGTAATCGCGTTAACGTCGGCTACGGCCTGCGGTGCAGAGTCAACGACGTTGACGGTCACCTGGGCCGTGGCACTATCACCGTCAGCCTCGGTCGCAACAACTCCGATGCCGCTAATAGAAAGCGAATTCGCCAGCGCATCGGCCACCTCATGCGGGAGGGCCTCGCTGAGTTCAGCGGTAACTCGCACGATACCGTCCTCACCCGCTTCCACAGACGCTGGAGCAGCAAGGGACAGGGTCACCGCGACAGCAGTGCTACCACCCAAGCGGCCTTCGAGCTGGCCATTCGCATTCGCTGTCCATACCAGCGTCTGCCCTGGCTCCAGCCCAGCGGTGGTAATGCCTGACACGCTGCCGTCTGTTGCAATATTGGCAAACCTGAAACTGGTCAGGTTGTCGCTGCCTGCAGTGAAGGTCAGCACGCCAGAGTCCTGCTCTGCGCCACCGATGGTACCCACTTCGTCCAGCGTAAGATCCAGGCTCTCGGTTGCCGGATCATCGTCGCCACTGGTGACGGTGACCGTCGGGCCGGTGCCGTCGGTGATGGTGACGGTGTGGCTGTCGGAGGCGGTGTCACCATCGCTATCGACGGTCTCGATGGTGAAGTTGATCGACGGGCTCTCGGCCTGGTCAAGGTTGTTGTTGGCCTCGAAGGTCCAGCTGCCATCGCGACCGACGGTCAACACGCCTTCGGCAGTGGTGAAGATCACGACGTCAGCATCGCCATCGCCCAGCGTCAGCGTCTCGCTACCCACGCTGACGGTAACGGTGGCGCCATCGGCACCGGCATCGGTGGTCCAGCTGCCGTTGACGCTCTGGCCTTCCACGACTGTTTCGGGGGCATCGGTAATGGCGATTTCGGGCTGATCGTCCGCCACCGTCACGCCCACATTGGCGGACGTGCTGGTGCCGTCGGTGTCGGTGCCGACCACGGTGATCCCGCTGATGGTCAGTGCATCGACGCCATTGGCGTGGGCCAAGCTGTCGGCCAGCGTGGCCGTCACGGTCACTACCGCGGATTGGCCAGCGGCGACAGAGCCGTTGTTGTTCAGCGTCAGGGTGATGGCCGGCTCTCCACCGGCCTCGGTGCGCCCTTCCAGCTGACCGGCGGAGTTCAGGGTCCAGGTCAGGGTGCCATTAAGGCCATCCACATCAATATTATCTGTGCTGCCAAAGCCGATGCTGGCAATGGCATCGCTGCCCGCGGTAAAGGTCAGGCTGGCCACGTCCGTAGAGGAAGCGTCGCCTTCAGTGTCAGCATCATCCAGGGACACGGCGGCATTGGTGCTCGCCGGATCGCTGTCGGTGACGGTGACCGTCGGGCCAGTGCCGTCGGTGATGGTGACGGTGTGGCTGTCGGAGGCGGTGTCACCATCGGTATCAACCGTGGAGATGGTGAAGTTGACCGACGGGCTCTCGGCCTGGTCGAGGTTGTTGTTCGCCTCGAAGGTCCAGCTGCCATCGCGGCCAACGGTCAACACGCCTTCGGCGGTATTGAAGGTCACGACGTCGTTGTCGGCGTCGCCCAACGTCAGCGTCTCGCTGCCCACGCTTACGGTAACGATGGCACCGTCGGCACCGGCATCGGTGGTCCAGCTGCCATTGACGCTCTGGCCTTCCACCACTGTCGCGGTGCCAGGCTCAGTGGAGTCGCCGATCTGCAGCGTCGGCTGATCGTCGGCCACCGTCACGACCACACTAGCGGACGTACTGGTGCCGTCGGTGTCAGTACCAACCACGGTGATGCCGCTGATGGTCAGTGCATCGACGCCATCGGCGTGGGCCAGGCTGTCGGCCAGCGTGGCCGTCACGGTCACTACCGCGGACTGGCCAGCCGTGACCGAGCCGTTGTTGTTCAGCGTCAGGGTGATGGCCGGCTCGCCACCGGCTTCGGTGCGCCCTTCCAGCTGACCGGCGGAGTTCAGGGTCCAGGTCAGGGTGCCGTTAAGGCCATCAACGCTGATCGCGCCGGTATCGCCAAAGCCGATGCTGGCAATCGCATCACTGCCCGCCGTAAAGGTCAGGCTCGCCACGTCCGTAGAGGAAGCGTCGCCTTCGGTCTCGGCATCATCCAGGGACACGGCGGCATTGGTGCTCGCCGGATCGCTGTCGGTGACGGTAACCGTCGGGCCGGTACCATCGGTGATGGTGACGGTGTGGCTGTCGGAGGCGGTATCACCATCGCTATCGACGGTCTCGATAGTGAAGTTGATCGACGGAGTACCGGCGCTGTTCTGTACCTGGTTGGCACTGGCCTCGAAGGTCCAGCTGCCATCACGGCCAACGGTCAACACGCCTTCGGCGGTATTGAAGGTCACGACGTCGGTGTCGGCGTCGCCCAACGTCAGCGTCTCGCTGCCCACGCTTACGGTAACGGTGGCGCCGTCGGCGCCGGCATCGGTGGTCCAGCTGCCATTGACGCTCTGGCCTTCCACCACTGTCGCGGTACCCGGCTCAGTGGAGTCGCCAATCTGCAGCGTCGGCTGATCGTCCGCCACCGTCACGCCCACATTGGCAGACGTGCTGCTGCCATCGGTGTCGGTACCGACCACGGTGATTCCGCTGATGGTCAGTGCATCAACGCCATCAGCGTGGACCAGGCTGTCGGCCAGCGTGGCCGTCACGGTCACTACCGCGGACTGGCCAGCCGTAACCGAGCCGTTGTTGTTCAGCGTCAGGGTGATGGCCGGTTCGCCACCGGCTTCGGTGCGCCCTTCCAGCTGACCGGCGGAGTTCAGGGTCCAGGTCAGGGTGCCGTTAAGGCCATCAACGCTGATCGCGCCGGTATCGCCAAAGCCGATACTGGCAATGGCATCACTGCCCGCGGTAAAGGTCAGGCTGGCCACGTCCGTAGAGGAAGCGTCGCCTTCAGTGTCAGCATCATCCAGGGACACCGCGGCGTTGGTGCTCGCCGGATCGCTGTCGGTAACGGTGACCGTCGGGCCAGTACCGTCGGTAATGGTGACGGTGTGGCTATCGGAGGCGGTGTCACCATCGCTATCAACCGTGGAGATGGTGAAGTTGACCGACGGGCTCTCGGCCTGGTCGAGGTTGTTGTTGGCCTCGAAGGTCCAGCTGCCATCGCGACCAACGGTCAGGGTGCCTTCGGCAGTATTAAAGGTCACGACGTCAGCATCGCCGTCGCCCAGCGTCAGCGTCTCGCTACCCACAGACACGGTAACGGTGGCGCCGTCGGCGCCGGCATCGGTGGTCCAGCTGCCATTGACGCTCTGGCCTTCCACCACTGTCGCGGTGCCAGGCTCAGTGGAGTCGCCAATCTGCAGCGTCGGCTGATCGTCGGCCACCGTCACGCCCACATTGGCGGACGTGCTGCTGCCGTCGGTGTCAGTACCAACCACGGTGATTCCGCTGATGGTCAGTGCATCGACGCCATCGGCGTGGGCCAAGCTGTCGGCCAGCGTGGCCGTCACGGTCACTACCGCAGACTGGCCAGCCGTGACCGAGCCGTTGTTATTCAGCGTCAGGGTGATGGCCGGCTCGCCACCGGCTTCGGTGCGCCCTTCCAGCTGACCGGCGGAGTTCAGGGTCCAGGTCAGGGTGCCGTTAAGGCCATCAACGCTGATCGCGCCGGTATCGCCAAAGCCGATACTGGCAATCGCATCACTGCCCGCGGTAAAGGTCAGGCTGGCCACGTCTGTAGAGGAAGCGGCGCCTTCAGTGTCAGCATCACCCAGGGACACGGCGGCATTGGTGGTCGCCGGATCGCTGTCGGTGACGGTGACCGTCGGGCCGGTACCATCGGTGATGGTAACGGTGTGGCTATCGGAGGCGGTGTCACCATCGCTATCGACGGTCTCGATGGTGAAGTCGATCGACGGAGTGCCGGCGCTGTTCTGTACCTGGTTGGCACTGGCCTCGAAGGTCCAGCTGCCATCGCGGCCAACGGTCAACACGCCTTCGGCGGTATTGAAGGTCACGACGTCGTTGTCGGCGTCGCCCAACGTCAGCGTCTCGCTACCCACGGACACGGTAACGGTGGCGCCGTCGGCACCGGCATCGGTGGTCCAGCTGCCATTGACGCTCTGGCCTTCCACGACTGTCGCGCTACCCGGCTCAGTGGAGTCGCCGATCTGCAGCGTCGGCTGATCGTCGGCCACCGTCACGCCCACATTGGCAGACGTGCTGGTGCCGTCGGTATCAGTACCGACCACGGTGATCCCGCTGATGGTCAGTGCATCGACGCCATCAGCGTGGACCAGGCTGTCGGCCAGAGTGGCGGTCACGGTCACTACCGCGGACTGGCCAGCCGTAACCGAGCCGTTGTTGTTCAGCGTCAGGGTGATGGCCGGTTCGCCGCCGGCCTCCGTGCGCCCTTCCAGCTGACCGGCGGAGTTCAGCGTCCAGGTCAGGGTGCCATTAAGGCCATCCACATCAATATTATCTGTGCTGCCAAAGCCGATGCTGGCAATCGCATCACTGCCCGCCGTAAAGGTCAGGCTGGCCACGTCTGTAGAGGAAGCGTCGCCTTCGGTGTCGGCATCATCCAGGGACACGGCGGCGTTGGTGGTCGCCGGATCGCTGTCGGTGACGGTGACCGTCGGGCCGGTACCATCGGTAATGGTGACGGTGTGGCTGTCGGAGGCGGTGTCACCATCGCTATCGACGGTCTCGATGGTGAAGTCGATCGACGGAGTACCGGCGCTGTTCTGTACCTGGTTGGCACTGGCCTCGAAGGTCCAGCTGCCATCGCGACCAACGGTCAGGGTACCTTCGGTCAGGTCGAAGGACACCGTAGCATCCGCTGCGCTACCCAGAACCAGGGAATCATCTCCCACGGTCACCGTAACGGTGGCGCCATCGGCACCGGCATCAGTGGTCCAGCTGCCATTGACGCTCTGGCCTTCCACCACTGTCGCGGTGCCAGGCTCAGTGGAGTCGCCGATCTGCAGCGTCGGCTGATCGTCGGCCACCGTCACGACCACACTAGCGGACGTACTGGTGCCGTCGGTGTCAGTACCAACCACGGTGATGCCGCTGATGGTCAGTGCATCGACGCCATCGGCGTGGGCCAGGCTGTCGGCCAGCGTGGCCGTCACGGTCACTACCGCGGACTGGCCAGCCGTGACCGAGCCGTTGTTGTTCAGCGTCAGGGTGATGGCCGGCTCGCCACCGGCTTCGGTGCGCCCTTCCAGCTGACCGGCGGAGTTCAGGGTCCAGGTCAGAGTGCCATTAAGGCCATCCACATCAATATTATCTGTGCTGCCAAAGCCGATGCTGGCAATCGCATCACTGCCCGCGGTAAAGGTCAGGCTGGCCACGTCTGTAGAGGAAGCGTCGCCTTCAGTGTCAGCATCATCCAGGGACACCGCGGCGTTGGTGGTCGCCGGATCGCTGTCGGTAACGGTGACCGTCGGGCCAGTACCGTCGGTGATGGTGACGGTGTGGCTATCGGAGGCGGTATCACCATCGGTATCAACCGTGGAGATGGTGAAGTCGATCGACGGAGTACCGGCGCTGTTCTGTACCTGGTTGGCACTGGCCTCGAAGGTCCAGCTGCCATCGCGGCCAACGGTCAACACGCCTTCGGCGGTATTGAAGGTCACGACGTCGTTGTCGGCGTCGCCCAACGTCAGCGTCTCGCTGCCCACGCTGACGGTCACGGTGGCGCCATCGGCACCGGCATCGGTGGTCCAGCTGCCATTGACGCTCTGGCCTTCCACGACTGTCGCGGTACCAGGCTCAGTGGAGTCACCGATCTGCAGCGACGGGCCATCATCGGTGATAGCAATACTGATACTGGCCTGACCACGGGTACCGTTATCGTCCGTCACTACCAGCCCCACCGTTTCGGTGAAGCCGCTATCGGTGGCGCCGTCCTGGCTATCGTTGTCGACGCGGGTATCCAGGGTGTAGCTGTAGATCACCGTACCGCCGGCGGCATCTCCGTCGAAGCCGGTCAGGGACAGGCTGCCATAGGCCGTATCGACCACCACCGGGTTGGTAGCGGACAGACCTTGCAGCTGGTTCAGCGTCAGTGACTGATCTCCTACCTGGACGCTGGCCACACCATCCACGCTGGTGAAGGTGAAGCTGCCGCCGCGGGTCAGCGCAGTGCTATCTGCCGCACTGCCATCCGCCAGGTTGGCTTCACTGACCTGGACGTCGCCACCTTCGGTGGCCAAGCCGCCCAGGCTCACACCATCATCGGTGGCGGTGACCGTAATGGTCAGCGTCGCCGGAGAGGTGTCGCCGTCGGCATCGGTCAGGGTGTAGGCAAAGGTCTCGGTCAGCGTTTCGTCGCCGCTAAGCGCCTGCACACGGGCATCGCTGTTATTGAGCGTATAGCTCCAACTGCCATCGCTGTTCAGGGTCAGCGTGCCAAACTCGCCTGTGGCGTTGGGACTATCCAGAGCGACCGTCGCAGGCTGCGCTGTGGAACTGTCGGCACCGGTCGTGTCATTGGCCAGCACATTGCCAGAGATGGCCTGTGCAGTGTCCTCGGCCACGCTGGCACGGTCATCGCTCGCCGACGGCGCATCATCCGTAATGGCAATACGAAGACTGCCGCTGGACGCGCTACCGTTATCATCCGTCACTACCAGCCCCACCGTTTCGGTGAAGCCGCTATCGGTGGCGCCGTCCTGGCTGCCGTTGTCGACGCGGGTATCCAGGGTGTAGCTGTAGCTCACCGTGCCGCCGGCAGCATCTCCGTCGAAGCCGGTCAGGGACAGGCTGCCATAGGCCGTGTCGACCACCACCGGGTTGGTCGTGGACAGACCTTGCAGCTGGTTCAGCGTCAGTGACTGATCCCCTACCTGAACGCTGGCCACACCATCCACGCTGGTGAAAGTGAAACTGCCGCCGCGGGTCAGCGCACTGCTGTCTGCCGCGCTGCCATCCGCCAGGTTGGCTTCACTGACCTGGACGTCGCCACCTTCGGTGGCCAAGCCGCCCAGGCTCACTCCATCATCGGTAGCGGTGACCGTGATGGTCAGCGTCGCCGGAGAGGTGTCGCCGTCGGCATCGGTCAGGGTGTAGGCAAAGGTCTCGGTCAGCGTTTCGTCGCCGCTAAGCGCCTGCACACGGGCATCGCTGTTGTTGAGCGCATAGCTCCAGCTGCCATCGCTGTTCAGGGTCAGGGTGCCAAACTCGCCTGTGGCGTTGGGACTATCCAGAGCGACCGTCGCGGGCTGCGCTGCGGAACTGTCGGCACCGGTCGTGTCATTGGCCAGCACGTTCCCAGAGATGGCCTGTGCAGTGTCCTCGGCCACGCTTGCGCTGTCATTCACCGCCACCGGCACGTCGTCCTGCACCTGGATGGTCAGGTCGGTGGAGGCATCATCGCCGTCGCTGTCCGTCGCCGTAATCGCGAACTGATCTGCCAGGTCATCGCTGCCGGTGCCCTGGCTGGTGTGATCCTGGGTGCTGCCGTCGAGGGTGTAGCTCCAGCTGTAGTCGCCGGCGTCGGAGACGCTGACGGTCAGCGTGCCGAAGTCGCCCACTACAGTGCCACCAGCTGTGACGTTAACGCCGTTGATGACCAGCGAGGCCAGGTTGTCGCCACCGGTAGTGATGGGCAGCGTGCCGCTGGTGGTCTGGCTGCCGTCGCTCGCGGCACTACCGCCAGGCAGGCCCGCTTCACTGACGGTGAACTGGCCACCTTCGGTGCTCGGGGAGTCATCCGGCACGCTGATGGTCGGCGTGGAGTCTTCCGCCACGGTGACGCTGAACACCGCATCGCTGGTGTCACCATCGGCATCGGTGATGGTGTAGTCGATCAGCGCTTCGCCTTCGAAGCCCGGCGCCGGGGTAAAGGTCACATCCCCCGCGGCATTGATCGATACGCTGCCCTGGCTCGGGTCACGCAACGTTGCTGCGGTCAGCGTTACCCCATCTACGCCCTGGGTATCATTGTCCAGCACGTTATAGGTGATCGGGGTGTCTTCCGCGGTGTTGGCACTGTCATTCACCGCCACCGGCACATCGTCCTGCACCTGGATGGTCAGGTCGGTAGAAGCCTCGTCGCCGTCGCTGTCCGTCGCCGTAATGGCGAACTGATCCGCCAGGTCATCGCTGCCGGTGCCCTGACTGGTGTGATCCTGGGTACTGTCTTCGAGGGTATAGCTCCAGCTGTAGTCGCCAGCGTCGGAGACGCTGACGGTCAGCGTACCGAAGTCGCCCACTACGGTGCCGCCAGCGGTGACGTTAACGCCGTTGATGACCAGCGAGGCCAGGTTGTCGCCACCGGTAGTGATGGGCAGCGTGCCGCTGGTGGTCTGGCTGCCGTCGCCCGCGGCACTACCGCTAGGCAGGCCAGCTTCGCTGACCGTGAACTGGCCGCCTTCGGTGCTCGGGGAGTCATCCGGCACGCTGATGGTCGGCGTGGAGTCTTCCGCCACGGTGACGCTGAACACCGCGTCGCTGGTGTCACCATCGGCGTCGGTGATGGTGTAGTCGATCAGCGCTTCGCCTTCGAAGCCCGGTGCCGGGGTAAAGGTCACATCCCCCGCGGCATTGATCGATACGCTGCCCTGGCTCGGGTCACGCAACGTTGCTGCGGTCAGCGTTACCCCATCCACGCCCTGGGTATCATTGTCCAGCACGTTATAGGTGATCGGGGTGTCTTCCGCGGTATTGGCGCTGTCATTCACCGCCACCGGTACGTCGTCCTGTACCTGGATGGTCAGGTCGGTAGAGGCTTCGTCGCCGTCGCTGTCCGTCGCCGTAATGGCGAACTGATCCGCCAGGTCATCGCTGCCGGTGCCCTGGCTGGTGTGATCCTGGGTGCTGCCGTCGAGGGTGTAGCTCCAGCTGTAGGCGCCATCTGCTCCCACGCTGACGGTCAGCGTGCCGAAGTCACCCACCACGGTGCCGCCAGCGGTGACGTTGACGCCGTTGATCACCAGCGAGGCCAGGCTGTCACCACCGGTGGTGATAGGCAGCGTGCCGCTGGTGGTCTGGCTGCCGTCGCCCGCGGCGCTGCCGCCAGGCAGGCCCGCTTCGCTGACCGTGAACTGGCCGCCTTCGGTGCTCGGGGAGTCATCCGGCACGCTGATGGTGGGCGTGGAGTCTTCCGCCACGGTGACGCTGAATACCGCGTCGCTGCTGTCACCATCGGCATCGGTGATGGTGTAGTCGATCAGCGCCTCGCCTTCGAAGCCCGGTGCCGGGGTAAAGGTCACCTCACCGGTGTCGCTGTTGAAGGACACACTACCCTGGCTGGGATTACGTAGGGTCGCCGCAGAGACGCTCGCTTCATCCACGCCCTGGGTGTCATTGCCCAGCACGTTATAGGTGATCGGGGTGTCTTCCGCGGTATTGGCGCTGTCATTCACCGCCACCGGGACGTCGTCCTGTACCTGGATGGTCAGGTCGGTGGAGGCCTCGTCGCCGTCGCTGTCAGTGGCCGTGATGGCGAACTGATCTGCCAGGTCATCGCTGCCGGTGCCCTGGCTGGTGTGATCCTGGGTGCTGCCGTCGAGGGTGTAGCTCCAGCTGTAGTCGCCAGCGTCGGAGACGCTGACAGTCAGCGTGCCGAAGTCGCCAATCACGGTGCCGCCAGCGGTGACGTTGACGCCGTTGATGACCAGTGAGGCCAGGCTGTCACCACCGGTGGTGATGGGCAGCGTGCCGCTGGTGGTCTGGCTGCCGTCGCCCGCGGCGCTGCCGCCGGCCAGGCCCGCTTCGCTGACCGTGAACTGGCCGCCTTCGGTGCTCGGGGAGTCATCCGGCACGCTGATGGTGGGCGTGGAGTCTTCCGCCACGGTGACGCTGAATACCGCGTCGCTGCTGTCACCATCGGCATCGGTGATGGTGTAGTCGATCAGCGCCTCGCCTTCGAAGCCCGGTGCCGGGGTAAAGGTCACATCCCCCGCGGCATTGATCGATACGCTGCCCTGGCTCGGGTCACGCAACGTTGCTGCGGTCAGCGTTGCTCCATCCACGCCCTGGGTGTCATTGCCCAGCACGTTATAGGTGATCGGGGTGTCTTCCGCGGTATTGGCACTGTCATTCACCGCCACCGGCACATCGTCCTGTACCTGGATGGTCAGGTCGGTAGAGGCTTCGTCGCCGTCGCTGTCAGTGGCCGTGATGGCGAACTGATCCGCCAGGTCATCGCTGCCGGTGCCCTGGCTGGTGTGATCCTGGGTGCTGCCGTCGAGGGTGTAGCTCCAGCTGTAGTCGCCGGCGTCGGAGACGCTGACGGTCAGCGTGCCGAAGTCGCCCACCACGGTGCCGCCAGCAGTGACGTTGACGCCGTTGATGACCAGTGAGCCCAGGCTGTCACCACCGGTGGTGATGGGCAGCGTGCCGCTGGTGGTCTGGCTGCCGTCGCCCGCAGCGCTGCCACCAGTCAGGCCCGCTTCACTGACGGTGAACTGGCCACCTTCGGTGTTCGGGGAGTCATCCGGCACGCTGATGGTCGGGGTGGAGTCTTCCGCCACCGTGACGCTGAACACCGCATCGCTGGTGTCACCATCGGCATCGGTGATGGTGTAATCGATCAGCGCTTCGCCCTCGAAGCCCGGCGCCGGGGTAAAGGTCACATCCCCCGCGGCATTGATCGATACGTTGCCCTGACTCGGGTCACGCAACGTTGCTGCGGTCAGCGTTGCCCCATCTACGCCCTGGGTGTCATTGTCCAGCACGTTATAGGTGATCGGGGTGTCTTCCGCGGTATTGGCGCTGTCATTCACCGCCACCGGTACGTCGTCCTGCACCTGGATGGTCAGGTCGGTGGAGGCCTCGTCGCCGTCGCTGTCCGTCGCCGTGATGGCAAATTGATCCGCCAGGTCATCGCTGCCGGTGCCCTGGCTGGTGTGATCCTGGGTGCTGCCGTCGAGGGTGTAGCTCCAGCTGTAGTCGCCGGCGTCGGAGACGCTAACGGTCAGCGTGCCGAAGTCGCCCACTACGGTGCCGCCAGCAGTGACGTTAACGCCGTTGATCACCAGCGAGGCCAGGCTGTCACCCCCGGTGGTGATGGGCAGCGTGCCGCTGGTGGTCTGGCTGCCGTCGCCCGCGGCGCTGCCGCCCGCCAGGCCCGCTTCGCTGACCGTGAACTGGCCGCCTTCGGTGCTCGGGGAGTCATCCGGCACGCTGATGGTCGGGGTGGAGTCTTCCGCCACGGTGACGCTGAATACCGCGTCGCTGGTGTCACCATCGGCATCGGTGATGGTGTAGTCGATCAGCGCCTCGCCTTCGAAGCCCGGCGCCGGGGTAAAGGTCACCTCACCGGTGTCGCTGTTGAAGGACACACTACCCTGGCTGGGATTACGTAGGGTCGCCGCAGAGACATTCGCCCCATCCACGCCCTGGGTGTCATTGTCCAGCACGTTATAGGTGATCGGGGTGTCTTCCGCGGTATTGGCGCTGTCATTCACCGCCACCGGTACGTCGTCCTGCACCTGGATGGTCAGGTCGGTGGAGGCATCATCGCCGTCGCTGTCTGTCGCCGTAATCGCGAACTGATCCGCCAGGTCATCGCTGCCGGTGCCCTGGCTGGTGTGATCCTGGGTGCTGCCGTCGAGGGTGTAGCTCCAGCTGTAGTCGCCAGCGTCGGAGACGCTGACGGTCAGCGTGCCGAAGTCGCCTACCACGGTGCCGCCAGCGGTGACGTTAACGCCGTTGATCACCAGCGAGGCCAAGCTGTCACCACCGGTGGTGATGGGCAGCGTGCCGCTGGTGGTCTGGCTACCGTCGCCCGCAGCGCTGCCGCCAGGCAGGCCCGCTTCACTGACGGTGAACTGGCCACCTTCGGTGTTCGGGGAGTCATCCGGCACGCTGATGGTCGGGGTGGAGTCTTCCGCCACGGTGACGCTGAACACCGCGTCGCTGGTGTCACCATCGGCATCGGTGATGGTGTAGTCGATCAGCGCCTCGCCTTCGAAGCCCGGTGCCGGGGTAAAGGTCACATCCCCCGCGGCATTGATCGATACGCTGCCCTGACTCGGGTCACGCAACGTTGCTGAGGTCAGCGTTGCCCCATCTACGCCCTGGGTGTCGTTGTCCAGCACGTTATAGGTGATCGGGGTGTCTTCCGCGGTATTGGCGGTGTCATTCACCGCCACCGGTACGTCATCCTGCACCTGGATGGTCAGGTCGGTAGAGGCTTCGTCGCCGTCGCTGTCAGTCGCCGTGATGGCGAACTGATCCGCCAGGTCATCGCTGCCGGTGCCCTGACTGGTGTGATCCTGGGTGCTGCCGTCGAGGGTGTAGCTCCAGCTGTAGTCGCCGGCGTCGGAGACGCTGACGGTCAACGTGCCGAAGTCGCCCACTACAGTGCCGCCAGCGGTGACGTTAACGCCGTTGATCACCAGCGAGGCCAGGCTGTCGCCACCGGTGGTGATGGGCAGCGTGCCGCTGGTGGTCTGGCTACCGTCGCCCGCAGCGCTGCCGCCCGCCAGGCCCGCCTCGCTGACCGTGAACTGACCGCCTTCGGTGCTCGGGGAGTCATCCGGCACGCTGATGGTCGGCGTAGAGTCTTCCGCCACCGTGACGCTGAACACCGCGTCGCTGGTGTCACCATCGGCATCGGTGATGGTGTAGTCGATCAGCGCTTCGCCTTCGAAGCCCGGTGCCGGGGTAAAGGTCACATCCCCCGCGGCATTGATCGATACGCTGCCCTGACTCGGGTCACGCAACGTTGCTGCGGTCAGCGTTGCCCCATCTACGCCCTGGGTGTCATTCGCCAGCACGTTATAGGTGATCGGGGTGTCTTCCGCGGTATTGGCGCTGTCATTCACCGCCACCGGCACGTCGTCCTGCACCTGGATGGTCAGGTCGGTGGAAGCTTCGTCGCCGTCGCTGTCCGTGGCCGTGATCGCGAACTGATCCGCCAGGTCATCGCTTCCGGTGCCCTGGCTGGTGTGATCCTGGGTGCTGCCGTCGAGGGTGTAGCTCCAGCTGTAGTCGCCGGCGTCGGAGACGCTGACGGTCAGCGTGCCGAAGTCGCCCACTACGGTGCCACCAGCGGTGACGTTAACGCCGTTGATGACCAACGAGGCCAGGCTGTCACCACCGGTAGTGATAGGCAGCGTGCCGCTGGTGGTCTGGCTGCCGTCGCCCGCGGCGCTGCCGCCCGCCAGGCCCGCTTCACTGACGGTGAACTGGCCCCCTTCGGTGCTCGGGGAGTCATCCGGCACGCTGATGGTCGGGGTGGAGTCTTCCGCCACCGTGACGCTGAACACCGCGTCGCTGGTGTCACCATCGGCGTCGGTGATGGTGTAGTCGATCAGCGCTTCGCCTTCGAAGCCCGGCGCCGGGGTAAAGGTGACGTCACCCGCGGCATTGATCGATACGCTGCCCTGACTCGGGTCACGCAACGTCGCAGTGGTCAGTGTTGCACCGTCCGCGCCTTCAACGTCGTTAGCCAGCACGTTGTAGGTGATCGGGGTGTCTTCCTGGGTCTCGGCGGTATCGTCGAAGGCCTGAGGAGCATCATCGAGAATCGCGATATCGAGAAAACCGCTGGTGGTGCTGCCATCGGTATCCGTGGCAGTGATCACGATGCTCTCTACAAGGCCGTCACCGGTGGCACCATCCGCGCTGCCATTATCGACCGGCGTGGTGAGCTCGAAGGTATAGCTGACGGTGCCACCCGTGGCACCTCCGGTATAACCGGTCAGCGTCAGGGTGCCATGAGGGGTATTGATGACCAGCGGATTACCGGCAAGTCCATTCAGCCGGTCCAGGCTGATCGGACCACTGGAGCCCACCGTGATGGAGGTTAAACCGTCGGGCGCACTGACCCCAAAGCTGCCACTGACGATACTGCCGGTAGCGGGCGAGCTACCTGTGGCAAGCCCGGACTCGCTGACGGTCTGCTCAGCGGATGCAAAGCCCACGGCTGCGCCGCCAGTGCCCACTGCACCGCCAGTACCCCCCTGCGGGCCGTCCAAGCCAGTCAACGTGACCGGCTCATCAACGTCGTCTGAACCGCCGCCCTCCTGCTGAGGAAGCTCGTCGTCTACTCGCTGGTAGCCATACTCGAACGACAGCGGCGTCACTTCCTCAACAATACGCAGCAGACGCACGAAATCATGCCCGCCTTCAACCCCAGCGCCACCAGCAGCCCCCGCAGCCGGTGCTTCCAGGATATCCAGCAGATCCCCATCGCTTTCTTCCAGCAGCGCCAGCACCCTGGCGACGTCAGGGTCCTCGAGTACCGGCGCTTGCTCGCCTTCGCTACTGCCTTCAGCGATATCTTGAGTCAGCAGAATCTGAGCATTGCTCTCCATCTCGACCAAGGGCGCACCGTCCACCTGTTCGAGCCTGACGCGCGCCCCATTGCCGGTAATCACCACCTCGCCCTCGCGAAGCTGGTCACCCTCTGCCAGGGCTCTCAGGTTACCTTCTGCGTCACGGGCCCAAGCTTGACCAACAAGCTGAACGACGGTGGCAATGATCATAGGGGCGTCTCTCTATAGCGTTTGGGGGCTGTATAATTTTTGGCACACGCACACAGTTGTGCAGATACGACATTACATGCGCACGAGATATCTCAATACTGTACCAGAGGACAATGAGCTACCTCTTTTTCTCCACCACCCCGTCTTCCCCTTTTTCTTCTCCTATGCTATTGCTTTTTCACGCCTATTAGCGTGCTTACAAAAATATCTGCGTCATGAGAAAAGCCAGACTGCACAAAAACTCCCCCGACCTCTGGTACTAGCTGGTTGGCTTGCCCCACCGTCAGCGATGTCGCCTGCTGCATTTTTCATGTACAACGCAGCGCACCACGTACAACAATTTATGTCTCGTGATCCTGTTTCGGCTCGAATGCCAGGCCTTAGCGGGAAAACTATGCGCATAAAAAAAGCGCGCCCCTGAGGGCGCGCCATTTTGGCCAGAACACGCGATGTACCGCGCGTTCCGTCGTTTTCTGATCACGTCATCGCGAGCACCAAGCCAACGATAGCGGGAGGATCACTGCTCCCGCATCTTCCATCCAAGGGTTTCGCCGGCACGCAGCGGCACCAGGGTCTTCCCTTCGCCGAAGGGCAGCTCGGCAGGCACCTGCCACTCGGTCTTGTCCAGGGTAATGCGATCTACGTTGCGTGGCAGCCCATAGAAATCCGGGCCGTGGTGACTGGCAAAACCCTCAAGGCGATCAAGTGCTCCGGCCTGCTCGAATGCCGTCGCGTACAGCTCGATCGCGGTCAACGCTGTGTAAGCGCCGGCGCAACCGCAGTCGCTCTCCTTGTCGTGGCGAGCGTGAGGAGCGCTATCGGTGCCCAGGAAGAAGCTGGTGTCGCCAGAAGTCGCTGCCTCGATCAATGCCTCACGGTGACGCTCACGCTTGAGGATCGGCAGGCAGTAATAGTGAGGACGAATCCCGCCCACCAGCATGTGGTTGCGGTTATACAGCAAGTGATGGGCGGTGATGGTTGCCCCCACATTGGCCGGGGCCTGGGCCACAAAGCTCGCCGCATCGGCGGTAGTAATGTGCTCAAACACCACCTTGAGCTCAGGGTGGCGTGACAGCAGCGGCTTCATCACCCGGTCGATAAAGACCTTCTCCCGGTCAAAGATATCGATCTCGTGGTCCGTCACCTCGCCATGCACCAGCAGCGGCATGCCCAGACGAGCCATGGTGGCCACCGCTTCGTCGCAATGCTTCAGATCGGTCACGCCGGAATCAGAATTGGTGGTGGCCCCTGCCGGATACAGCTTGACCGCCTGTACCTTGCCGCTAGCCCAGGCCTGCTCGATATCGTCCGCCGTGGTACGGTCGGTCAGATACAGCGTCATCAGCGGCTCGAACTGGCTACCTTGCGGCAACGCCGCCAGAATACGCTCGCGGTAGGCCAGCGCCTGCTCCAGCACTGTCACCGGTGGCTTGAGGTTGGGCATGATGATGGCACGCCCCATCTGGCGCGCGGTGTCCCCTACCACTGACTCAAGCGCGACGCCATCGCGCAGGTGAAGGTGCCAGTCATCCGGGCGGGTCAAGGTAATGGAAGTCACTTGTTGTCCTGTCATCGAGTGGTTCAAGGTCGGGCGCAGTATACCGCAAAGCGATCGACCTCCGCTCATCGCCACAAAAGCACGATATTTCGCGTATCATGCGCAAGTGTCTCCTGCGAGCACTATCCTGACAGGCGAAAGGCGCCGGCAGGACAGGCCGACACAAGACGCGGAACAAGGCAGTGGCCATCCAGGTGGCCATGAAGAGTGAACGAGGCATTCAGGGCCAATAAATAGGCCTCGCCTGTCACCCAGGAACCCCCTGCGCCCCGTTTTTACCGACTAGCCCTAGCGAGAGCTCAATGCCCAAGGTACGTCACTACGCCGACCTGGTCGCCACCCTGGCGGGACTGATGTGGTTGATGCTGTATTGGTCGATCAGCGTATCACTGCATATCGATAGCGCCGAGCCGGCACTGGCTGCCCTGCTGATACTAGGCACCATGATCCTGCTGAGCTTTGTGCATCGCCCGGTGCGCGTCATGCTGAGCCGCTATCACGTGCGCAAGCGGCGCACCGAGATGTGGATGCATATTCTGGCGCTACCGCTGAACCTGGCGTTTCTGTTTGCCATCGTCATCGATCACCTGATCACGCCATTGAGCGGCGCGCAGAAGATGCTGCTGTTCAACGTCCTGGCCACCGCCAGCTGGTTGGTCTTTCTCGTCACCCTCCTGATGAAACTGCTGGCCAGGTCCATCGCTGAACGCCGTGGCGAGCGCAGCGATGACGACGCTGACAGCCCCCCTGACGTGAGCGCTGCAAGCGCCAGCGCATTGCCCCCCACTTCCGGCGAATCAACAGCCACCGAACCGCAGAAAGACAACACCTGAACCCGCCCCTCACCATGACAACGCCGCCTCACGCAGCCCTTGTGGACTTTGCCTGGAAAGCGAGAGCGTCAGACGAAAGACCGGAAAGCGGTGAGAAAGAAACGGGGTGAGAAAAAAGCGGTGAAAAGGAAAAGGGCCACGAACATCGTGGCCCTTTTGTATTGAACGGAGCAGCGTTTTAGAAACGATCGACCCTGAAGGGCGTCATATCGATATCCGCCGGCTCCCCCTCGATCAGCTGGGTCAGCAGCTTGCCGGTGACAGGTCCCAGCGTGAAGCCCTGATGCCCATGACCACAGGCCAGCCACAGGCCATCCTGTCCCGGCACCGGGCCAATTACTGGCTTCATGTCTGGCGTGCAGGGCCTGGCACCCTTCCAGGGCGTGGACTCCAGCCGCTGCCCCAGGGGGAAGAGTTCCCTCGCCTTGCGCTCCGCCGCCTCCAGCTGGTCAAGGTGCGCCGGCGCCTCCAGCCGCTCCAGCTCGGCCCCGGTGGTCAAGCGCACGCCCTGGCGCATCGGCGCCAGCAGATAGCCGACCTCGGCGTCCATGACCCAGTGACCGAGCGCCCGCTCGTCGGGCTGGGCATAGTGCATGTGGTACCCGCGCTTGACGAACAGCGGAATCCTCAAGCCCAAGGCCGTCATCCACTCCTGCGTCCAGGGCCCCAGCGCCATGACCAGACCGTCAGCGTCCAACTGGCGGCTGACTGCACCGCCACCCAGTGACACCCGCCAGGCTTGGCCAGTGCGCTCCACGGCGTCCACATTGGCCTGCACGATCTCGCCCCCGGACTCGACAAAGGACCGTGCATAAGCAGCGACCAGATCCCCCGGACTGGCCACCGTCCAGGGGTCCAGCCAGTGAATGGCCCCGGCCAGCCCCTTGCCGCTGTCGTTGCCAGCGCCGCTCGCCAGGCCGGGTTCCAACTGGGCGAGCTCCGCTCTGTCGAGTCGCTTGAAGCGAATCCCGAAGCTCTGCGCATCGGCCTGAGCCTGGGCATACCGAGCCGTCAGTTCTGCCTCGCTGCGATACACCTCCAGCCAACCGTCGCGACGAATCAACTCCTCAGCGCCAGATGCCGCAATCATGGCGGCATGGGCGTCGATACAGCCTGAAATCAAGGACGCATACTCAGGCACAATTCGCTCATACCGCGCCGGCGCTGAGTGCTGCCAGTACTTCAACAAGGTACCCGCGTTGGCCATCATCGCACCAGGGCGGTAGCGGATATCGATCTGCCGATTCGGTGCCACCCGCAGCAGCGTGCCGAGGTCGCGAGGAAACGCATAGGGCCGAACCGCCTCGCGCTGGATGATGCCGGCATTGCCATAGGACGTCTCACGCCCCGGCTCGCGACGGTCCACCAGGGTCACCTGATGACCTCGCTGACTCAGATGCCAAGCAACGGACACGCCGACCATCCCAGCACCCACTACCACCATCTTGCGCGACATCTGCGTCTCCTTGTCTCGACTCGCACTGGCTGAATCAGAAAACTTTACTATCCCTGATCGCGTTCAACAGGATGATCCAGTGTACCTATCTCAAAAGCCAGTCTCACCCACTACAATTTCTCCGACCGACGATAACGCTATCGACATACTCTGCAAGCGACAGACCTGTAAACGACAGACCTGAAAGCGAAGGACCCTGAAAGCGAAGGACCCTGTAAACGACAGACCTGAAAGCAAAAGACCCCGTAAACGAGAGACCCCGAAAACGAAAAAACCAAGCGCGCTTGAGCTTATCCACGCCGTCGCTGCTCAGGTTCGGTTGATACAGGCGTCCTTACCTTGATCATCGCGCCGCGGCTCGATTTTCCTCGGCGATACGGGTGCGCACGAAATCTCCGTGGCTGACATGCAGCAACTCGGCCAGGGCACGGATGCGATGTTCTTCCAGGGCGTCCTTCTCGCCATCGGCAAAGGCCAGCGCCCACATCTGCTGCACCAGGGCGACCCGCTCCTGATACCCGGTTCGGTCTCTCAACTCACGCACAAAACGGTGATGGTCAACGGCCGTTTCCGCTTCCTGGCGAGCCAACGACATCAGCTCGTCCAACGCTGCCGGGTCCAGCTCAAAGCGCTGCTGCAGCTGCTCGCGCATCAGCGCGATCTCGCTGTCATCCATGCGATAGTCTGCCCGCACCACCTCACACAGCAGAACCGCCGTAGCCAAAGACAGGTCGACGTCTGCCTGGGCGTGTTCCGGCTGCGCCACATCGTTGATCCAATTCCTCAGGGAGGCCATCATCGTCATCGTTATCTCCTTGCCTGTACCACCATCTCAATGTCTTAGCAGGATACCGCCATGCCTCATCCGCTGCTGATCGTGTCACTCGCTGCCCTGATTGGCGCCATTGTTGCCGGCGTCGGGGCCTGGAAGGTGCGGGACGTCAACCGCTGGCCCAGCGCCCAGGTCACCGTCACCGACACCGGCGTCAGACTGGCCGAAGCACAGCGCCATCAGCGCGAGCGGGATGAACAGGCCAAGCGATATCTGGCACGCGTGGCCGTCGAAGGCCGTATCGAGGGTCGCCTTGTAACTTCCGACAACAGTGGCTTTGATGGCGTTCCCTCCTTCGAACGCCTCGAGGACGCTGAGGCCTACCTGGCGGCCTACCCAGTCGGCAGTCAAATAACGGTGCGCTATTCGCCTAGAGACCCGACCATCATCCATCTGGGCACGGCCAGCCTGCCCTGGGGACGCCTGGGCCTGGCGGGATTCCTGCTGATGGCAAGCCTAGGCGCCTTCGCGCTATATACGACCAAGACCTAACCCTGGCGAGCCCCAGGCAGTGCCCGCAAGTGGCGGCTCAGGCTTCTGGTCGCCGAACCAGCAGGACCACCGGCGCGCAAAGCAGGTAGAGTGCACCCAGCCACAGGAAGATGTCATTGAACGCCAGTACCTGGGCTTCACGCGCCACCGTCTGCCCGACCAGCGCCAGCGCGCTCTGCTGCGGATCCGCCACATGACCGGCAAGCAAGCTCTCGTATCCCTGCAACCGCTCAAGCACGACACCACGCCCCTCATTTACTGCACCGATCAACTGGCTCCAATGATAGTCCTCGCGGATGTCGCGCACGGTGTCCATCAGCGCCAGACCGACCGCCCCGCCAAGGTTGCGCATAACGTTGAACAGCCCGCTGGCATTGCCCACCTCTTCACGCGGCAAGGTTCCCAGCGCAATGCGCGAGGCCGGAATGATGCACAGGATCAGCCCCACCCCGCGCACGATCTGCGGCCAGAAGAACTGCTCGAACCCGGACTCTGACGTCAGGCAGGCGTTCATGATCGAGCCCGTCCCCACCAGCACAAAGCCCACAAACATCAGCACGCGCAGGTCTACACTGCCGGACAGCCGACCGGCCACGGGAGCGGTGAAGAACATCGCCACCCCGGTCACGAACATGACCTGACCGATCTGCAGGCTGGAAAATCCGCGCACATAGCCAAAGAACAGCGGCATCAGGTAGACCAGCCCGTACAGGGCGATGCCGATCACAAATCCCTGGCCGGCGCCCAGCGCAAAGTTGCGGTTGGCAAACGCGTGCAGGCCCACAATCGGATACCGATGGCGCAGCGTGCGCACAAAGAAGCCGATGGCGGCCAGGCCACAGGTCAGCGAGAGCATCAGGATCAGGTGATCATCGAACCAGTCATCCCCGGGGCCCTCTTCCAGCACGTACTCAAGGCACCCCAGAAACACCGCCATCAGCGCCAGCCCCAGCACGTCCAGACGCCTGGCCGCGCTGCGGTCGCCCTTGTCGATATCCAAGAAGCGCCACGCCGCCCAACTGACCAGCACACCTGGAATCACGTTAGCCAGAAACAGCCAATGCCAACTGGCGATCTCCGTGATGTAGCCCCCCACCGTGGGCCCCACCGACGGCGCCATGGTCACCACCATGCCGATCACGGCTTGAACGGCGCCCATCATCCGACGCGGAAAGATCGAGAAGCTGATGGCGTGAGTGATCGGGATCATCGCCCCGCCAAGAAAGCCCTGCAGTGCCCGCAAGATGACCAGCTGTTCGATGCTGGTCGCCAGGGCGCATCCCAGGCTTGCCAGGGTGAAGCCGACGCTGGACAGCACAAAGGCCACCCGGGTCGAGAGAATCCGGGTCAGCATCCCGGACAGCGGAATCATGATGATCTCGGCGATCAGGTAGGACGTCTGGACCCAGGAGATCTCCTCACTGCTGGCGGCAACGCCGGCTTGAATCTCGTTCAGCGAGCTGGCCACGATCTGGATATCCAGAATCGCCATGAACATGCCGAATACCGCTGCAATAAAGCCAATACGCTGAGGCCAGGGGGGAAGTTCATCGGCGCCCGAAGGCGCCGCGGAGGCAAGCGCTGGGGACTGACTCACGCGCCTGGCCCTACCAGCGTCGCCGCTACCGGCGGCGTCTGCTCACGCTCGGCCTGGTGCCGCGCGCCCAAGGGATCACCGTCCAGGGAGCGGGTGTCGACTTCAGGCACCACAGACAACCCCGCACGCAGTACGCCCAGTGCCTGTTCAGGACCGGTCAGTCGAATCTTGACCGGCACCCGCTGCACGATCTTGTTGAAGTTGCCGGTGGCATTGTCCTGGGGCAGCAGACTGAACTGGGACCCCGTCGCCGGCGCCAGGCTGTCGACCACCCCCTCGAAATGCACCTGGGGATAGGCATCGACCGCCAGTCGCACCGGCTGACCAATGCGCATGCGCTCCGTCTGGGTCTCCTTGAAGTTCGCCACCACGTAGGCCGACTCGACCGGCACCAGGTGCATCAGCGTCAGCGAGGGCTGCGCCAGATCCCCGACCTCCGCGGTGATGGCACCGACAACGCCATCGCGCGGGGCCCGCAGCGTCGCCTTTGACAGCTGGTGTTGGGCAATCGCCACCGCCGCCTGTGCGGATACGACACGCGCCTGCGCCGCCTGTTCGTCGGCCAGCGCAACGTCCAGCTGTCGCTGGGCCGAGGTCAGTGCCGCCCGGCGTGCCGCCAGGGTGGCCGCGGCCACGTTGACGCTGGCTTCGTCGTCCTGCTGTTGCTGCTCCGAGGCGTACTGGCGTGACGCCAGCGAGCGCGATCGCTCCAGATGACGGAGCGCCTGAGCATGCTGCGCCTCGGCAGAAACCACCTGGGCCTGCGCCTCTTCGATGGCCGCACGCTGTCGTTCGATCTGTCGGCTGGCCTGGACCTGCTGGGAACGAGCCACCTGCTGGTCCGCCAGGGCCTGAGCCAGCTGCTGCTTGACGTCGGTGTCATCCAGCTTCACCAGAACATCACCAGCGCGCACCTGCTGGTTATCCATCACCGGCAATTCCCGGATCAACGCCGATAGTTCAGCGCGCAGACTGACCGCATCCGCATGCACATAGGCATTATCCGTCTCTTCCAGGTAACGGCCCGTCGACCACCAGCTCATGCCCCACCAGATCAGCGCCACCAAGGCCATCAGCCCGGCCAGTGCCACGATTGCCTTCTTGCCACGCGTCATCTCGTCCCCCACGTACCCTGTCTTACGCTTGTCTGGTTGCCGCCTGTGTCGACCCACGCGCTTCGTCATCGAAGCACCGGGAGGGGGCAGCAAGGCGCGGCCCTCGACAGCGCAAATTCATGAACCGCATTAGTGTAGCGCATGCTACACTTTTACGTCGCGGTGCTTTTTGCGTCGATCACCCCACTGCTGTCTCCGGTGGCTGGGCCATTCGCCAGCATCGCATCGGTAACATCAACAACAGCAGCAACAAGGGCGAGGTCCGCGAGACCGGGGCTTTTACCGCAGCACGAAACGGGGAAAGGAAGCGGGGAAAGGAAGCGGATACAAGTACGCCGGTGTAAGTCAGCAGGTATAGGCAAGCAGGTCACGTAAGCAGAACCCAGCCATCGGACGGCGGGATACCATCAGCAAGAGGACGAGCAGATGTCGGTCAACGACTCAGCCCATCAGGGCTTTACGCCACGCGGAGAAGCCCGCAGACAGCGTCTGTTGGCAGCCGCCAGGGAGGTCTTTCTCGAAAAGGGATACGCCGGTGCCAGCGTCAACGATATCGTGGCCCGAGCGGGAGGGTCGCTGAGCACGCTCTACAAGCTGTTCGGCAACAAGGAGGGGCTGTTCGTGGCGTCGATGGAGGCCCAGGCCTCCAGCGTGTGGAGTCGCCTGGGTCAGGCCGGCGAGCGACCGCCGGAAGAGGTGCTGACGGAACTCGCCCGAGACCTCATGGACCTGGCCCTGCCCGCCGCCAACATCCGCCTGATTCGTGGCATCGCTGCCGAGGCCGAACGCACCCCGGATCTCGGCGCACTGTTTCTCGACCACGGCCCCGACCGCACCCGCCGCGAACTGGCCGACTACCTCAACGCCCAGCATCAGCGAGGTCGACTGACGGTCAAGGACCCGCGCGCCGCCGCCGGCATCTTTACCGGCATGGTACTGGGCGAGTGGATGCTCGACTCCCTGGTGGGTCGCCCGCCCCAGCTCGATGCCCAGGCCAGGGACGAGCGCGCTCGCCTGTGCACCCAGCTGTTCCTCGGCGGGCTCGGTGGGCAGTAGGTCCCGGGGTCAATCGTTGCCGATGGCCGGTCCATAATCTGCTGCGCTGAAGATCCTCCATTCGCCGGCACGTCGACGCTTGAGGCCAGCCAGCACCTGACCACCTGCTCGATTCCACGCAAGCCAGGCGTCTTCAAGCGTGGCATAGGGCCTATCGGCAGTGGGATCACACAGCATGCTGGCCAGGGAGGACCGACTGAAGGCGCCCACGCCAATATTGAACGCCAGCAGCACCATGGCATCGAACTGATGCTGCCCGAGCCCCGCCGCCCCGACCCAGGGGCGACACGCTTCCAGCCGCGCCAGCACGCCCTGTTCGATGTCCTGGAGATCTCGACGCAGCAGCGAATCCGCCCAGTTCAGATCAATCCCCCGAGCAAACCGAGACCACTGCCCCTCCTCGATCAGGTGGCCGACGCCGATGGTGGCGCCGGGCTGCCACTCATCAAGCGTCTCACCGGTGAGGTCGTGATAGGGCAACAGGCGACAGCCTTCCGCGTCGATCAACCATCGCCGGCCACGCGGGCTCAGCCTGCTGGGGGGCGGCTGAATGTACGCCGCCAGCTCGTCATATAGCGATAGCGGCCCACTACGGCTGCCATCCTTGTCATCACTACCGGCCTCATCGTGGCGACCGGTGTAGGCGACGTCCTGCTGCCCGCGCCCTTCACTACTCCCTGCCTGGGTGACCATGGCATCCTCCTGCGCACTTCGTTCCGTGAAGCCATGTCCCGCAGGGTGACAGTCAATGACGTCAGTCACCCCGACTCAGGACAAGGTTATGTGACGGCACGGCGCCGATATGTCCGGTGCCCGCCCCAGATCAACCCCACTGGCCTCGGCAGGGGCGTGCGCGCAGCGAGATCTCAGGTGGACGGATCTCGGCTAGGCAACGCCATCGGCCGCTTGCCCCCAGCGATACAGGAACAAGGCGTAGGCCCGCAGGGTATGACGAATGGACGCAATCTCCACTCGCTCATCCACGCCATGGATGCGCTCGGCCACGGGGCCATAGCACGTGCCAGAGATACCATGGCGGTTCAACGCTCTCAGGTCGGTGGTGCAGGTCAATGCCACCGACGGCAAGGCCTCACCGGTCAGGGCCCGATGACAGTCCGCCAGCAGCGCCACGCCCGGATGATCCAGGTTGACCTGGTGCCCCTCGGAGCGGAAGCCGTGAAAACTGACCTCCGGTGCCGAAATCCCAGGCCCCATGCCCTCTCGTGCGGCATCGATGCACTGGCGCACCTTGTCCATGATCTCCTCCGCTGACATCCCCGGCGGAAAACCGATACGCCCTTCCAGGGTGGCATGACAGGGCACGCTGGAGGCCCAGTTGCCGCCTTCGATGCGGCCAATGTTCAAATTGAACGGGTGCTCGACCGCGTCATAGGGTGCCTCGCGCCCGGCATTCAGCTCGGCTTCCAGCGCCTTAAGCGGCGCGATCACCGCCTGGATGGCCTCGATCGCATTACTGCCCGCAGAGGTGTCCAGCACGTGGGCCGGCACCCCTTCCAGCGTCACCTTGAACCACAGGGTCCCCACCTGGGCAGTGGTCAGCGTGGCGCCAAAGGGTTCCGGAATCAGGGCGAAATCCCCCCGTCCATCCCGCGCCAGGCAGGCCAGCGCCCCGTGACCGGTACACTCTTCCTCGATGACCGTCTGCAGCGTGAGCGGAAAACAGATATCGAATCCTGCCCGCTGCATGGCGGTCACCGCGGTGACCATGGCGGCAATGCCCGCCTTCATGTCACCGGCGCCGCGTCCGTAGAGCCAGCCATCCTGCTGCCACGGCTCCCACGGCGACCTAGTCCACATCGACACAGGCTCCGCGGGGACCACGTCCAGATGCCCGTTGAAGATCAGGTGCGGCCGATTCGATGTACCGTTGATCACCGACACCAGGTTGTAGCGATCGTCAGCAGCGCCTGGCGGAGAATCCGGTAGCGGCACCCGCTCTACTGTCAGGCCCATGCCCAGCAAGTGCTGTTCCATCACCTGCAAGACACCAGTTTCAGCACCCAGCACGCTGTATTCGCGCACCAGATCCGACGTCAGGGCCAGGGTGTCGGGCATCAGTTCGTCACACACATCGAGCAGCCGCTGCTCGTTGGCGTCCAGCGCCTCAGCAGACAGTAGGGACGTTGTCATTGGCGGAAATATCCAAGGTTGAGATGAGTGTCGAAGCGGCCAGGCCGGTGCCGATGATCCATCTCGCACACCAGTTATGCACTTTCGAGCAGGATGGGCACAAGCCTATGGAACCGCGGAATTAGCAGGGATTGATCTACATCAATCTCACTGGTGGTTGTTTGGGTGGTTGGCGCTGTTATGGCCGTCGGCGAGACGCTCGATCACGGAATCACGCGCCACACCAATGTGATAGTCGACCTCTTCGCGGCAACGCTCAGGGTCGCCACTGCGTAGGGCATCCAGCAGGCGCCAGTGCGAGGCCGCGATGCTCTCCGGGGTGTCGTGCGTGCGAGTGATCAGCGTGATACACAGCCGCAGCTCGAAGCTAAGGTCGTCAAAGGCACGCAGCAGGCGGGGATTGCCGGCAAGCTCGAAAACCCGCCGGTGGAAGGCAATATCCTCTTCGATCTTGGCACTCTCATCGTGACCCGAGGCGACACCACACAACCGTTCGATCTGCTGCTTGAGGCTCTGCTCGATGTCCTCATCAAAACGCAGCATCACCCGCTCGAAGGCGTGTCGCTCAAGACCGATGCGCAGGTCGAAGACATCGTTGAGCTCCGCCACATCCAGACTGCGCACAAAGAAGCCACGTCGTGGCCGTGACACCAGCAACCCGCGGCTTTCCAGCAACCTGGCGGCCTCGCGCACCGGCGCACGACTGATGCCCAGCTCACTGGCCAGTCCGGCTTCTGACAGCCGCTCCCCCGGCGCAAAGCGCGCCGCCAGAATCGACTCGGTCAGGTAATCCACCACCTGATCCACCAGGTTGCGTTGAATCACGAAGGGGGCGGGGTAGGCATCTGAAGGCATGGTCATCCTTTGCGTTGAAGCGTGGGCCTTGGCCCAGGAAGCTGGCACAGCGGGTACCGTACCGATCCAGTATGCACGGAGTCGCCCATCAACAACAGTCGATTGACGACTGTCGACAGTTTGGATCAGCACTGCTAGGTTCTAGAACAGCGACTGACAACAACAACGGACAACAACCACCCAGGAAGCGTTAACCTCGTCCGCCAGGCGGCCGCAGCGCAGCGGCTGGTCCGCGGGCCTAACGGTGGTCCTTCCGACACGTAACCCCTAAAACAACTGCCAAAAAAAGGTGCCCCATGTCTGCGACGTCTCGCCGCTTCGCCGTTCCCCTCATCACATCGACGCTGGTGTCCCTGGGACTGGCCGCTACCCTGCCCGCCTCCTCGGCCCTGGCTCAGGACACTACCGACAGCTCGTCGGCACAGCCCCAGCGCGGTGGTGTCATCGACACCATCATTCAGCCGGAGCCCCCCGGCCTGGTGCTGGGCATGATCCAGAACGCGCCCACGCGCACCGTGGCGGGGAACATCTACGAGGGGTTGCTGCGCTACTCCACCGATATGGAACCGATGCCGCAGCTGGCCAAACGCTGGGACGTCAGCGAAGACGGCCTGACCTACACCTTCTACCTGCAGGAAAACGCCAAGTGGCATGACGGCGAGGCCTTCACCGCAGACGATGTGGTGTTCTCTGCCGACGTCTTCCACCGGGAGCTCAATCCCAGTGCCCGCGCCGTGCTGGAGCACGTGGAGAGCATCGAGGCGACCGACGAGCACACCGTGGTGTTCACCCTCAAGAAACCCTTCGGCCCCTTCCTGATCTCCTTCGAGGCAGGCACCTTCACCATGGTGCCGGAGCACATCTACGCGGGCACCGACTTCCGCAATAACGACGCCAACAATCACCCCATCGGCACCGGCCCCTTCCAGTTCGACAGCTGGGACCGTGGCACCGTGATCAAGCTCACCCGCTTCGACGACTACTATGAAGAGGGCCTGCCCTACCTGGACGGGATCAACTGGCACATCATTCCCGACGGCGCCTCCCGTGCGGTCGCCTACGAGAACGGCACCGTGGACGTGCTGCCCTACGGAACGGTAGAGAACTTCGACGTGCCCCGGCTGACCGCCATGGACAACACCTGCGTGACGGACAAGGGCCACGAGTACTTCAGTCCCTTCGCCATGCTGTGGATGAACAACCGCGAAGGACCGACCGCCGACAAGCGCTTCCGCCAGGCAGTGATGTACGCCATGGACCGCGAGTTCGCCCGTGACGTGCTGTGGAACGGTATGGGCGAAGTGCCGGCAGGCCCCTTTGGCTCCAACGCCAAGTTCAATGACCCGGATCTCGACGGCTACGCCTACGACCCCGACAAGGCCGAACAGCTGCTGGATGAGATGGGCTACGACGGCGAAGAGATCACCCTGCTGCCGCTGCCCTACGGCGAGACGTGGAATCGCTGGGCCGAAGCCGTTCAGCAGAACCTCAAGGAAGTCGGCATCAATGTGCGCACCGAGGCGACCGACGTCGGTGGCTGGAACCAGCGCCTGGGCGAGCGCGACTACGACCTGGCCTTCACCTACCTGTATCAGTACGGCGATCCGGCGCTCGGCATCTCGCGCACCTACCTGTCGACCAACGCCGAAAAAGGCTCGCCCTGGAACAACGTGGAAGGCTACCAGAACCCCGAGGTCGATGAGCTGTTCAACAGCGCCGCCACCGCCTACCCGGACAGCGAGCGCGAGCGCCTCTACCACGAAGTGCAACGCATCCTGCTGGAGGACGCTCCCCTGGGCTGGCTGCTCGAGCTCGGCTTCCCCACCATCTACCGCTGCAACGTCAATGACCTGGTGACATCGGCGGTGGGCGTCAATGACGGCTTCAAGGACGCCTGGATCGCCGACTGATCGCCGACGGATCGCCAACCGATACCCCCACCGGGCCGACGACCTGCTTGTCGGCCCGGTGGTTGGCCAGATTCCCGACCAGATGACGGGGTCGCCCGCGGCCCCGAATGACTGCGCGAGAACCCATCATGCTTTACGCCCGACTTATTGTGTCGCGCCTGATCAAGGCAGCCGTCGTGCTGCTGATGATCGTCGTGTTCAACTTCGTGCTGATCCAGCTCGCCCCCGGCGACCCCGCCGCCATCCTCGCGGGTGAAGCCGGCGCCGCGGACGAGGCCTTCATCGCCCAGCTGCGCGAACGCTTCGGCCTGGACCAGCCCATGTACGTCCAGCTATGGCACTACGTGTCCGGCATTCTGACCCTGGACTTCGGTTACTCCTATCGCCAGCAGATGCCGGTACTCGACCTGATTATGGATCGCCTGCCAGCCACCCTGCTGCTGACCGGCACCGCCTTTGTGCTGTCGCTGGGCCTCGGTATCCTGGCCGGTTCCATGGCCGCCATGCGGGTCAAGAAGGCCTCGGGCTCCTTGATCATGGCCCTGGCGCTGCTGTTCTACGCCACTCCGCTGTTCTGGGTAGCGCTGATGGCGGTGGTGCTGTTCTCGGTGTACCTGGACTGGCTGCCCGCCTACGGCATGTTCACCGTGGGTGCCAATCTGGAGGGGCTGGCCTACGCCCTCGATGTAGCCAGGCACCTGGTCCTGCCAGCCACCACGCTGGGCCTGTTCTTCATGGCCATCTACACCCGCATGACCCGGGCCTCGATGCTCGACGCCGCCCAGCAGGATTTCGTCAAGACCGCCCGGGCCAAGGGCCTGGCGCCGCGGGTTATCCAGCGTCGTCACATCCTGCGTAACGCACTGCTGCCGATCATCACCCTGGCCGGGCTGCAGGCCGGACAGATGGTAGGCGGCGCGATCCTCACCGAGACCGTGTTCGCCTGGCCCGGTATCGGCCGCCTGATGTACGAGGCACTGATGCAACGCGACTACAACCTGCTGTTGGGCATCTTCTTCTTTTCTGCCGCCCTGGTGATCCTGTTCAACATCCTTACTGATCTCGTCTATCGCCTGGCGGATCCACGTATCAAGGGGGCTGCCGCATGACGTTCTTTGCCCGTTTTGCCCAGAACCGAGGCGCCCTGGTGGGCCTGCTGATCCTGTGGGCGATCATCCTGATGGCGGTACTCGCCCCGCTACTGTTTCCGGAATCACCCTGGCGCATGGTCCAGCGTCCGTTTCTGCCGCCCATGGCCCAGGAAGGCTTCTGGCTCGGCACCGATACCATGGGGCGCAATGTTGCCGCCGGGCTGATGCACGGTGCCTGGGTGTCGCTGTTGATCGGCCTGGTCTCCACCGCGGTGGCCCTGGCCATCGGCGTGCCCCTGGGCGCCATTGCCGGCTACTACGGTGGCTGGGTCGACGATGCGCTGATGCGCTTCACCGAGTTCTTCCAGACCATTCCCAACTTCGCCCTGGCCATCGTCCTGGTGGCGATCATGCAGCCCAGCGTGACGTCCATCGTGCTGGCCATTGCCATCGTCAGCTGGCCACCGGTGGCGCGCCTGGTGCGTGCGGAATTCATGTCCCTGCGCCAGCGCGAATACGTGGAGGCCGCGCGCCTGGTCGGCCAGAGCAACCTGCAGATCATGCTGCGCCAGATCCTGCCCAACACCCTGTCGCCCATCATCGTGCTGGCGTCGCTGATGGTCGCCACCGCGATCCTGCTGGAGTCGTCGCTGTCGTTCCTCGGTCTCGGGGATCCCAACGTGATGTCCTGGGGTTACATGATCGGCGCCGCACGCACGGTGATTCGCCAGGCCTGGTGGCTATCGTTCTTCCCTGGCCTGGCGATCCTGCTCACGGTGCTCGCCCTCAACCTGGTGGGCGAGGGACTGGACGACGCCCTCAACCCCAAACTGGCTAGGGAGCGCTGAACCATGGCGACCAAAAACGACCACAGCACGCCGCCTATTCTGCGCATCGAAGGCCTCAGCGTTGCCCTGCCCCAAGGGGCCGACCGCGACTATGCGGTCGAAAACCTCAGCTACGACGTCAGCCCCGGCGAAATCCTCTGCGTGGTGGGAGAATCCGGCTCGGGCAAGTCCATGGCGGCCAATACCATCATGGGGCTGCTGCCCAAGGGCGTGCGTGCCACCGCAGGGCGCATCCTGTTCGAAGGCATCGATCTGTTGAGCCTGGACGACAAGCGTCACAGGGCCCTGCGCGGCAAGCAGATCGGCATGATCTTTCAGGAGCCGATGACCGCGCTCAATCCGCTGATGCGGATCGGCGACCAGATCGCCGAAGTGTTCGAGGCCCACGGAGAGCTGAAACCCGCGCAGCGCCAGGCCCGAGCCCTGGAGCTGCTGAAGGAAGTCGGCCTGCCGCAGCCGGAGCGCGCCATTCGCGCCTATCCCTTCGAGCTGTCCGGTGGCCAGCGCCAGCGCGTGATGATCGCCATGGCGCTGGCACTGGAGCCGCGGCTGCTGATCGCCGACGAGCCCACCACGGCCCTGGATGTGACCACCCAGGCACAGATTCTCTCACTGATCGCGGAGCTGCAGCAGCGACGCGGCATGGCGGTCATGTTCATCACCCATGACTTTGGCGTCGTGGCCGAGATCGCCAATCGCGTCTGCGTCATGCGTCAGGGACACATCGTCGAGCTGGGCCGCCGTGATGACGTCCTCGACCATCCGCAGCATGACTACACCCGAGCGCTGATCGAGGCCATACCCGCCGACGCCGCCCCACCCCGGCGCGAGTCGCAGCCACCGGCGCCCATGCTGGAGGTGCGCCAGCTGAATCGGGTCTTCCGCTCTCGCGGGGGCTTGTTCAAGCCGTCTCGGGAAGTCCGCGCCCTGGACGACGTCAGCTTTACCCTGTCCCGGGGCGAAACCATCGGCATCGTCGGTGAATCCGGGTCCGGCAAGTCGACCCTGGGACGCTGCATCGTCCGGCTGGAACGTCCTGACAGTGGCGAAATTCTGATCGGAGGCGAAGACCTGTCGGCACTAAGTGGCGATGCCCTGCGCCAACAGCGCCACCGGATACAGATGGTGTTTCAGGACCCTTATGCCTCCCTCAACCCGCGCACTCGGGTGGGCATGGCAATCGCCCAGGGGCCCATCGCCAACGGTGTGCCCAAGGCCGATGCCCTGAGCAAGGCCGACGAACTGCTGGAACTGGTAGGGCTCGGCGGCAGCGCAGACCGCTACCCCCACGAGTTCTCCGGCGGCCAGCGCCAGCGCATCGGTATCGCAAGGGCCCTGGCGCTGGATCCCGAGCTGATCGTGGCCGACGAGGCCGTGTCTGCCCTCGACGTGTCCATCCAGGCTCAGGTGCTCGAGCTGCTGGAGGACCTCAAGCAGCGGTTCTCGCTGTCGCTGCTGTTCATCACCCACGACCTGCGCGTGGCGGCGCAAATCTGCGATCGGATCATCGTCATGCAGCATGGTCGCATCGTCGAACAGGGCACCGCCTCGGAAGTCTTCCAGACCCCCAAGGAGGAGTACACCAAGGAACTGCTGGCAGCGATCCCTGGACGCAAGAGCGAACACAGGAGCCGTCACGACAGTCATATTGAACAAAAGAGCGAACAAAAGAGCGACAGCCATAACGAGGGAAGTAGCGGCAGCCAGCAGGAGGCCTATTCATCATGACGGAAGCGACATCTCCCCTCTCCGGCTCTTCCTTAGCCTCTTCTTCAGCCTCTTCTTCGGCCTCTGCGTCGCCTTCGTCCCCAGCGTCTTCGTCAGTGGGCGCGTCCGCCGAGGATAGAGACGCACTGCTCGCCACCCTGAGAGAGCGGCTCGGCGACAACCAGGTCCTGACCGGCGGGGACGTGACCCGCCGCCAGGTGGACTGGTTGAGCGGCGCCGCCTGCCGGGCTGCTGCCATCGTCCGGCCCGGCACGCCGCGGGAGGTGGCTGAGGTACTGGCCCTGTGCCACCAGGTGCGCCAGCCCGTCGTCACTCACGGCGGGCTGACCGGCCTGGTTCACGGCGCCGAGGCAGAACCGGACGAGCTGGTGCTGTCGCTGGAACGGCTAACCCGCATCGAGGACCTGGACCCACTGGCCGGGACCATCACCGTGCAGGCGGGCGTCCCGCTGCAGCAGGTGCAGGAGGCAGCCAGAGAGGTCGGCATGCAGTTCCCTCTCGACCTGGGAGCCCGCGGCAGCTGCACCATTGGCGGCAACATCGCCACCAATGCAGGAGGCAACCGGGTCATCCGCTACGGCATGATGCGCCAACAAGTGCTGGGGCTCGAGGCCGTGCTGGCCGATGGTCAGGTCATCAGCGCCATGAGCCCGATGCTCAAGAACAACGCGGGCTACGATCTCAAGCAGCTGTTTATCGGCAGCGAGGGTACCCTGGGCGTCGTCACTCGCGCCGTGCTTCGCCTGCAGCCGGCGCTGTCGGATGCCCGCACGGCACTGATCGCCTGTCCGGATTTCGCCTCCATGACCGCCCTGCTGGCGCATCTGCGTGACCGACTGGGCGGCGGCCTGGCAGCCTTCGAGGCGATGTGGCGCAATCATCTGACGCTGATTACCGCCAATGGCCGCCATAGCGCCCCGCTGGAGCTGGACGCACCCTACTACGCGCTGGTGGAATCCCTGTCCGGCGATGGGCCGCACCACCAGGCACAGTTCGAGAGCGCGCTGGAAAGCGCCTTCGAACAGGGCTGGGCCAGCGATGCGGTGATCGCCCAGTCCGACACCCAGCGGGAGCGGCTGTGGGCGATTCGCGACGACATCGAAGGCCTGGTGGAGGCGCTGTCCCCGCTGATGGCCTTCGATATCAGCCTGCCCATCGCCGCCATGCAGGACTACGTGGATGAGGTCGAGTCGGCGCTGACCACACGCTGGCCCCAGGCGCGCCTGGCGGTGTTCGGCCACCTGGGCGACGGCAACCTGCACCTGTCCGTGGGCGTCGGCAGCAACGACGCCGAAACCCGCCACGGGGTGGAAGCCTGCCTGTACCGCCCGCTGGCCGACCGGCAGGGCTCGATCTCGGCCGAACACGGTATCGGGCTGGAGAAGCGCGATTGGCTGTCGATCTCGCGCAGCCCTGAAGAACTGGCGCTGATGGCGACGCTAAAGCGCAGCCTCGACCCGTTGGGACTGCTTAACCGACACAAGGTCGTGCCATGGACAGCCGCCCAGGATCATTGACGACCTGGTTGATACATTAGCTACCGGGCTCTTAAATACCCGGCTCTTGGATTT
Source organism: Halomonas sp. DP8Y7-1 (assembly GCF_019801685.1). Lineage (NCBI taxonomy): Bacteria > Pseudomonadati > Pseudomonadota > Gammaproteobacteria > Oceanospirillales > Halomonadaceae > Halomonas > Halomonas sp. DP8Y7-1. Next base: position 26,016 of record NZ_JAHVIN010000010.1, on the reverse strand, counting down.
CCGGCTTTCAAGCACCCACGTTTATTGCCCAAAGGCTCATTGCTTCAAACGCTTACTGCCACCGACCACAGGAACCTCTACAGGATACGTTATGGCCTCCGACACCCCCGCCTTCGCTGATCACCTCTACACCCCGGGACCGGATAACCCCTTCCCTGGTATCTGGGTGCTCAAGCGCCGGATCGGCAAGGAGATCCCTCATCGCCTCGGCTCCAACGAGGGGCTCGACATGCCACATCGCGCCCTGCGTGACGCCTTCGGCGATGCCATGGCCGAACACGTTTACTGCTATGGCGACGCAGAAGCCCTGGCCGTGCGTGAACGCCTGTGCCGCCTGCATGGCTTCGAGCTGGATACCCTGCTGGTAGATGCCGGCTGCGACAGCCTGCTGGCGCTGGTACTGCGGGCCACCGCGCCCGCCGGCACCACCGTGGTCAGCTCCGCCGGGACCTACCCCACCTTTGGCTACTTCGCCAAGGGCCAGGGGTGTCGGCTGGTGGAAGTCGACTATCACGAAACCAGCGATAGCCTTGCGCCGGACATTGGTGCGCTGATAAAGGCCGCCCACCAGCATCAGGCTCGCCTGGTGTACCTGGCCAACCCAGACAACCCCACTGGCCACGTCCACCCCGTGGCGGAAGTCGAACGGCTGCGAGCAGAGCTGCCCAAGGACTGCTGGCTGCTGCTCGACGAGGCCTACCATGACTTTCGGGATGATGCGGCAGAACCCGCCTTTACCCGCGCCCTGCCGGGGGTGATTCGGTGTCGGACGCTGTCCAAGGCCCACGGCCTGGCGGGCCTGAGGGTCGGCTACGCCATCGCCGAACCCGACACCCTGGCGATGCTGATGAAGGTGCGCATCCACTATGCGGTGTCCACCTTGAGTCTGGCCGCCGCCGAGGTAGTGCTCGACCACCAGGACGAGACCAACGCGCACATCCAGGCGGTGCTGGAGCGTCGTCACCACCTTGCAGAACACTTCAAGGCACTGGGGGCCGACGTGCTGGAAAGCGGCACCAACTTCATCGGAATACGCCTGGCCGACGCCGACACGGCGCGCCAGGTTCACGCCGACCTGTTGAATGAGGGGAAGCTGATCGCGCGACCCGCGCACCCGGCGCTGGGGCACGTACTGCGCATCACCGCAGTGGCCGACGCCCTGGAGCCGGGCCGTCTGGCCAGGCTCGAGCAGGCGATTCAAGCTCGCTGAGCCTCTGCTGAAAGGCTTAAAGAGAGGGCTATCACCCACTGGATCATCGCCGACGGGCACAGGCCCGTCGGCGATGACGTCAGGGGCTACCTCCTTGAGTGGTTGCCGCCCGCCGGTGCCAAACGGCTAACGCTCAGGCAAAGGCGTGAGTTCAGCCAACAGCACCGGCTTGGGCGAACAGGTCGCTTAGCTGTCGTGTACCGCCACGTTGAGGGTGGCGTCGGGAAAGTGCCTGCGCAGCATGCGGTTCTGGAACTCGTCCACAAAGCAGGCGTTGATGATAATGATGAAGCGCTCGAACGGGGCGTCCTCGCGACACTGGCGGATGCTGTCCACGCTGTGGAACAGCTGATCATCGCGCAAGTGCAGTATCTCACCCGGGGCCAGGGTGATGCGGCCCACCTCCTGCTGTCCGGCCTTGTCCAGGTACAGGGTGTTGACCGCGCCCTCGACGTTGTCACGGCTGAGCACCACGATACTCAGGTACTTGCAGCCGTCGGCGTGGATTCCCTGCCCCTGCAGCGGGTCGACGCAGCCGTCCCCTCTCACCCCGGTGATCTGCATCAGGATGGGTGACCTGGCCGGCAACTCCCACAGCTCTGCCCACGCCTTGACGAAGGCCTTCACGTCCTCACGCTCGGTAAAGGCCGGCAGCAGCGGCTCGTAGTAACGCAGGCGATCAGCCATGCTGGCCGCATCATTGAAGCGACCTCCCTGGGCCATCGGGCATTCACCCAGTGTCTCGACCTCACCGCTATCGTTCAGGTGCAGCCAGGACATCCGCTTCCAACGCTGGTTGACGTAGGGGTCACGGGGTAGATCCGCCACGAAGGCTTGCCACGCAGCCAGCTCAATCCACCCCAGCGTCGTCTTGCTCCAGGACTGAGAAGCCACTTCCTCGTGGACCGATGACTCCCAATAGCCAGGAGCAGGCGTCTCATACCATTCCTGTATCGCACCGGCGTCTTCCACCAGTGCCAGATGGCGTCCGACGTTCATCTCTTTGATTGATTTCATGACATTTTCCTCGTTTTTATGCGCATTCACGCGCATTTCATGGATGTTGCTTACGCAACAACGAGGATCATGTGGAGGCCCTTGGGGCCGGTCAAATGCCGGTTTGTACGCAAAACAGGAGACTAAACCCCTACCGCCTTGCTGGTATCGCCACCCATGCCGTCGACATGGTAAAACTCACTTTTCATGTTCCTGATACCGTCCTAGGTCGCGCTTCGGGACGTTCTGTACGACACTTGCTACATATGCATGTCCATTACAACGTGTGCAATTCGACGCAATATCTTCCGCCACTCTCTTCAGCCACTCTCTTCCACCACTACGTCGTGATTGACCGCACAGGGGTATGACGCCATTGCACATCGGTGACAGACTTCCACCCTATCCTCGCGCCAAGCAGCGCATCGCCGAGCAGGACGATCGCGGGCAGGCTAGCGATCAGCGGCTTAGCCAGAGCGAAGGCGAGGCGCCGGCGCTTCCATCACTGACGCTCAGTGAATGGCGTTTCCGTGAGCTGCTGATGAGCCTCTCGCGGGTGGCCGTCCAGGGGTACGATCGTGATCGTCGGGTCATTTACTGGAACAGCGCCAGTCAGGCGCTATATGGCTACAGCGAGCAGGAAGCCCTTGGCCGCCGGCTGGAAGAGCTGCTGATTCCCGATGCCATGGTGTCTGCGGTCATCGACGCTCATCAGGCGTGGGTCTACCACGGCACCGAAATCCCCCCGGAAGAACTGGAACTGAAGCATCGTTCCGGCGCCACCGTGCCGGTCTTTTCCCACCACGTAATGCTTGCCCAGGGTAGCGACAACCCGCTGATGTTCTGTATCGACATCGACCTGGCTGGCGAACGCCAGGCGCGCCGCGACCTGGACTACATGACCCGCTTTGACCGTTTGACGGGGTTGCCCAACCGCCACGCCTTCGAACATGACCTGGCGGGTATGCTCGAAGAATGCCGGCTACATGATGACAGCCTGTTGATCCTGTTTATCGACCTGGATCGCTTCAACGAGATCAACGACACCCACGGCTACGAATACGGGGACAAGGTCATCAAGGAAGCGGCCCGGCGGCTAAAGTCCTTTCGCCGCAGCCACGACCTGCTGGCACGCTTTGGTACCGATGAATTCGTGCTGGCCATGCCGAGGGTCGATGTGGCCAATGACGCCACCCAGGTGGCCGACCGGCTTCTTGAGAGCATCGCCAGGCCCATGCGCATCCAGAACCGGGAGCTGCGCATCAATGCATCGGTCGGGCTCAGCCTCTATCCCGACAATGGCAGCGCGGTACAGGAACTGGTCGGTAACGCCGATGCGGCCAAGACCAGGGCGAAGCAGGAAGGCCGCAATACCTACCGCTTCTTCAGCCCTGAGGCTCACGCTGCCATGGTGCGCCAGCACAGGATCGCCGCGAGCCTGCAGCGCCTGTTGGACCAGGATGGCAAGGCTGACAAGGAGGGCGAGCTAAGCCTGGCCTATCAGCCCCAGGTGTCCGCCAGCAGCGGCTACATCGACTCCATGGAAGCGCTACTGCGCTGGACCACCGCGGAAGGCGAGTTTATCTCCCCCGGGGAATTCATTCCGGTGGCCGAACGCAGCGAGCTGATCACGCGGCTGGAAGACTGGGTGCTGCATCACGCCTGCCAGCAGCAACAGCGCTGGCGCCAGCAAGGGCTAAGGCGGGTCAGGGTCGACATCAACATCTCGGGCAGGCACGCGATGATGCCGGGCATGTTCGAGGAGTGCTCCCGCTGCGTGGAGAGCTACGGGCTTGGCCCCCAGGATATCGGCATCGAGCTGACCGAGAACGTGTTGATCGAGGCCGGCCAGAGCGTACTGGACAGCCTGCGCTGCCTGTATGACCAGGGCTACAAGATTGCCATTGATGACTTCGGGACAGGCTTCTCTTCCATGAGCTACCTGAAATTCCTGCCCGTCACTGCGCTGAAGATCGACCGCACCTTCGTGGCCGAGTGCACCCAGGACCCCAAGGACCGCGCCATCATGGAAGCCAGCATCTTTCTTGGCCACCGCCTGGGCCTTGAAGTCATCGCCGAAGGCGTCGAGACCGCCGAGCAGGAAGCCCTACTACAGGAGATGCGCTGCGACCTGCTGCAAGGCTACTACTACCACCGCCCTACCGACGCAGCCAGCATCACACGACTGCTGCGCGCAGGCCCATTGGGGCTAAGCGGCAAAACAAGCAGTGGGGCCCATGGCAGCAGAGAGGGAAACACAGGGACTCGCACGGGCCCGAAATATAACTGAACGCCGCACGACAGTCGCGTAGCGCTGGAACAAGCTAGAGAACGAGTGAGACGATGCGACGCTTTATACGAGATGGCTCCCATCTGGCTCGTGGCGTACGGCTCTCCCACTGCTCCTCGCTGCGTTAAACCTTTACTTGGTCGTCAACGCGCTTGCGCCGGACGGCGGCTTCTGTATCCTCAGCTACTGACTTCCGCCTGATGTGTCGAGCCATCCGAGAGCCAGGCAGGAAGCATGACACTTCGCCATCCGTCACGCTTTTCACAGCGATGTACCAGCAAGGACCACACGGCAATGACCAACACCTCCACCCAGCCCCCAGAGCACTACTTCCCCAGGCCGCCTGCGGATGATGAGATATCCTTGGTCGATATCGCGCTCATCCTGGTTCGTCGTTGGAAGATGATGGCGGTGATCTTTCTGGTCGTCGTGCTGGCAGCGCTAGCGTTCGCCCTGAGCAAGACCGACACCTATCGCTATGTGTCCATCTACAACGTAGCCGAGCGCCAGCCGCATAACGGATCTGGCGTGGGTACACTGGAAAGCCCCCAAAGCGTTGTGGCAAGAATCGACAACTACTACTTCGATGTGGTGTCGAACCGCCTGATCGAAGAGAACGGCATCGAAAGACTCGGATTCGAGACCGAGGCTGAAGCGCCGGACAATGTGGCCTTCCTTACCATTTCTTCCGAGACCGACGAAGCCAATGCAGACCTGGTGAAGGAATACCACCAGGCGGTACTCGATGAGGTGAAAGCCGACCAGGACCGCCTGCTTGAAAAGCGCCGCGCCACCCTGGAGCAGCAGCTAGAAACCACCAACGCCAGTCTTGAAGCTGCCCAGAACTCTACGTTGGAAAGCGCCGCTGAGTTGGTCGCGAGCTACACGGACAAGCGCTTCAACGTGGAGCAGGAACTGACTTATTTGGCGGAAGGCCACATTCAGCGCGTCGCAGCCCAGGGCCGTGAGCCGGTGGGTACCAGCAAAGCCTTGATTTTGGCCTTGGCGATTGTGTTGGGTGGCATGCTGGCCGTGATGGCCGCCTTTATCGCAGAGTTCGCAGGCACTGTGCGCAAGGCCTCCCAGCAGCGCGGCTGAGAGGCTGAGAGGCTGAGAGGCTGAGAGGCTGAGAGGCTGAGAGGCAATTAAGTCAAGAGGCCATCAGCACTATCAACGAAAACCGCCCCGCAGGCCAAACCTGCGGGGCGGTTTTCTATTTGGCTTGGCCTGCTTCGGGGAGCAAGGTCAGGGGGCTGCTATGCCGCGACCAGTCTCCGCCAGCCTCGGCCAATCTGCATCAACCCGCCTCAACCAGCGAGTCCCCCCGCCCTACTGCAAAGTACATCAAGCCAGCCTGGCGCACGATCTCTGGGTCGTAAAGGTTGCGGCCATCGATCAATACGGGCATTGCCAGCTGTTCCTTCAACCAGCTGAAGTCGACGGAGCGAAACTCCTTCCACTCGGTGCAGATCACCAGGGCGTCGGCGCCTTTCACCGCCTGGATACGATCCCCCGCCAACATCAGGTCTTCACGCTCGCCGTAGATACGGCGGGCTTCACGCATGGCCTCAGGATCATACGCCTGGACCTTGGCACCGGCTTGCCAAAGGGCCTCCATCAGGGTGCGGCTAGGCGCATCACGCATATCGTCGGTATTGGGCTTGAAGGAAAGCCCCCACACGGCGATGGTGCGCCCCTTCAGATCACCATCAAAGGCATTAGCCAGCTTGGAAAATAGCGTCTGCTTCTGGCGGTTATTAACCGCCTCGACAGCGCCAAGCAGCTCTGCCTGGTAGCTGACCTCACGGGCGGTACGCTCCAGCGCCTGTACATCCTTGGGGAAGCAGGAACCACCGTAACCACAGCCGGGGTAGATAAAGTGATAGCCAATGCGCGGATCGCTGCCGATACCGCGGCGCACCTGCTCCACGTCCGCTCCCAGGCGCTCTGCCAGGTTGGCGATCTCGTTCATAAAGCTGATCTTGGTGGCCAACATGGCATTGGCGGCGTACTTGGTCAGCTCCGCCGCGCGCACGTCCATAAACATCAGCTTTTCCTGCAGGCGGATATACGGGGAGTAGCATTCCCGCATCAGCTGCTTGACCTTGTCGGAATCCGTACCCACCACGATACGCGCCCCGTGGGAGAAATCCTCGACGGCAGCGCCTTCCTTCAGAAACTCGGGGTTGGAACACACGTCCACGTTTAACGCCATGCCGCGGGCGTCGAGCTGGGACTGCACCATGGCCTTGACCTTGTCGGCGGTACCGACCGGTACGGTGGACTTGTCCACCACCACCTTGTCATCCTGCATATGCTCGCCGATGGTCTTGGCCACCGCCAGCACATACTGAAGATCCGCACTGCCGTCTTCATCCGGCGGCGTGCCGACTGCGATAAACTGCAGGGTGCCGTGGTCCACTGCCTTCTTGGCATCTGTCGTAAAGACCAGTCGCCCCGCCGCCACGTTGGCCTTGACCATCGGCTCGAGACCCGGCTCGAAAATGGGAATCTCACCACCTTCCAAGCGAGCGATCTTGTTTGCGTCGACGTCCATGCACACGACATCGTGACCAACGTCTGCCAGGCAGGTCCCTGTGACCAGTCCCACGTAACCGGTGCCAAAAATGGTGATCTTCATTCCTTGCTACTCACTCACTGCTTGGTTGATCGGCCAAGGATATCAACCTCGGCATAGATTTGGCACAGCAAAAGCCAGGCCTACATCAATGGGGAGACATCTCTAGCCGCGTCGTCACCGAAACGGGCACGGCACCAGCAACAGGGCTGAGCGCCACACCAGGCGCCCGCCGCGAAGCCTCTGAAGATAGAAACTCCCGAAGCGTGTGCGCAATAAGAGAGGGACCGCATCGCGCACCCCACAGCGCAGGTATTTCTGCCGTCTTTCCCTACACGCGATAGAAGTCGCGATACCACTCAACGAAGTGACGTACGCCCTCTTCTACCTGCACCTGGGGCTTATAGCCCGTGGCCTGATAGAGGGCATCGGTATCCGCCCAGGTGCGAGGCACGTCGCCAGGCTGCATGTCCTTGTATTCACAGATGGCCTGCTTGCCCGTCGCCTTCTCGATGGCGCGCACAAAGTCCATCAGGGATACCGGGCTGCCGTGACCGATGTTGTACAGGGCGTAGGGCGCAGACGCGGTGTCCGTGGTGACCTCGGTGCTGCCTCTTGGCGTCGGCACCACCTCCAGCACGCGGACAATTCCCTCGACGATATCGTCAATATAGGTAAAGTCACGGGACATCTGGCCGTGGTTGTAGACCTCCATGGCTTCGCCGTTCAACACTGCCCGCGTGAACTTGAACAGGGCCATGTCGGGACGCCCCCAGGGGCCGTAAACGGTAAAGAACCGCAGCCCAGTGGTCGGCAGGTCATACAGGTGGGAATAGGTGTGGGACATCAGCTCGTTGGCCTTCTTGGTGGCCGCATACAGGCTGATGGGGTGGTCCACATCATCGTCAGTCGCAAAGGGGACCTTGTCGTTGGCGCCGTACACCGAGCTGGACGAGGCATAGACCAGATGCTCTACCCGGCTGTGACGGCATCCTTCTAGGATATTGAGGTGCCCTACCAGGTTGGCATCGACATAGGCGTGGGGGTTGTCGATCGAATACCGCACCCCAGGTTGGGCAGCCAAATGGATGACGCGATCGAAACCTTCGCGTTCGAACAGCGTCGCGATGCCAGCGCGGTCAGCCAAGTCCAATGGGAGAAAGGCAACGTCAGTGCATGAAGCCAGATCATCCAACCTCGCCTGCTTCAGGGCAACGTCGTAATAATCGTTGAGGTTGTCGATACCGACAATACTATGACCAGCGCCACTAAGCCGCTTCGCCACGGCATGACCTATGAAGCCCGCCATACCGGTAATCAAGAGTTTCATCGCAGAGTCCTTGCCAAGTGCGGCGCCATTGTAACCCGGTAACGGGGTACGAGGTCAGCCATCTGTCGAGCACTTTCCGCAAAAGGCATATGGCGATCATGACATGCTCATCTAACGACCATCGCGACAGTGGCTATGATAAAATTCGCGTCGACATCATCACGCGAGACCCACCCGTTGCAGGAGCCAACCGTGAAATCACAGCGCATCGCCTTTGTCATTGAAGACCTTTATGGGGGCGGTGCCCAGAAGTCCCTGCTGTACACGGCGGACCAGCTGCGCCAGCGCGGCCACGCGGTAAAGGTCTTCACACTGCGCGACAAGGTGGAACATCGCCTGCCGCCGGGCCTCGATATCGAAAACCTGGCAGTGGTCACGCGCTTTACCAAGGCGACCTCCACCACGCTGACCGAGAAATGGCAGGCACGCAAGATAGGCAAGGCCCTGGACGCCTGGCAACCGGAAGTCGTGATTTCCTGCTCCTGCGACAAGATCACGCGACACCTGGACCTGGACAACCTGTACTTCTGGATCAAGTCCGATGTCAGCGCCAAGTTCAGCCAGCCAGAGGCACGGGAGAAGGCCTTCGACAAAGTGAGACGCTTCTACGGCAGTCGCAAGGTCATCGCGGTGTCCCAGGGGGTTAAGGAAAACCTGGAGAACGTCGTCGGCCTGAAGGCCGAGACCATTATCCCCATCTACAACCCCTACGAGCGCGAGCCGTTTGTCGAGATGGCGGCGGAGACGCTGACCCTACCGGCAGGCATCCGCCAAGGGGAATACCTGCTGTCCGTGGCGGCCATTGAGCCCCGCAAACGCCAGGACAGACTGCTGCGGGCCTACCGCAAGGCACGTGATGAACACGGGCTCACCATGCCGTTGGTGCTGCTAGGCAAGGGCAAGCCGGAGAATGAGGCGGCGGTGAAGGCGCTGATTGACGAGTTATCCCTTGGTGAACACGTTCACTTGCTCGGGTATACCGCCAACCCCTACCCCTTTATTCGCCACGCCCTGGCGATGGTGCTGACCTCTGACGCCGAAGGGCTGCCAAGGGTGTTGATTGAAGCGCTGCTGTTGCACACACCTGTGATCAGCGTTGACTGCCCCAGCGGCCCGAAGGAGATTCTGACCCAGGAGCTCAGCGATTTTCTGATCGACCGCGATGATGAAGATGGGCTGGCCAGTGCCATGGCTCGCATGGCCTCGACTCCCGTCACTATCGAGCCCCGTCACTACCAGCAGTTCCTGAAGGAGAACGTGCTGCCGAAGTTCGAATCCCTGCACGTCAGCAAGCAGGCGTAACACCATGCAGCTGCTGGATATTCCCTTTAACGATCGGCGCCGCCGCTACCTGATGTTTCATACACAGGGGCTGCCCGAGCGCCTGGCACTGTCCCAGACAACCACGACGGAAGCGTTTGAGGCAGTGGGCTCCAGTCGCTTCTTCGTCTCTGAGGACGGCAGGATTCTGGCCAAGGTGGTAGCGGACAAGTTCTCGAAGAAGCTCGAGCCCTTCAAATGGTTGACCCGCGACTACCTCGAGAAACGCTGGCTGGCCCAGTCAGACGCGCGAAAGGAATACTTGAGCATGCGTATTCTGGACAACGCCGGGCTGAGCACACCCCGCTGCCATGGATGGGGCGTCAGCCTGAACCCAGGCAATCGCAACGCTTCGCTGCTATTGATGGAACGAGTGGAAGGAGCGGTATCTGGCGGCGATGCATTCGAGGCCTTTACACCGGGACAGCGAGCTGACTTTCTGGATCGGTTCAGCCGGGAGGTGGCTCAACTGGCAGAAGCCGGCTATGTGCACCGCGACCTGCACTTCAACAACCTGCTTATTGCCCCCTCCGGAGCGCTGGTGTGGGTAGATGCCCATGTCCGCCGACTGCCACGACAAACACAGCGCAAATGGCGCGCCATCGCGTCGTCATTCACCGCGGGCAAGCTACGTGGAGAAGACAACCGGGCTGAAGTTACCAGCCGCGTGGCGGATCACTTAAAGATCTTCGGGAGCGACCAAAGCCACGACAGCGCGTAGCGCTTGAGCCAGCGACTTGACGGATGAACGTCCCCCTGCCGCCAAGCACTCCGAAACACCCGGCGAAACCGCGAGTAGTGTCCCGTTCGATACAGTGCGTTCATGTAGGTAGAAACACCCCGCTGAACCAACCCCTCTAGCAATGGCGGGGGCACCCTCTCAACGACCTCTGGATTGGTTCTCACCGCGTCAATGAAAAGATAGCCTTGTCGCGCGATACGCTCGTGGTGATTTCTCGCCCTGACATCACCTTCGTCATGCATGCGAGAGCATGGCGCGCCACAGTATTTGGCATCCATTCTGCAAAGTGCGCGGATAAAAAACTCGATGTCCTGCTTCTGACGCAGGTCCTCCCGGAAACCACCAAGTTGACGGAATAGCGCGCGCCTCATCATGAAGGCGTTCGTATGCAGCCATCCACGATCCTGCATATAATCCTCGAGAGTAATGCCCTGTCCCTCGGTGAGGTCAGCCGGTAATATCACTTCCGTCTTGCCTGCCACGATATTGCCGCCGAAGACGATGCCATCAAAGGTGGGAGCCTTCATGTAGACATCCACGCGGTTTTGTACGGCGCCAGGCAACAGCTCATCATCGGAATCGAGGAAACAGACAAATTCTCCCTCTGCTACCTCGACCCCAGCATTACGCGCAGCTCCTTGTCCGACATTTTCATGCAAAGGCAACAGCGTAAGGCGAGAGTCTCCCAAAGCAAGTGCCCGCACCACATCCCGAGTGTCATCGGACGATGCATCATCAACAACGATGCATTCCAGAGAGGGGTACGGTTGCGCCAACACCGAACGTACAGCCCTAACCACCGCGCTGCTGCGGTTGTAGGTGGGGATCACGACGCTCACCAATGGGACTTTCTGATTCATATTGCTGCTATCACCAAGAAATAGAATCCAACGAACAGGATCGGCGAAAATGACGACGCCAATTAGCGCGAACCACGTTGAGGGGCCTCAACCCATCATTGAAACATTCAGCTATCGATAAAGGCAGCTGCCACTCTCTCCGGCATAAAGTCCTGGAGCCAAGCGTCGCGGATGGCCGGCTTCGGGCTCGCCAATGCCTGGTTGATCCCCTCCGCCAGTGACGAAGCATCTCTCTCTACCAGGCAAGTCTCAAGCTCCCCCTTGAGAATCTGCCGCACACCGCCAGGGCAATCCACTGACAGCACAGGCGTTCCACAGGCCAGTGCCTCAAAAAGCACAATACCCATACCTTCAAAGCGAGAGCTCAACACGAAAAGTCTGGCCTGATGCATCCACGGGTAGGGATTCTGCTGATTACCGGCAAAGAAGACCCGCTCAGCAATACCCAGCTCTTCCGCCAAGCGTTCCAGCGCTTCCCGCTCCTGCCCATCGCCCACCAGCACCAGCGGCATCTGGGTTTCTGATAAGGCATAAGCGCGCAGCAGCAAGTCATGGCCCTTGGCGGGTACCAGCCTGGCCACATTCAGCAGGTAGGGCTGTTCAGGTATCTGCGGGTTGTCCTCATGCATTGACCGGCGAATGGCACGAATGGGGCAAGGATTCGGGATCACCGTCAAGGAGCGAGGTCGAAACTTCCACAGCGCTTGCGCTTCACGCAGGCTGTCGGCCACCCCCTCAGACACCGCAACGAGGTCCCGGCGGTGATACAGACAGCGTGCAAACAGCATTCTGCGCCGGCTCGTCCCCTTCAGGTGAAAGATGTTCTCCAACACGTAGCGAGCCCGCTTGTCGCTGAAGCTCCACACCAGTTCGAAAGTCCCGATGCCCCGAAACACGATGCGATCCACCTTGCCGTACTGCTTCTCGAAACGCTTCAGCCAGTGGCGAAACACAACACCACCCATTATCCCATTGCCCAGGAACAGCGCCCTGCCCAGCAACGGATTGAGAATCAAGCGAGCGATCACCTCAAGACCATAGCCAATCAGCGTCAGGCGGTTCCGCTGCTGCAGTGGCAAATGGTGCACGGTGACACCTTCGTGCTCCGGAGCCAGGGGCCGTTTCACTTTGCGAAAACTGACCAGATGGCTTTCATGGCCAGCCTCATGGAAGGCGTCTGCCAGGTTGACGGCCACCCGCTCCATACCGCCCATCTTGAGCGATCTCACTACCACCAGCGTTCTCATGAAAGGCGCCTTGTCCACCTGCCAACGAAAAGAGGCTAATGAGAACACAGATCACTATGCGTGATCGAGCCTTGCTGCCGATCACTCACGGCTCGCGGTACTGCCAGCATCCGCTACACCACCGCCCTCGACACAACGGCAACTCGCTATATGTGAATTTGCTGAAACACGCGAAGGCCTCATTCCACCGAGACGCGCCCCCCTGCAGGCTTGCTAGACTTTGCCGTAGGAACACTTTGTGGCGAGGGCCAAGCAAGACGTCTGTGCTGGCCAGCCGCATAGGTTCTGACACAAGGAAAGCCCTACCAGGCTAGGCGGTGAACGATGGCAGATAAAAAGCGCGTTCTACTGGTGCTGCGACGCATGGGCATCGGCGGTATCGAACAGGCCACCAAGACCCTGGCGACCGCGCTGGAGAGCACAGGACACGAGGCGCACCTGCTGGTGCTGAAAGGGGCCAGCGCCCTCCCCTCGGATGCCCCCTTTCAGACACACCACCATGACGTGGATAGAGCCAGCCGCAAGGGGTTGGGTCGACTGTGTCACCTGGCCGACAAGCTGCTGCTGACCCCGCTCATCAAGCAGTCTGGCTTTATCTGGCGGGGCAAGCGCTGCTCGCTGGAATTCAAGCGCTACATCAGTGAACTGGAGAACACATATGGACACTTTGACCTGATACTAATACGGGGTCAGGGCGCCTTCGAGAACCTATGGGCCTATGATGATGAGCGCACCTGGCGAGTGGTAGAAGCTGTCACCGGACGCTTCCCCGCCAATGCTAAGGGTCGCTGGCTGGCGCGAGCGCTCTACCAGGATAAGAAGCTGCTGTTTGTCTCTCGCGGGGTCGAGAAGGAAGTAGGACAATACCTGGAGCGCCAGGGCGTCACACCGTTGCGTGCCGAGATTCTTTACAACGCGGTCCCCATACCCGCGATCAGGCGAATGGCCAACGACGATAAGGATATGCACCTGCATCAACCCTATCTGCTGCACGTCGCACGCCTGGTGCCGGTGAAGAACCAACAGCGCCTGATTGCAGCCTTTCACCTGGCCGTGAACCAGGGCCTTGAGCACGACCTCGTCATCATTGGTGACGGCTCCGAACGCCGACAACTGGAAGCACAGGTGATGGCACTGGGACTCGCCGCCAAGGTGCATTTCCTTGGCCAGAAGGACAACCCCTACCCGTGGATGAAGGACGCGACCGCCCTTGTGCTGAGTTCTAACTTTGAAGGCCTAGGCATCGTACTGATAGAAGCCCTGGCACTGGGCACCCAATGCGTCGCCTGCGATGTGCCTGGCGGTATTGGCGAGGTACTGACCGGACCTCAGGCACGCTTGCTTGCCGCGCCAACCGTGGAGGCGCTGGCCAGCAAGATGCGCGAAGCGGTAACGGATCCGGTGTCAATCGACGGTTCGATGGTAAAAGCGTTTGAAGCCCCAAGGATCATCAGCGATCTTGTAGCATTGGCCCCTGAGACAACGGATGTGCTCTATGCCCCATCAACGTGACCACCAGCTCCCCCTGACACCTGACTGGGAATATACGGCCACAATCGAAAGCGACGGGCACCTGACTGTAGACAGCACAGGACGACAGGCTCAACAGGAATTACCGAGCATCAGCAGCACCACGTGGATGTTGGACGTCAGCTATCGCGCGAGTTCCCGCTGGAAACTCCCCTTGGTAACAACCCAGCAGGCCGGTGCCCCCCTGTTCACACAGTATCTGGAGTCGAACGAGGCAGGCAGACGCCTTATCAACCTCACCGGCATAAGCAGCCTGGAGGACATACGCCTTGATCTCTCGCACCTGCGCTTGGACACCCAAGCAAGGCTGCTAGGGTTCAAGCAGCCTGATCTTGATAGTGGTCCGATCCTTATCATCGCGCCCCACCCCGATGACGCGGAGCTTGCCGCCTTCGGCCTTTACGCTCAGCACCCCGACAATACCTGGATCGTGACCCTTACCCCCGGGGAGCGGCTCAAGAAGCTCGACAAGCAGTACTGGCCCAACATGGATGACAGCCAAGAGGAAGCATCGCGACGCAAGGGTTTCATCCGGGCCTGGAACAGCGCTACAACGCCTCTTTTGGCAGGCGTCCCGGCTCAACAGCTAGTGATGCTTGGCTACTTCAATGACACGTTGGCTGCACTTTATTCAGACCCCGACGTGCCACAGCCTTCACACAGCGCGAGAGATGTCACACCGGACACGTTTCGCCAATGGAATCACTTGGCACTACCGAACGATGGCCAGGCAACCAACACTGGGCGCTGCCTGCAGCAGGACCTAATCGCCCTGCTTGACCTGATAAAACCCACCACCGTTATCACACCGCACCCTGAGCTGGACCCTCACACAGACCACATAGCCGCTACCGAACACCTTCTTGCCGCTATGCGAGAAAGCGAGCACTCGCCAGAGACGATGTTGCTGTATGCCAACCACCTAAAGAGCACCCGAGGGTTCCCAAGAGGCCCGGCTCACGCCGCTGCCGGCGTATGGCCCACCCAGATGGCAACATCCAGACTTGGCGAATGGCGGCTAATGAGCACACGGCTAGACCTGGAAACCCAGAAACAAAAAGCCCTGGCATTGCACTCCATGCATGATCTTGGAGGCAAGCCAGGGCTTGAAAGGCGCTGGAAACGGCAGCTAATGCGATGGTTAAGCGGCGTCCCCCCCCATCAGTGGAAAGAATACGGCGGTCACGACTACTTTCAAACTCACGTTAAGGCCCATGAGGTCTTCTGTTCGATCCAACTGAAGTGGTGACCGTCGCAGTATCCATACCAACTCACGCGACGGCTGGCTTAGGCTGAAACTAGCTTACGCGGCAGCTTGCTTGCGGCCAAACGTAAAGACCGAGCTGCCGGTTTCAAGCTGCCAGCGCCAGATAAAGGTGACGACCACACCCATCACCACATTCTGAATGTACGAGCCTGTCCAGAAAAAACTATAAGACTCAAACAGACTCACAATAAAGTAGTAAACAAAAAATGCCCAACCAAAAACGAAAACTTCTGTTGGCATCACTCCTGCTTTCCAGGACTTGTAGCTACCAAGTCCCGTCCACACCACAAGCACACTGATGACAGATAGGCCTAGCAGACCATAGCTAACAAGAAAGTCCAGCAAGGTGTTGTGCAAATGGCCGTACTCTTCCTTGATATGTGTAGGAAGCCAGTCGGTATGGTCAATCACTAGGCCACGGCCTTCTCCCCCCCAACCCAGTATGGGCCTCTCAGCAAACCACTCCAATCCGGCCCGCCACGTGTGCAGGCGAGTTCCAATACTGCTATATGGCACATCATCCCAGTTGCCCAGCATAGCACTCATGATTACGGAGTTTTCAGTCGCAAGGCGCGTTTGAAGTATGTCATTAAACGTTATTACCGCGATAATGAACAAGGTGGCAATACAGAATGCCACAACAACACCTTGGCGACGGACACTACGAGAGAAACTACCTTTTAAAACAACCACAGAAAAAAAACAAGCAGCCAAGCAAGTGACGACTACAATAGCCAACCATACAGCACGCGTTTGAGTAACTACTACACCAAGCAAGCATATGGCAAAGGCAAAGACCCAAGCCGTTCCGGTTAACCAAGCTGGCCGTCCACTAGAAAAGCACCGTCTGACAAAGCAGAGTAATCCGATTAACGCCACACCAAAAAACATTGCGGCATGCTGGGCATTTCTAATATCTAGATCAATCCTCTGACCTTGCAACCCCTTTACCCACTGTTCAAGCGAACCCTCAAAGAAAAAACATGTAGCAAGAAATCCTAATAAAGCCAGAGACAACGTAAGACTAACGTTAAAAACACTGCCACCGAGCCAGAACGCCACACCCACGAATAAAAACCACTTCCCAAGACGATCAATTTCTGGATTATCTGGCAACCACTCAGGATGACTATTATAACCAGACACCCAGCTGAAAACTTGGGCCAGAACTACACCTAGAAGGCACCAAAAAACAGTACTCCCACGTAGGGATTGACTACGACAAAGAATGACAAATAACGCGGATAGAGCACACAACGTACCTGAGACTTGTCCAACGTCTGATAAGAAAACCCTAAAACTTGAATATCCTAAGGCTGAGGAAGTACCAAGGAAAATAGACCAAGTGGGAAGTGATGCGCCCAGCGGCCCATTAACACCATACAACTTCATAACAGTAATCCCGATGCGCTACAACGAGTGAGAAAACTAACTTCGATAGCCATTAGGATTCCTAGACTGCCAACGCCAAGTATCTACCATCATGTCGTTCAATGACTTTGTCGCCATCCAGCCTAACTCTTTTTTTGCTATGCTAGGATCGGCCCAACACTCAGCTATATCCCCCTCTCTTCGATCTACGATGGTATACGAAATATCCCGACCAGACGCACGCTGGAAGGCTTCAACTACATCTAATACGGATGACCCGTGCCCTGTTCCCAAATTCCATACATGGGCACCTTTCGCACTTGTGAGTTTCCTCATCGCCGCAAGATGTCCAGCAACGAGATCTTCTACATGGATATAGTCTCTGACGCCAGTACCATCTTTAGTCTGATAATCACCACCGAAAATCAATAACTGTGGTCGTCTTCCTACAGCAACCTGCGCCACGTAAGGAACAAGATTATTCGGCTCACCCATCGGATCCTCTCCAATGAGCCCGCTCTCATGAGCACCCACGGGGTTAAAATATCTTAGAAGCGCGATGGACCATTTCGGATCAGATTTCGCCACATCGCACAAAATGTCTTCAACGATAAGCTTGGATCTGCCATAGGGATTAGTCGGTGTGCCCGTAGGACAGTCCTCACTGATCGGCATATTCACAGCATCTCCATAGACCGTAGCTGAAGAGCTAAACACCAAGTTTCGAACGCCTGCTCGCTTCATTGCCTTACAGAGGGACAATGTGCCAGCCACGTTATTCTCGTAATATTTCAGAGGGGCGTTTACACTCTCTCCTACTGCTTTCAGACCAGCGAAGTGTAGTACTTCACTTATGTCGTTTTCCATAAATATTTTTTGAAGAAGATATTCATCACGAATATCGCCTTCTACAACAGAGCACTCTCGCCCCGCGATAGAGCAAACCCGGCGCAAAGCCTCTGGAGAAGAATTACAAAAGTTATCTACAACTACAACTTCGTATGCTTCTTTCAAAAGAGACAACACCATGTGGGAACCAATATAACCTGCTCCGCCTGTAACTAACACAGCCATTCACCACCTCCAAAATCTTACTTAGCACCAAACCCGGTCAGTATCGTCTTAATTGTCTTAAAGACAATCAGTATATCAATCCAGAGTGAAAAATGCTTGATGTAG
Organism: Halomonas sp. DP8Y7-1; assembly: GCF_019801685.1. Lineage (NCBI taxonomy): Bacteria > Pseudomonadati > Pseudomonadota > Gammaproteobacteria > Oceanospirillales > Halomonadaceae > Halomonas > Halomonas sp. DP8Y7-1. The sequence goes on along the minus strand of NZ_JAHVIN010000010.1, from coordinate 8,096 downwards.
TAAAAATCATGCTGAATTTTTATTCGCGTATCATCTGCATCACTGGCATAACCTTGAACAACTTGAGCCCAACCTGTAATACCAGGTTTTACAACATGCCGATATGTGTAAAAAGGGATTTCAGTCTCAAATTGCTCAACAAACGCACGCTGTTCAGGGCGTGGACCGATCAGGCTCATGTCCCCTTTAATAACATTAAAGAACTGAGGCAGTTCATCAAGACGTGTCTTCCTTATAAAATTACCGATTCGAGTTATTCGTGAATCCGAAGTTTGAGCTAGCTTTGCTCCATCTTTCTCGGAATCAACTCGCATACTACGAAACTTATATATATTGTAAGTCTTGTTTCCTTGCCCTACCCGCTCTTGGATGAAAAGAGCAGGGCCAGGGCTGTCCAGCTTAACGGCAATCGCAGTCAGGGCCATCAAAGGCACCGTCAGCGGCGCTGCAAGCAATACAGCAAAAATATCAAAACAACGCTTACAAAAACTATAAAGCCGCGAAGGCAGCAGCGACCCTATCTCGTTTTCGGCAAGATGCTCAATTTGAACTCGACCAGTCATTGATTCGGATATCTGCTTAACGTGGTAGACTGGAATATAATTAAGTGTGCATTGGGCAAGAAATTTCTCCCATTCTGGGGAAAGATCATCTGACCTCAAGTCAGCTACTACGCCATCATAACGTACGTTATCAAGGTCAGGCTTCTCTAAGCACCTAAGCTCGCTTCCCGCGGCTGATAATAAATCAACCGCTGTGCCAACTGGTACCACCGCTAACTTAAGACGACGGTAACGAATACCTAAAAAATATCCAGAAAAACACCAAAGCAATGTAAGTATATAACCAGTGAAGAGAACCTGACGTGAATATGCCTCCCTACTAAAAAACAACACTGCTATCATCAGAAGAAAAGCACTGGTTACAGTAGGAACTATGTATGCAGCAATTTGCACGCCAGGATATCGAAGCAACCTTCTTTGCGTAACTACAACAAATATGAATGACAGCGAAATAGCTAAAAAACTATTAATTCTTACCTCATCTAGTGCCGACCAAAACCCCCACCCCCAACGCTCCACGGCGGGAAGCAACGCGACCATAGCGATGCCCACAATAAGTTGAAAAGGAAGTGTTAGTAAAATCATCTCATACCAACGCGAATGTCGACGCTCGTAACTTCGCTTCACCTATCACCTCTATATATCATTAGAATACTACGAAAAAGTTGTTAAATTTTAAAAACTAGTCACTAGTCACATCTCATCAAAACCTAAAAAGCCATAAAACAAAACACAGGAACACCAAAAACTTAGTTCACTTCATGTTGTAAAAAGAAAAAATATAAAGCACATATAAAACTCAGAATATAATGAAATCTCAAATCGGATTTTTAATATTTCTGTTATGTACGATACCAGAAAGGCAATGCTCAAATGCTCAAATGCTCATAAAAACTATAAATAAGAGTCCGGAAATTCTACCTATTGGGCCGAGCTCTCTTAACTAAAGCTGATGTTGCGTAATGAAAAAAGTAATAGCAACTAACCAAAAACCCCAGTTTCTCAACTTCTCTGTATAGCTTCCACTGATATCGGGCGGCTTGTAACTTATTGCCAGAAACTGAATCACGTCTTACAGTGTACTCAGCTAGCACTTCTGAGATGCCAAGACCTTCAGGTATATCCCTCAGAATATCTAACCATAGTCCCAAATCCTGGCGCTTCAATATACTAGGCATCTTTCTTAGTCCCACTTTTTGGTAATCATACATGACAGTTAAGCAGCCGATAGAACAACCTTTAAGCAAATCGTTATATGTCAAACTCTCTGGTGCGACTACCTTGCCCAGGTTTTTGTTATTGTCACTTACCCTTAAATATGATGTATACGTAAAGGCACATCCGGTTCTTTCAATAAAATTAACTTGTCTACTGAGTTTATCAGCATACCACACATCGTCGCTATCTAAAAAAGCGATATAGTTCCCAGAAGCTTTGCTGAGAGCGTAATTTCTAGCTACAGCAGGACCACAATTTTCATCTAGTCCATAAACAACTATTCTTGAGTCCGAACGACCTAACTCTAAAGCAACATTTAAAGAATTATCCGTAGAACAGTCGTCAACTATGATCAATTCCCAATTATCGTAACTTTGGTCGATCACTGACTGTACTGTTTTTCTAAGGCGATGTTCACAATTATATAACGGGGTTATAATACTGACTAGTTTCATTTTCTTACCAGAATACTTTAATATGTTATGGGCGACTTAGTATCAAATAGTCAGAAAATCTTACAAGATATTAATTCCAACCACTGCAATCTATCTATCCGAAAAATCACATTGATTCGCGAAACGAGAATAAGTAGACCTAAGATAGGTCGTATAATTTACGTGTCATAACATAGTGGTACGATGTGGCCTTCTTTCCAATTAAACAGATTATGGTTCAGCCTTCAAGAGGAGTACATTAGCGATAAACCCACCGGCAAATGCATGACTGCGAACTTGAAGTGCTCCCCCCGCTCTCGAGCTGCACAAGCTATAGTGCAGGCATCTAGAAAATGACATGAGCAATAAACCTACTGCCATACGCTGGACGGCAACGAACAGAGCCGTAGTTGTCATCGACGTCTTCAAAGCAAAGGCCTCCTTTGCTGAAGTGGGTCGCCAACACGACCCCAACATCTCTGCGATTGAGGGTTGGATGGATTGGGCTAACTAAAATTTATGCGCTAAAAATTTTTCGTCGCCTGCTCGATGAAGACGAGAAATCGTAACTGCGCTAAAGGCGAAAACGGCTCAGCAGGGCCATCTACTGTCACTCGTCTAACTCCGGCAGTCGCTGGCCCTACCCGGCGAACATTGTATAACCGCCCCAGGCCACGCCGACGCGGCATCAATACCGATCCGGCGTCACGGCGCCTTCCCCAGCGGTTCACTATCCATGGCTATCGTCGCCAAGCGTGAATTATAGGAAAGCACTCCAAGTCTACATAAACTGTCTACAAGTGGGTAACAGACTTCAAGACTTACGCCCTAGCGCGAAGTGCCTGCCTGCCGTCGCTTCGAAGTCCAAAGAGTACTGGACAACTGACCTCACCAACAAGGACGGTTATGAACGGCGAGTTAACTTGTGCCAAGCATTAGCAATAGGACACTTGCGACACTTGGCTGGAGGATATCAAAAAATGGCAGCGGCAAGACTGTGGGGCGTCACTGGAGGAAGCAGTGATCTACTCACTCGGGGTACGCTGACGCACTGTAATGACCCCCTGGTTTCTGCACACCCTACGCCGCTAATGACGGGTGTGCTCGGGGTGCCACATAGCCTAGAGACTGATGTGGCCGCTCTTCGTTGTACTATCGGATCCAGCGGCTGATTACCGCTCGGGCCTGGCCCAGCGACTCGAACCGGTGCTGCCAGATGCATTCTTCCTTCAGGGACCGGAAGAAGCGCTCAACGAGGCCGTTTTGCTCCGGGGTGTAGGGCGTCGTGAACTCTTGTGTGAGCCCGTAGGCCTTCACTGTCGCCGTATAGTGCCGACTGCTGAAAACGAGGCCGTTGTCAGAGCGTAGGGCCAGCGGTTGATGAATCCGACCCAGTGCGCCGAATCGGTGTACCAGAGCCTCTTCCAGCGCTGCTTCAGCCGTCTTGCTGCTGCCGTTGTCCGACAATCGCCAACCAAGAATCTCTCGGGTGCAACAGTCGATGATCACCGCCAGGCTGGCCCGCCGATCCTTACCGCACCACACATGGGTGAGGTCGGAGGCCCAACGCTCATCAGGCCGAGAGGCGACGGACGGCAGGCTCTGGGCACGCGGCAGGAAGCCTTGTGGCCGCTTGCGTACCTGCCAGCCTTTGAGCTGCAAGATGCGCTGGATCGGCTTGCGATTCTCCCCCAGGACGCACGCCAGACGGCGATAGCCGTAGGTGGGGAACTGCTCCAGCGCAAGCTTCACTCTCTTGGTTAGCTCAGTATTGATCGTGCGTCGCCGCGGCCTCGGACGGTAATACAACGTCCGCCGGGGAAGCCCCAACCACTGACAGAGTTTGACGAGCGACACCACGTGGCCCTGCTGGACCATTTCCGCCTGCAGCGACCTTACGAGTTCTCGTCCTCGTCGAGCAGGCGGCGAAACTTTTTTAGCGCATAGATCTGCAGGTGGGCCTCACCCAGCGCCTCTTTGGTCTCCCGCAGTTCAGATTCGTACTGCTCTCTGACGTCCTTCGGGCGAGCCCTGAACCCGTTTTCCATACTGCGCTGGGCCTCATCGACCCAGCCCTCGATCTCGGAGACGGTGAGATCGTATTGGCGGGCCACCTCAGCTGCTGTGGTCTTGCCCTTGAAGATGTCCATGACCACGGAGGCCTTGCGCTTCGCGGTCCATCGCTTGATGGGGTTGTCGTCAGTCATTCTGTCCTCCTGATGGCTGCACTATAGCCTGTGCAGCTCGGGAGGGGGTCACTTCAGCACTCAGCAGCCCCTCCTACAATATCAGACCTATCTGCAGCATTCGCCACTATGCGGAACAGGTACAATATATGGGCTGGCTCAAGTGATCACAACGTCTTATACACTATAGACGAATTGGCTAAAGGAGCACTTTTTTTGGCCTTTACAGGGAAGATGCATCTGACTCCATCGCTTTAAATCGCTGGGTCAAGTCAGGGTTGTGATCGATCGCTGGATCGCAGCTTTCTAAAAGCCGGCCACACAAGTCCCTCGATTGTTTTGTACATCCAGCTGTCTCACCATTAACCGCCAATTCTGTAAAAATACAAAAACATATCGCTGCAAATAGCTCTAGCCGAGAGAAAACAAAGTGTCACTTCTCATTAAAGCTTGTGCATATAGTAGACAGTGCTATAAACTCGCTTTGTCGAACCGTCGAAGTATGAAAGTAGGTGTTCTGGATGAGATCAAGATCGAATTTGATCATAAATATCAAATAACTTCTTCTCTTCTTCCGCCCAATTATACTTTTTCAAAACAGCCTGTTTTCCGTTGTTTCCCATCACACTAGCTTCTTCAGGATGATTAATTAAATATTCGATGGCTCGTGCAATCTCTGACGGATCAAGAGGATCAACACATACACCACATCTATTCTCCTCAACAATACTCTTCCAAAGTGGAAAATTTGAACAGACAACTGGTAACCCAGCCGCCATATACTCAAACATTTTAACTGGAAGCGCATCCAAGTAGTTTATTGTAGGGTGTAGTGTTACCAGGCCAGCAACAGATTCATTTAATACACGTCGTACAGCATCTCGATCTAACCAGCCTCTCTCGACTACTTTTTTCCACCCAGCATGGTTTTTAACTGTTGATTCGAACACAAAATCTGGAAACTCACCACCAATTACTAAAGTTGTATCGCTACTTACGAGATCTATAGCTTTAACTATTTCATGAATTCCTCGTATCTCCGAAAGAGCACCTACATAACATACTTGTTTTTCCTTTACGTTATGACTGTCACTTGTCAAAAAAAGTTCATCTACTATAGGAAAATTATTTACATCAACAGAAATAACATCCAAAGAAGAGAACTTGTCTCGTATATATGGCGTGGCTGCGACGACACAGTCTAATTTGCGTGAAGCCCACATCTCATACTTCGCAAAAAGCTTAGGCAACAACCACCGATAAACTGAATTTAGATAGGGTTTACCTGTTAGTTGCTTTGGTACATCTTCATGAGAATCAAAAATAACCTTTTTTCCATTTTTTTTAAGCTTCAGCCCGACTGGAATCAGCTCAGGATCATGTAAATGATAAATCTCCGCATCTAAAGATAATCCTTTTCGATACATTTTTTTGGAGGCTCGAAGTATTCTGTCTAGCCTCCCGGTGCTGCTACCAATGTCATAAATTGATACTCCATCCCGTATTTCATCTCCTAAACCGTCAGCCACAATGAGAGCGACACTGTGGCCACGCTTCGTGAGGGAGCGGCACTCCTTTAGAAAGATACGTGTATCGTATCTCTTGTGAACTGTTGTCAGGTGAACTACTTTAGCCATTACTGAACTTCCTGGGTGTGTTATTTACGCGCTTATGAGTTTGCACTTCAACTTTGCCAATCACTTAATTACTAATACTTGTAGGCAAAGTTTTCCTGAAAAAAAATAATACTAGAATTAGAGCTCAGTAAGTATGTTGACCTTTTTTTCTAGTTGTAGCGACTGATAGTGCACACGAAAAAAAAGCAAACATAAAAGCGAAACCTCCGACAATAGATGAACTAACACAACTAATCAGAATAAAAGATACAATCACGCACACCGAGTCAAAAAACCTTTCTAAATTAATAAATGAAAGAAAGAAACCCAACAATATTATTAGACCCGGCCAGCCTAACCAATATCCAACCTCAAATACGAATGAATGAGGATTAGTGGCGAAAAGGCCTATCGAGTGTTCTGAGCTATCAAAAAACTGTGAATAGTCTTGATACCGGACACTTCCAAAGCCTAACTCTTCAAACACGCTAAAAAAGTTCAAATAAGAATGCAGCCTAAGTGAAATTGAATTGTCATTACTAACTCCACCACTAGCGACAGAAGCTATACTGTTTATCCTGTCAACTATGCGATCAAGGGGTAAGTATTTCCCATAAACTTCATTTGCGCAGTAATAGAAGACAACAGCCAAGAGAATGAAAGCAAACGTGGCAAAGATTAGCTTGCAGAAAGAACGACGTGCTTCGAAATAAAGATACACCAGTAAGAAAGCTATAAATGATACCCGGGACATCGTTGCTAAAATTAACAGGAAGGAGAGGAAAACTGAAATACCATAAAATCTTTCACTTCTCTCTCTATTAAGCATAAAGAAAAGCGCTATCATAACACATACTGAAGCTAAATCATTGGAATTTACGAAGCTACCGCTCAGCATATTGCTGTATTGATAGTTAGCCGACTCACTAAACTCGGATAGGGTATAAAATCCAAACCCAGTTACCTTCATCGACACCTGACCAAGTACTAAAAATATTTGGAAACATAGAAAACAAAGGAAAAATACATTTAAATATCCAATATTTCCTTTAGATATCAACCGGTAGGATGAGAAGAACATCAACACCCAAGATATAAAAAACCAAAACTCAACATTCAGTATCCCATATATCCCACTTTCAATAAATATATATATAAGTGCAAATATAGAAACCAAACAAGTTGTCAAGAATGGTAAGAGAAGCCCTTGTTTTATTCTTAAGCCCGTGAACATCAACGCGAAAGCATAACAAAATGTTATAATTACTAAAAATGCAGATTTAGCAATCAGCGCGTAGGGGAAGACAAAAGAAATAATATAGAATGAGAAAAACCCAATCGGATATAGCTTGTCAAGACAAGTTAAATCAATTTGAAAGCGTATAGTATGTGGCACTTTATAATCCAGCCTGATTGGATCTTGTGGTTTACTGCACTTGTGAGCTAAATTGGCTACAGCCAACCTAACGAGTAAGCGACCTAAAACATTCGCAACAAATCATAACATTGAGCATTGGCATATTAGTCGTATCAAATACGTACAAATTAGCTCTGAAAATACTTTTCCTATACTTGTTGGGCGGTACGCAGTTTAACAAAATCTTAGCAGGAGCATTACAGCATTATGACTGGTGATAGATCTTCCAGCTTTTTAGCAGAAGAACACAAGCCCTTCTACTATCCGAACATCTAAACGACTAATGCCCAATGTGTCCGGCAGAGTATAGTTCTTCACTTTTGGCGAGCCTAACCCACTTGTAATGCCGTCCTACCTGGTTTCCACACACACTAGGCCGCTTAACGACGCGTGCGCACGGGGTGACACATAGCCTAGAAACTGATTACCACTTAAGCCTAGCCCAGCGACTTAAATCGTTGCACCCAGATACATTCTTTCCTTCTAATGGCTGCGGTGTAACCTATGCAGCTCAGGACGGCGGCACTACAATAGCTCAAGTGCCCCCCTCCCGAGCTGCACAGGCTATAGTGCAGCCATCAGGAGGACAGAATGACTGACGACAACCCCATCAAGCGATGGACCGCGAAGCGCAAGGCCTCCGTGGTCATGGACATCTTCAA